>JAFCEI010000060.1 GCA_017609245.1 Candidatus Woesearchaeota archaeon | reverse complement strand
TATTACATTTGCCACACTTGATTCGGTTTTCATCTGTTTGAATAGTTGTCATTTTTTATCAATACCTCTTAATGAATAGTAAGTATATAGAACTATATTATAAATCTTTCGGAAATTTTGCGATTATTTGTACTATATTGGACTATATAATACTCTCAAGTATAAGAAAATGGGTTAAAACCAGCAAAATCTTACCTTAAGGTAAACTGTTACATTACCTTGACTGTTCGCTTGACTGTTCGTTTTAACACTGGCCATAATTTTGAGGGCTCGCTTGAGGGTTCGTTTCAAAAACAGCCTTATTTGAACATCCGCTTCTTAACATCCACAGGGTGAACGGAACGCTAAAAAAGGAAACATTTATAAATGCTCAAACTTTATTATATATAAACTTATTGTAATTAATTGGGGGTGAAACAAACCAGGAGGTTTGAAAACTATGTCAACTTATGTTAAAAAATGCCCTGAATGCGGCTCAAAAAAAATATTCTATAATAAAGAGAAAGGAGAAGTAATCTGCAAAGAGTGCGGATATGTGATAGAAGAAAGTATGGTTGATTTTGGCCAGGAATGGAGAGAGTTTGAGTCAGAAGGAGGTGGCGGTGAGAGCAAGAGGAGAACTGGCGCACCTATGAGGCATACTGAATATGATATGGGATTAGGTACAGAAGTAGGAAGAACTGCTGATCTCTCAAAACTAGGCAAGGAAAGAGGCAAATTCTTAAGATTAAGAAAATGGCAGTATAGAATATCAACTGCTATTGAAAGAAACTTAAAACTAGCTCTGGCTGAGCTTAAAAGAGTTAGCTCATTTTTAAAATTATCAGGTTCTGTTGAAGAAGAAGCTGCTAGAATTTATAGATTAGCTGTTCAGAGAGGGCTTGTCAGAGGAAGAAGCATGGAATCTGTTGTAGCAGGAGCATTATATGCTGCATGCAGAAGGCATGAGGTGCCAAGAACACTGGATGAGCTCTCAGAAGCGTCTGGGATTGAGAAGAAAGAGATCGGAAGAACATACAGGTTTATCACAAGAGAACTTGAGATCAGGATAAGACCAAGTAATCCTGCTGATTATATACCTAGGTTTGCATCTGCTTTGAAGCTGTCACCTGAATCTCAAAGCAAATCTGTTGAGATTCTGGAAAGAGCCCAAAAAGCAGAGTTAACATCTGGGAGGGGGCCTACTGGGATTGCTGCTGCTGCTTTATATGTTTCTGCATTGATGCATGGCGAGAAAAGGACACAAAGAGAGGTTGCTGATGTAGCAGGTGTTACAGAGGTTACGATCAGGAACAGGTATAAGGAATTGCTTGATGAGCTTAAATTAGATAAAGAGCTTAAGAAAGTAAAAAAGAAAAATAGTTAAATAATTTATTTTTCCTTCTTTTTTAAAAAATGAGGTGATACAGAGGTAGAGAGAAAAATGAATAAAGACCCATATGAATATACAGGTGAAATACTAAGAGTTAGGAAAGACCAGGACTCCCAAGATAGTCCTGCCACATACAGGGCTATAGGGAGAGTCGGAAACAAAGAGTTTGCGATAGGGGAAGTAAGAACAGGGTATGCTGGCCTGAAAGTCAAATTATATAAGATCAGGAAAGAATACAGGCCTCATGCGCTTAATTCACTTGTTGAGAGGCGAAGCTTGATAACTGATAAGATTGCTGAACAGCTAATACTTAGACAAAAAGGACTGGAAAAGCTGGTTTCACTGCCAGGCAGCAGAGATTATGAACAAAGCGTAAGAGAGCTGATCAACAGTTATATGTCAATACCTGAATAATCTTTCTTTGAAACTTTCTATTTTATTGTTTTTTATTTTTATTCCTTCTTTTTTTAATAGTTGAATTTTGGTTTTTATTCCTCTGCTGTAGCCACCCAATTCACCATTTGATTTTACAACCCTGTGGCAGGGGATTCTGAAAGGAGTTTTATTCTTATTCAAGGCATTGCCGACTGCCCTGTATGCTTTTGTGTTCAGTTTTTCTGCTATGATCTTATATGTTGTTACTTTTCCTTTTGGGATCTTTTTTAGATATTTTAGGACTTTTTCAGCGAATTTCATCTTTAGCGCACTTTTGGCAGAGAAAGTCTTTGATTTTCCTCTTTTTGAGAACAACCTGTTTTATCTTTTTATTGCAGCTGATACAGGCAAGTATTCTTTCTTCATATTCAGTCATTTTATTGCTTTTATTATCTTGCTGAAATTTTGTTTTGTTGGTGATAGCTTATATTGCCTTGCTAAATCTATTAAGTCTATCCTCAATATTTTAGAGATATATTGGCAGAATTGCGTCACATTCTTGGGATTTGTTGTCTTGTTTGCCCTCTCAAAGTCGATCATCATTGGGTTTTTGCTGATGATGATGTGCTTATAAGGGTTGTGCATCTCCTCTTTGTTTATCTTTAACTGGTCTAATGCGTAGCATTGTTTTAGGATATTTTTTATGATATTTATCTTTTGTTTTCTTGTAGCTGTCTTTAGAAAATCTTTGATAAGCTTGCCTTTGATATATCCTGCTATGAAATAATCATCTTTTGCAAATATTAATTTTGGCCCGATGTTGTGCTTGTTCAGCAGCCTCAGGTATCCTGCTTCTCTTTTAACTGTTTCTTTTGCCCAAATATTTTTTCTCTGGTGTTTTACTATAATTTTTTTATTTTTTAAATTGCCTGAACAGATTATTCCTCTGTGCCCTTTTGTAATTTTTTTTATGTTTTTTATCTTTTTTTGTTCTAGTTCTTTGAGCAGATTTGATTTCTTGATAAGATAAACATGAAGGGTCTCTGCAAAAAGCTTTTGACTTGAGATCTCCTTGAATTCAAATAAATAGGTCTCAATGATTTCATTGACTTTCTCTTTGTTTGTAAGTGATGAAAAAACAATCAAAATTTTTCCATCTGGGTTAAGGTGAGCTGAGGCTTGGCCAAGAAACCTATCAATTATCTCGTAGCCGTGTTTGCCGCCCGCAATTTTAAGAGCTAAACTTTTGGGTTCTCCTTTTATCGCAGGAAGATATGGCGGGTTGAATGAGATTGTGTCAAACCTTTCTCTGACATTATTGAACAGGTCTGACTGGATGAATCTGATCTTTTTAGAATGGATGTTTTTTTTGCAGAAATCTATAACTTTTTTGTCAATATCTGCTGCAACCACCTTTGTCGCTTTTTTTTCAGCTGCCAGTGCAAGTATTCCAGAACCAGTTCCCATGTCCAGGCAATCTCCTTTTGCATGCTTTTTGACCTGCTCTGCCAATAGAAATGAGTCTTCGCGGGCCAGATAGTGATGCATTTTATTCTTTCTGATATTCAGAAATAATCCTTATGAACTTGTTGAAGTTTTGGTATGCCTGTCTGCTATGCCCTTCCTGTGCATGTCTCATTGCTTCACAGAATGGCTTTTCAGCTTTGCTGTTGTTTATTTTTGATTTATATTGCAATGCTTCATCTCTTGCTGAATAAAGCACAGTTGTCTTCTCATTTTGGTTCTTCATCTTTG
>JAFCEI010000059.1 GCA_017609245.1 Candidatus Woesearchaeota archaeon | reverse complement strand
AATTCCCCTCTCTGGTGAAGAGAAAGTTATCAGTGGCTGCCCTTCTTGCCCTAAAATTCCAAACCAGTTATTCTTCTCATTTGCAGGCTCATAATATCCTCCCCAGCTTTCATGCATAGCCACAGCAATAGCAAAGCTAGGGTCAATATCATATTTTTCTCCTAATTCCCATAGAAGATCTGCTTGTTTTTTAAACTTGCCTGCAGCATAGGTATCCAAATAGGTTTCTATTTGGTTTTTTGTCAGGATATCTCCTTCAATATCTGACCAAACAACAGTACCTTTTGTAAGATCAGTAGAAGTTGTCTGGGCGCTCAGTAAGATTGCAGGTCTTACAAGAGTTGTTTTGACTGTATCGCCTTGTTTAATATTAAAAATAGCAGATTTGTTCAGGCGATAATCGTATTCAGCACTTACTTTAAAATATCTTGTTGCAATCGGTGTTGTTCCAAGCAGCAGAGTCGGATTGTCAACATCAAACCAGCATCTGAACGTTTTGAAAGATTTCACATCTCTTATGGTTCTGTTTAATACGTAAGTATTATATCCTTCTTCAGAATTTATATCTTCTTCAAATTCATATCCTTCACAGGTACTGCCCCTCATGACAAGGCCTTCAGGAGATTGTATGATCAATAGTGAAATTTCTTTCATTCCACCTTCCCATCTATTGTCAAGTGTAACTCCAAGCAATATTGTATTATCTCTTTGCGTGTAGATTCCGATAGGTTGGGTCTCTGTATCCATGCCGATCGATACTGGCCCATTAGAATAGACAGCTACGGGATTTCTGTCAGTTATCCCATACTGGCTCAAGACATCAATACCTTCCCTGGTCATGGTCCTCAGCCTGACCCTGTCTATGAAATAGTTCTTCAGATAAGCTATTGTCTTAAAATTAAAGTCAGCATTGAATGTAGCTTTGTGCACACCCTCTTTGAATGTTGACGCAGGCAGATCACACTCAAGATCCTCTTGTTCAGAAAAATCAATCTCATACTCGTCATAAGGTATTACAACTCCGCTATGCCCTTCGCTCTCGCAGCTCACTTCGACATTTATAGGCTCATCTAAGACCATTGCATTTAGCGTAGCCCATATTATTACAGGCTCGTCAGAGTAAAAATAAGGATCAGCAGCCTCGACATTATCAAGATAAACGCCTATCTGCTCATATCGATTTTCATCAACCTTGCCTGTGAAATAATCTCCTTCAAGCTGGGCCTCATACTTTTCCTGAAGCTCTTTGATCTTTGTAAATGGAGAGGTTATAAGAGAGCCAAACCTTGTCCACACACCTGAAAACTTTGCATCTGGAGTATCGCCGGGAATTGACACATAAAATCTCCATCCAAAAAACCATATCCCTGATAAGATAAGAATGACGATCAATACTGCAAAAACATTCCTTGTTCTTTGCCAGCTCGAATAGACCAACCACAAAGAAAGGACAGCAAAGATCAGAAGCACTATCAAGAACCAGCCTGTCTTAAGCCAGTTAAGTGCCCCAAGCCCAAGTGCAACTGTGCCGCTTATTATTCCAATGACTATAAAATATAATACAACCAGCGCCGCCAATACGGCAATGACCAATGCAACAGGTTTTACACCACCTACTGCTTTCACCCCAACAGCTTTTCCAAAGTCCATGCCAACTCTTGCTTTTCTGCCAACATCTTTCCAGCCAGGAGTTTCTTTTACAGCTAATTTTTTTAAAGAATCTAAAACTTTATTTCTAAACCTCTTTTCCTCGTCAGCCATTCTACCTCTTTTTAAAAAGAAGATTATTCAAATTTAACACTCAAATCCACAATATCCAATGTTATTGAAGGCTCAATAGTGATTGCATTGTTGCCTTTTATGACATAATCATTGATATCAAACTCATATGTTTGGTCCTTGCCATCTATGTATAATGTCTTTGAGTTAACGATAATCTTTGCAGCCTTGTATGCAATATTGTCTGAGAACTTGATCTTTAAAACAAGATCCCTTGTCTTATCTTGTGCATCATCAAGCTGCTCTTTGTTCAGGTTAAAATAATATACAGGGTTTACATACTCTCTGAGATGAGACTCAACTCTTATGTTGTCTATCACATAATTTCCTTCTGTGGTGGAAAATGTCAAGGTATTCTCATCAGAATAGATGTTTGAAGGTGAGAATTCTATTGCAGGCAGCGGACTGTCGCAGTAGTCAGGCTTGCCAGAGAAAATATTATTTCCGTTTATGTCTACGCTAAGTTTTCCGACATCTCCGATCTCACAGTAAGGCACAAATTTCAGCCTTACATAATCCATGTGGCTTTTTTCAGATGCAGATACAAGGAATACTGCAGATGCAGTCTGTCCGCTCACATCAGTCACATCTCCTGTAACCTGAACATTTTCAATAGTATATGAATTGCTTCCAAGGAGGCCTGGCCTTGATGCACTGAACTTCAAAACATTTGATCCTTCTTTAAGATACTCTTTTGACAACTCTAATGGCTGGGCAGTCCTTACTTCTTTGTTTAATATCTCCTTGCCGTTTAAAGTTATAATAAGCCTTCCATCACCTTCTTCAACAGAATATCCCAAGATGACATTATCTGTATTCTTAAGGTCACCTATCGAAAAATTGATCTCTTGAGATTTTCCACCCAGCAGCCATCTGCTCACATGGACAGAATCTATCTTTTTAAATATGACCCCTTCAGTTTGGGTGTATAAGCTTAAGGCAGGGATTGTATGCTCTATCTTGTCCTTTTCAAGATATTCCAGGCTTCCAGGATGAGATAGTAGTAAAACCTCTTCCCCTTTTTCAACTGTTTCATTCACACTATAATTTTCTCCATATAATAATTCTTGTCTCTGTTCCTCAGGCAATAAAGCAATATATAGAATAATGATCAGAGCTACAATCGCAATAAGTGCTGCAGCTTTTCCTCCGCTTATCTGGGCTTTTTTAAGCATTTAATCACCTCACAATAATAATCATATATTATTTATATATAAAACTTTTCACCATATCAAAAAGCTTTTGCTTTTTGAGCACTCAAAATTCCATTTGAGTGTTTTATATATGATATAGCTATAAGTGGAATTTTGTTGTTTAAATAGTTATTTATTTAAACAACCTTTCTATCACTAAAAACATGCAGATAATATCAAAAAATCTGAAAAAAGGGATTGTAAAGATTAAAATCCAGAATCCAGATGATTTATGGTATCTGAGCAACATAATCAATCAGGGAGATCTTATTAGATCTCAGACTCTTAGAAAAATAAAGATTGGCAAAGAAGAAGAAAGAAAACAGGCAGTGATTAAGAAGAAAATCACAATAACTCTGAAAGCAAAAAAGATTGAGTTCAGGGCAGATTCTTTGAGGATCGGCGGAGAGATTATTGAAGCTCCAGAAGACATTCAAAAATCAAGCTGGCACTCTTTTGATCTTAAGATAAACTCAGTTTTGACAATAACTAAAGAATGGTTAAAATACCAGCTAGATTGGCTAGATCAAGCAACCAAAGAAAATATCCCAAAAATTTTAATCTGCTGCTTAGATAGAGAAGAGGCATATTTCGCTTTGTTGAAAAGAGCAGGCTATGAGATTCTAAGTCACATCAAAGGCAAGGTCTCAAAAAAAGCAGTTGAAGAGAAAATCAAAACAACTTTCT
>JAFCEI010000006.1 GCA_017609245.1 Candidatus Woesearchaeota archaeon | reverse complement strand
AGAAGAAACACGATGTTAAGCTGAAAGACATAATCAGCAGCTGATCATTCTTTTTTATTCCTTAGATATTCATTAATAACTTTCAGCGCAGTACCGTCATACTGCTCTTTTACTTTTTCACGATCAAGCCCAGACCCTTCTATCTCTTGAGTCACAAATCTCTCTAGCATACCGTCTCTTCTTAACCGCCACACACCATAGGCTCCAAGCATAGCATATCTGTATTTATGTCTGGGAGAAAGATGTTTCCAATAATCCTTGCCAAAATAGCTGTCTAATCTTCTTCTGAGCTTAACTCGTTTCATGAGATTATATAAAATTTAAGACTATAAATAGATTTATTTTAAACAAAACATATGTTATAGGAGAACTATTTGTTTTCTTTAACTAAGATAGAATAAGAATTAGGCAGCTTCTTGCTTGCTTTTTTCAGAGCCTGCTTTGCAAGGTCAACATGGGTTTTGTTAACACCAACATTAAACACAGCCTGGCCTGTCTTGATACGGGCAGCACTTCCAATAGTCTTTCCAAAGCTCATCTTCATTCCTGTTGACATCCTGTCAGCTCCTGCACCAGTAGCAGTAGGATTTTCTCTTAACACATGATGGGGAAAAACAAGCAGTTTCATAGAATATCCTGTATTTCCAGCAACTTTTTCTAATGTTCTGTTGCATGTTAATCTGGCGCTTTCCAGTGCCTGGTGCCTTAGCTGCAAAGCTGATTTGGAAACTAAACTCAAGCTATAATCAAATTTCCTGTTCTTAGCACCTGTATCATACTTAGTTATCTTGATATGAGGTCTTGTAGGAACATAAGACTGTTTCTTATACTTGCTGATCCTAGTGTATGCTCTAGGCTCTACATTCCTGTATGATTTTCCTTTTCTTAATCTTGCCATATGCTCCCCCTATATATTTAGAAAAATAATGCCTTTATAAAGTTTACCACTTGTACACAGGGATTGATAATTTTATATCTAGATCCTTCTTTTTCTTTTTAGTATTTTTGCTGGTTATGTTTTTGTAGTTTACTGAGACTGCAAATCTTTTAGACAATGGAAACGGAGGCTGGTCATCATCCCTGTTGTCAGAGCTCTCTTCTTCAATCTCTTCCTCTTCTTCTTTTTTATCATCATCTTCCTTTTTATTAAATAAACAATATCCGCCATATGCTGCAGCCCCCCACCCGATCCATTTTATGGCTTTTGTTTTCCAACTCTTACCGTAGAATGGATTGATGTATTTGTTCAGAAAAGACGGCTTTTTATCTCCAGCATAAGCTGCAGTACTTAGATACAATCCAGCGATTATTGTTGCAAGTGTTTTTTTACATTTCATTTTTACTTTTTCTCCAGATAATTCACCCTTTGCACAATACCTTCATCAGGGAAATACACAAAATCAGACTCAAAATCTGATTTGCTCACGCTGCACTCAAAACTGTTCCAGTTGTTGTTCCAGTCGCAACTGGTCTTATACCCTGCGCTATTCACGCCCAAATTACAGTCACTTCCAGTAGAGCATGTTGTCAACCGTTTGTCAAAATAAACATTGTCGCAGTCTGGCTTATAACCCTCAGCAGAATAGCATGTTTCTATTTTCTTGTCAGCGCTGACATCAAAACTGGCTTTATAATGAGGAGGATCATCAGCGTTCTTTTTTGCACCATTAACTTCTATGGTTGAGGCAATAAACACATAGCCTGATGCATCATAATCAAGAGTGGCTGTCCTAAATTCATATTCAACTCCCACCCCTTGCACTGTTATTGAAACAGGAATTGTCTGGGCCGATGTTTCAGCAGACTTAACAGTTATTGTGCCTGTGTACTCGCCAGGAAATACATCTTCTGTTGTTGCAAACCCAAAATCAGCACCAACTGATGTACATGCAGGCAGCACGCTGACAAACAGGCTTGATGATGTTATCAGATCCAAAGTTTTATCATTATATATCAAGTCGCTTATTTCGATTGTCACATCAGTCAGCGGCTTTTGGCAGCCAGCCTCACTGACAACTACTGATATCTCCATGTCATTGTCCTGGCCTGCTGTCTTATTGATGTTTGCAGGCATTGCAGCCAAGACACCTGGCCTGAACGGAGTTTTAAGTGCATAGACATTGATGTAATTAGAACTGTTTGAATCAGCCTTGACAAGCTCTGCAACCACCTTATATGTTTTGTTGGTTGCATCAGGAATATAGATTATTTCAGGATTCGCATATTTGCCAGAATAGATTGCAGGGAATTCCACATCAGCAATTCCAACCATTTTATTGAACCCTATATGATGCTCACCATAATAAACATGCAGGTCTATATCAGCCTCAGGAGGATAAAACAATAAGAATTGCACAGCATAGGTATCATTGTCAACACTATAATTTATCTCTCTGACAATATCATTGTCACGAATATTTGGATATTTTGTTTCACATACTCCTGAAATACACTTATCATTGGCGCAGTCAGAATTGTTCAAGCATACTTTTCCAGCATCACACTTGTTGCATACGCTGCCGCCGCAGTCAACATCAGTCTCATCCTGGTTTTTGACATTGTCAGAACAGCTCACACAGATATTTGCTTCGCAAACATTGTTCTCACAGTCAGAGTCAAGCAGACACGCCCTTGTATCAGCACACCCTGAACAGTAAATTCCGCCGCAGTCAACATCAGTCTCATCCTGGTTTTTAAGAGAGTCGCTGCAGCTGTATTCAGTATATTTTATGGTTGCAGGATCACCTGAAACAATTATATAATCATGTTCATCAACAATAACTGCTCTTGAACTGTCATTATAATCCCCCCACAAAGTTGAACCATATGTAGTGTTCCACTCATATGTCCCATTTTCATCATATTTGACTGTCAGATAATCATAATTTCCAGTTGCATTTGTCCTGCCTGTGACAATGATGTCATTTTTGGAATTAATATTTACTCCTAGAGCCAGTTCGTCATCCCCTGCATCATATGTAGCGTTCCATATCCACTGCCCGTCGGAGCTGTTCATCTTGATAATGTAAAAATCACTGTTGTTAGAACTGCCGATAAAAGTCATATTTTCATCATAAAGTTCATAATACAGGCCGCTAACTATCACCAAATTTCCGTCAAGGTCAACTGCAATGTCTCCGTTTTGGTAAATGTGCCTTTTTGCGATTTGTGTCAAATTATCAAAAAACAGCCAATCAAGCCCCTTGCTCCACAATGCTGTGCCATTCGGGTGATATTTAATTACTGCTCCCAGATATTCCCATGCATGGTCTACAGTAAGCACATAAATGTTATTGCTATCATCAACTGCAATTCTCCACCCTTTGTCATTGTCGCTTCCGCCCCATCCGCCAACATCAACAACCTTATTCCACAGCTCAGTTCCGTTTTCATCATATTTTATTGTTCTGGTGTCATAATCACTTGAGCCAGTCTCGCCTGTTACGATTATGTTGTTGCCTGAATCAATAGCAACTGCATATCCATACTCGCCTGAACTTGAACTTTTTTTGTCGAATATTTCGCTGCCTGTTCTGTTATATTTTATGATCCTTCTTCTTGAGCTGTCCTCCCCTACAACAACAAAATTATCATATGAATCAACAGCAACTCCATGAGATGCAACAGCAAATGTTCCGCCAGGATGGGTTGAAAACATCTCACTGCCGTTCGGATAGTATTTAAATGATGAAAAAGATCCGCCTGGACCAAAATCAGGTCCGCATGCGATGATGTTGTTGTCTGAATCTACAGTTACATCATTAACATTTACATAGCTAAACCCCCCTGTTGAATTCTTGACCCAAACTATGGAAGGGGCAGCATAAGTGCAGCTGGCTACAACAATTCCTATGATCAAAAAGATAAGATGTCTAGTCTGCATTGATCGTTCCCCCCATTATTTTTTCGCTTTTGACAATCACTTTATCAAAATTGTCAATTGTAGGTTGGATTTCTGCGCCATTGTCAGAAACGCCGAGTGCATTTACTGGTGCAAACTGAAGTGTAGTTGGTGTAGAATAGTAAAATACCTGTTCAGATGATGTCATGAATGGGCCGTTGTATATCTTGATGTCAAGTATATGCGGGTTCAGCATCTGATTATTGAGATATGCAGTATACTCAACCTCTTTTACAAGCTCTTCATCCTGGGCAAGGCTTTCATTGAAATAATATGCTTTTAAGAACAGATTATCAAAATTCTTGTTAAATACATTCTCTGTCTCTTTTACATTTTGCATGTGCCATATCAGGTTATTTTTGATTACAGCTCTTATTGATGAGTCTTGACCTTCATTGCGTATTGTTATTGTAGCAGTCTTTGTTTCTTGTAAGCCTGTATTTTCCACTCTGACTACTGGCATACCATTTTGGACTGTATAGTCTTCATTTAAATCAACACTTACAGAAGAGTTAAACTTATTGTTTTTATTAAGGTAGTGTGCAAAATCTGCCTCTGCCTGTAGCAGCTCTGAAGTTTCTTCATAAACATTTGGCAGAGATTGGATATCGTTTATCCATGCCCCTGCTGCAAAAGCAAAATCTATTGCAGCCTGGCCACTTAAACCTATTTTTACAATGGTCAGGGCAACCTTGAATTGAGGCAGGATTCATGCAATTTTCGCAACTGCCATTACCCCTGTCCCTATTGCGCTGACGATCCCTCTCTTAAAATCTCCTATCGCAAGGTAGTGTGAAGAATCAAATACGCTTTCAGTGGTTAATACATCGCCCAGAATTGATATTGCCCACACATCTTTTTTGTATTTTTCATGCAGTTTTTTAAGCGCAAGGCCAATAACATCTGAATCTGCCAATACAAAAACTTCCTTGTCTTTGATATTTAGCTGCTCTTTTTGTCCTGCAATGATCTGTCTTGCAAGATCAACATCAAAATTACTGTCCAACATGACAGGGTTTGACATAAACTCATCATTTTGAGTCATGATTGAACTAAAAGCAGCAGGATAAGGGGCTTTTACCTTGAACTCACTTAAAGTGCGGTTCGGGAATCCTTCAGTTATCCAGAGAAGTGTGGCCTCTTTCTCATTTTCAGTGGCAAGGTCATTTGGATTGAATTTTACGAGATTTTCAACACTTTTTTCAAGTGCTGCAGCAAACTTTGATTTTTCAAGGGAATCAACAACCACATTTTCGATAGCAGATAATGCAGATCCACCATTTAATACATTGGTGATGGCCTCATTAATCTCTGCTCCGTCGCTGCTCTGTCCAAGATCACTTCCCACGCTCTGCGATATATCTGCAATCAGTTTTGTTTCATTTTCCATATGATTGATTAGCGCATCTTTTAAATCAATCATGTAAAAATTCAATTTCGCAGATGTATCTGCAGAAGTTATTGAGATATTCTTGCTGTATATGCTGTCCTTTCCGTCGGAAACAAAAGAAAGTGTTTTGCCTGTTTTCAGGCCCTTTTTAGCTTCAATTATAAACGAACCAGTTTTGATATTGTTAAGGGAAAAATATCCGCTTGAATTTGTGTAAGTTATGTTATCATAACCCCTGCCTTGAAAATAATTACCTGTCCTGTACAGGTAGACGCTCGCATTGTTTACTGGGTTACCATCATCAAAAACAAAACCTCCTATGTCGCTTGTTCCAGAAACAATTGCAAAATATGCCTTTGCTTCATAGCCATTTATATCAACAACTGCATAATAGTTGCCGTTGTTCAACCCAGCAAGGTCAGCAGATCCGCTCCATATTCCTGAATAAGACATGCTGCCGTTCTTTTTTTCAGACCCTGCCGCATCATACACTTTATAACTGCCTGTGCCTGACATTATTTTTTCTCCATTTACATTATCATAAGCATATGCTCTCAGCACAAGCTGTTTTGTATTTTGATTAAAACTTGCAGCAGGATATATTGTTATCTCATTTGTCAAGAATCCCAGCGGCTGTCCAAACCAGTAGGTAAATGTGATTATCTTTTGTCGCCCAGAATCAATATCTCCAAGATCATACTGTAGGCCAACTGCAGGGTCTGTGCATGACTCTTGCATGCACGCGCCTCCAGAGCAGTCATCATTATTGTTTAGGTTGCAGTTATCCCAATCATCATGCAATTCATCACTATAATAGCCTATTCCATGCCTTGATGAGTGGAGATTTGCACTAAATCCATTCTTAAAATAATTACTGTCTTCTACAATAACATGATCATTTAAACTGTCATAGCTTGCATCATCATCACACTGGTGGGACGCACCTGTGTCAGGAACATCAAAATCAGTTATCTGATAAAATCTTAGATCATCTATGTCAGAATTTGCAGTTAAAGTATATCTCAGCGTAAAATAAGTAGCGCTGCCTTTTGGCACTACTACTTCTCTTTTTATGCTGATGCTGGCACCGCCACTATTATAGCTCAATACTGCTTCATCTGAATTAGATTCACTGTTTGAAAAGGCAGTCACTAGGTCCAAATTTTCTGATTCTATCAGACCTCCTTGGGAGGTATAAACACCAAAATGCTCATAGTAAGAACTATCGCCCCAATTAGTTCCATCATAAAGATATTTCCATGGGCTACTTACAAGTGATCCTGATTCTTTTTCATAAAAATACAGATCTAAGACATCATTCGTTATGTGCGTTTTGATAGGGTCTGGCGTGCTTTGGGCGCTGTAACCTAAAGCAGAGATAGGACCAGAAGCACTGCCAGAGTTCAAATCAGTTTCTTCTTTTTTAAGAGGTTTATAAGGAAATTCTTCTTTAAGATATGATGTCTTTGGATCATCTTCATTTAACTCTGATGCCTGTCGCTGGGTACTCTCTACATACCCTATTGTTTTTCCAGGATCTGCCTTTATACTTTTTAAACTAATTTTCCCAGAAGGCCCGTATTCATAAACTGGCTCTGGTTCAATCTCATATACTTTATATGGCAAGGGATTCTTTAAATCTTCAACAATTGCATTCCCTGGCAAAACATATGTCTTAAAACTAGCCAGAACTCCGGGCACGATTAATATTAGCGTCAATATACCAAATAAAAACAAACGATTATTCACAAAATCCCCCAATCATATGCAATAATCGCCTGATTTTTATAAACTTTTCCAGGTTTTGCTTTATTATGTTTCAAGCTTCTTGTAACACCTAATTATTTGTATTTTACATATCAGGTAATACCTAATTAAATTATTCTTTATCAAGTAACACCTAAAACAAAAGCCTTAAATATATGTAGTCCCTAACATTCTGCTATGTATGTTGAGAAAAAAAAGATTTCTGGAAAAGAATACTATTATCTAAAAGCTTCGATAAGAAAAGACGGCAAGGTAACCACAAAAACCATTGCTTATCTGGGAAAAGGAAATATGAGCAAAAAAGAGCTTGAACAAGCTGTAAAAAAGCATGAGAAAAAACCTCTGCTTAAAGACCTTGGTGCTGTGCCTGGAGATATTGTTGAGATAAGAACAAAAACCTCTTTAGAGAAAGGAATTTTAATGCCAAGCTTTGATGAAAATATTGTTTTTATCAAACTAGATTCTGGCTATAATATAGGGGTTGAAAAATCAAACATAACTTCTGTCAAGAAAACAGGAAACTCAGAACCAGTAGAATTTCCAAGCCTGACAAAAAAACAAGATCAGTCATTACCAGGGATATCATTTATTGCAACTGGTGGCACAATTTCCTCAAGAATTGATTATAAGACAGGCGGTGTTAAATGGTTGATGAAGCCTGAGCAGTTACTGTATTTGGCTCCTGACCTGCTCGACATTGTGAAGATAAACAAGATCAAAAGGCCATTTGCAATTGCTTCTGAAAACATGTCGCCAAAGCACTGGGCAGAACTAGCCAAAAAAACAGCTGAGCTTTTGAACGATAAGAAAAATCAGGGGGTTATCATCACCCATGGCACCGATACCTTGCATTATACATCAGCTGCCTTGTCTTTTATGCTGAAAAATCTTAACAAACCAGTCGTATTGACTTATGCACAGAAATCCACCGATAGGGGATCAACAGACACGGTTTTGAATCTGACATGTTCTGCAAAAGCAGCTGTGAGCGATATTGCTGAAGTCATGCTTGTCGGCCATGCAGAAACTGACGATTCTTTTTGCTATGCTTTGCGCGGAACAAAAGTCAGAAAAATGCACACCTCAAGAAGAGACACATTCAGGCCAATCAATTGTTTGCCAATTGCAAAGATTAGTGATGGTATCGAAATAATTTCTGAACATAAAAAAACAAATGATGAAAAAGTAGTTGTAGATACAAAGTTTGAAGATAAAATTGCTTTGGTCAAGTTCTATCCTGGCGCAGATCCTTCAATAATAGAACATCACATCAAAGAAAAATACAAAGGCATCGTCATCGAAGCTACAGGACTGGGCCATGTTGCAACTGGTGAAGCTGAAAAGAATTGGAAAGATGCCATCAAAAAAGCAATTGATGCTGGAATCACAGTTTGTTTTGCTCCTCAAACACTTTATGGCAGGTTAGACCCTTATGTTTATTCTCCTGCAAGGGAATTGCTGGATCTAGGCGTCATCTATCTTGAAGATATGCTGCCAGAAACAGCTTATGTTAAATTAGGCTGGGTTTTAGGACATGAAAAAAACAAAGACAAGATCAAAGAGATGATGCTTGAAAATATCGCAGGCGAATTCAATAAAAAAATATCAGATAAAACTTTTTTATATTAAGATGGACTATAAAAAACTAGGCTTAAAATCAGGGATCGAGATACATCAGCAGCTGGATACAAATAAATTGTTCTGCAACTGTCCAAGTGAGTTAAGAGATGATGAGCCTGATACAAGAATCAAAAGGAAATTGTCAGCTGTTGCAGGTGAGACAGGTAAGATAGATATTGCTGCTGCCCATGAACAAAAGAAAAAGAGATTTTATGCTTATGAAGCTTATGATAATTCAACTTGTGAAGTAGAATTAGATCAAGCACCCCCGCGATTGATCAATGAAGAAGCATTGAGAATTGCCTTGCAGATCGCTTTGATGCTTAATGCAAAGCCTGTAGATTATGTTCAGGTTATGAGAAAGACTGTTGTTGACGGCTCAAACACTTCTGGGTTTCAACGGACTGCCTTGATTGCAAGAGAGGGTTATGTTGAGACAGAGTCTGGCAGAGTTTCCATACCAAGCGTATGTCTGGAAGAGGATGCTGCACGGCGAATAACAACAACAAAAGATTCTGTGACATTTAGGTTAGACAGGCTGGGAATTCCTTTGGTCGAAATAACGACCGGGCCTGAGATAATTTCGCCAGAGCAGGCAAAAGAGGTTGCTGCATATATTGGTATGGTGCTGAGGTCGACTGGAAAAGTCAAAAGAGGGTTGGGAACAATCAGGCAGGATGTTAATGTTTCTATAAAAAAAGGAACAAGAGTTGAGATAAAAGGTGTGCAAGACCTTAAAAGCATACCTGATGTTATTGAGAATGAGATCCAGAGGCAGCTGGAAATAATTAATTCTGATAAAAAAGTTGACAAAGAAGTGAGAAAAGCGAACAAAGACAATTCAACTTCTTATCTAAGGCCGATGCCTGGACCAGCACGTATGTATCCTGAGACTGATCTGCCTCCGATAAAAACTACTATAAAAGGTATTGAACTGCCTAAGTTATTGACAGAACAATTCAAAGAAATAGAAGAAAAGCACAAATTAAGCAAGGAACTGTCACAGCAGATTGTAAAGCAGGGCATTGATCTGGATAAATATGTCAAAAAATACAAGAACATCCCTGTGAATGTTATTGCCTCAACACTGGTTGAAACCCCTAAAGAGCTAAAAAAGAGGTTTGGAGTTGAGGTTGAAGATTTTGAAAAGCAAGTTCAGCCAATATTTGAGAAACTGAACAATGATGAGATTCCAAGATCAGCTGTCTTGGAAATTTTAGTGGAAATTGCAGAAGGAAAAAAGGTAGATTACTTAAAATACAAAACAGCATCAACAGACGAGATTGAAGCTGAGATCAAGAAGCTGGTTGAAGAAAAGCCTGAGTTGAACATCGGTGCTTTGATGGGCGTAATAATGGGCAAGTTCAAGGGAAAAATTGATGGTAAGCAGGCGATGGAAATTTTGAGGAAATACAAGTAAATTTATATATTACTATTACAACCATAACAAAAAAGAGGTGTTTAAATGAAAAATAAAATTATTTTTAGCATGTTTCTAACTATATTGTTTTTGCCAGTTGCATATGCAATGGCAGGTTCTGGAACTCCTGCAGACCAATATCAGATTACAACATGTCAGGAACTGCAGGATATAATAAACGATCTAGATGCTCATTAACTATGAAAACAACAATATATAATTTTGCTAATCTGTTGTCTTTGCTGCGGATACTTGCAACACCTTTTTTGATATACATGATCTTTAACTCGCCGCTAGCTCCGACGATTATTGTATTTTGTTTGATTGCCCTAACAGATGCAGGCGATGGATACATAGCAAGAAAATTTAATCAGGGAAGCTATTTTGGAAAGATATTCGATCCAATTGCAGACAGGATATTCTTTATATCAACAATAGTTACATTAGCAATAAGATTCTCAGTAGATCTTTATCTGTTCGTCCCTCTGCTGACAAGAGAGATGATTGCAATGCCTGGAAACATCATTCTTCTTTCTAAACATAAGCCTCTGATGCCTCCTGTAAAATTCATAGGAAAACTGACAACTACTTTGCAATGCATAACTCTGCCACTGGTCTTGCTTGGCTGGAAACTGGCAATGTTCTTTGTTGCACTGACTTCTATAGCAGGCATTGTTTCTGGAATACATTATGTTAAAACAGCAATAGAATCATAAGCGGGCCAGGGAAGATTCGAACTCCCGACCCCTTCCTTACTTCTACAAAGCTTTGCTTTGAAATAGGAGGGAAGTGCTCTATCCAAGCTGAGCTACTGACCCGTAAAGAATTAATATTTTTCTGAATTTAAAAAACTATTGGATTATGCTGACAAGCTCATCAACAACAACGTCGATCGGCCTGTCACCATCTGTGTCAATCAACAGTCCTCTTTTTCTGTAATAATCGATCAGAGGGGCGGTCTTTTCTTCATAAACCCTGAGCCTGTCCTTGATGATCTCTGGCTTTTCGTCCTCTCTTTGGACTAGCTCTGAGCCGCACTTGTCGCAAATGCCTGGCGTTTTAGGTTTCAGCGTTTCAATATGGTATATTGCACCGCATCTTTTGCATGTCCTTCTGCCAGACATTCTTTTAATCAAAACCTCTTCACCTACGAGGAAATTGAAAACATGGTCAATCTTTATTTCTGCATGCTCTAATCCGTCTGCCTGGGCAATTGTCCTTGGAAAACCATCCAGGATAAAGCCTTTTTCACAATCAGGCTCAGAAAGCCTTTTCTTGACAATGTCAATCGTGACCTCATCAGGCACAAGATTGCCTTTGTTGATATAAGAAGCAGCCAGTTTTCCAAGCTCTGTCTGTTTTTTCATCTCTTCCCTGAAGATATCGCCTGTAGAGATATGGGGAATGTCTAATCTGATGCCCAGCCTGGATGCATAAGTCCCTTTTCCAGCTCCTGGCGGCCCTAAAAAGATCAAGTTCATACAAGAAAAGATTATTCAGTTGTTTAAATAATTTACTACGCAGATATGACTTTGTGCTATCACGTTTTAACTAGACATCCTTAACCACCTTTGGTGGTTAATATGTATAAGTTAAATTTCAAGAAAAGAGCTTGGATAGTAAAGCATCAGTTCTACTAATCCCATTTTAAATCCTCCTTAGAACAAGCTTTTGAGGTTTGTTATTACTTCTTTTTTAAAAAGCCTCAGGAGGGATTTGAACCCTCGACCTTCTGATTGCTTGAACATGCATACAAGTCAGATGCTCTGGCCGCTGAGCTACTGAGGCATACTGAATTAAAAAAATTAATAATTTATAAAGCTTGTTATAAGAAAAAGCCCACTACCACATCTTAGGGTGTATCTGTTCTGCTGCCTGGGCCCAGAGTTTTAAGCCAAGATAAGACTTCAAGGTTCCCTGCAGCCTCATGATGTCGCCATAAAAAGTTCTCTCCATCGCTTCCAGCTTTTTTTTCAATAATCGCTCTCTTAATATCTTTTCAAACATGCCTAAAACAGGATGGTTTTTTATTTTATTCAGGTAATCTGTCTCGATTTTTGCACTTATTATAGTCTCTATCTCGCCCTGGTTTATTTTCACTTTTTTGCCTTTGTAAACAGTCTCAGCTTCTTTCAATGTCAGGGCATGCCATTTGACTTCAATCTTCATCTTGTAATACTTGGATCCAAAAGGTATCTGTTCAGCATACCAATGTATTACAAGCTCTTTGCCAGCAGGAGTTTCTTTTTCAAGATATAGCCGTTCAAGATAATTCTCGCTCCTGTCTCCCCTGTTAGTGACTCCACTAAACCCTTCATCAACCAACCATTCTTTAACCAGCTTGTAAATACCTTCCATAGAGAAATATTTTTTGAATTTTACGCTTGTCTCAGCAACTACAATATCTGTACCCATAATCTAAACTTTGATTTATTTCTTTATAAATATTTCGCATAGAAAGGTTTTTAAAATCAGAATCAAACAAAACCATTATGTTAATAGGGGTTGTGGGAAAGCCATCATGCGGAAAGAGCACTTTTTTCAAGGCAGCTACTTTGGCCGAAGTAGATATAGCTAATTATCCTTTTACAACCATCAAGCCAAACCATGGCACAGGTTATGTAAGTGTGGAGTGCGCTGAAAAGCATTTTGGAGTAAAATGCAATCCAAGATTTGGTTATTGTATTGATGGTAAAAGATTTGTTCCTGTTGATCTGATGGATGTTGCAGGTTTGGTTCCTGGAGCTCATGAAGGAAAAGGCATGGGAAACCAGTTCCTGGATGATCTTAGGCAGGCTGATGTTCTGGTGCATGTCATAGACTGCAGCGGAAGCACTAATGAGAAAGGAGAAAGTGTTGATGCTGGCTCGTATGACCCTGCAAATGATATCAAGTTTCTAGAAGATGAGATTGATTTTTGGTATGTAGGCATAATGAAGAGAGGATGGGATAAGTTTACCAGGGAAACAAAACAGACTAATCAGGATTTTCCAAAAGCCTTGGAAAAGAGGATGTCTGGATTAAAGATAACCGAGGATATGGTCAAGGATGTTTTGAAGAAGTTGAATTTAGATCCTAGCAAGATCACTGGATGGTCTGAAGATGATGTTATGAACCTGGCTGTTGAGTTCAGGAAACTGACAAAGCCGATGATCATCGCATGCAATAAGGTTGACACTGCTGCTGGAAAAAAGAATTTCAAGAGATTAAAAGAGCAGTTTAATGATCAGATATTGGTTGCATGCTCTGCTGAGTCTGAATTAGCATTGAGAGAAGCTGCCAAGGCAAATCTGATAGATTATGTTCCTGGCTCTGAATCTTTTGAGACAGTTCATGCTGAGAAATTATCAGAACAGCAGAAAAATGCTCTTGATTTTATCAAGACAGATGTTCTGGATGAGTTTGGATCAACAGGGGTTCAACAGGTTTTGGATGATGCTGTGTTTGGGTTGTTGAAGTATATTGCAATATTTCCTGGGGGAGTAAACAAACTGGCTGACAAGGATGGGAATGTGCTGCCTGACTGCTTTTTGCTTCCGCCTGGATCAACTGCTATTGATTTTGCTTATCACTTACACACAGACATCGGAGATAATTTTATCAAGGCAATTGACGCCAAGACAAAGATGACTGTGGGCAAAGAGCATGTGCTGAAGAACGGCGATGTGGTTGAGATTGCTGTGAGTAAATAGGATCAATCTTCTATTTTTTCCAAATCTGAATCCTGAATTTTATTGTATCTTGACATCCTCTGCCCATCTTTTGTGACAATATCATCATATCCCTGGATAAAAGAACCAACAACTTTATTTTCTTTATGCGTTTTAGCTTTATTGGATTTATATTTAGAGATTAATGCTGGTCCAAAAGTTATTATGGTAGGAATGCCGACCGCTGCACCAAGTACAAGAGCATCTAGTGTTTCCTGTTCCATCTTCACTTCTTCCTGAACGCATTAAAAGTAGCTTCTACATCAATCATGTATTTGCCGTCTGCCAGCTTAAAAACCAAAGGCTCTTTTTTGAACAAATGCACTAAATCCAGCTCATATTTGCCTGGCTTTAGAACTCGTATGCTTTCAAAATCCAAGATAACTGGCTGGTCTTGTTTTCTTTCTTCCTTACCAATAAGATCCAGAACATCTTTTTCAAGCTCATTTTTCTGGTCATCTGTCAGCTTGACGGTCATTTCTTTTGCTTCTTTTAGCTTTTCTTTTCTGATAAAAAAGAACAGTCTTGCGCCGCAAGAGCAGCCTTTGAGAATTTCCTGAGCTGTGTTGTCATACAGCTTTCCGCATCTCACGCATTGGTGTGGCATTTAACCCTTTTCCCTCCGCTTCGCTTCGGCAAAAGCGTTAATGGAAAAAAATTTGCTTCGCAAATTAGCTCGCTTCGCTCGCATTATCTCCTCTTTTTTTTGTTGTTTTTCCTTTTCCTTACTTCGTTTGTCAAGAGTTCAATTTTCTTAGGGTCTTTTTTGATAGATTTTACAACATTTGCAGGGCCGATTATGGTCAGGCCTGTCCTGTCTCCAAGCACAGAGTTGATCAACCTTTCCCTGATCTTGTGGAAAATAGGCGTATCTTGTTCAACATTAGGATAGACAACGCTCAGCTCAATTCCCTTGAACTGCTTGTTTATTTCTTCCATTGTTGCCTGTATCAGCTCTGCTTCTTCCTCTTTTTTTAGCCTGCCCTGCAACAAAACTATTTTATCTTCTTTTGCGATGTTTAATAATTTCCTTATCCTTCCCACTGAAGTCAGGTCTGAAATTTCGTTGTAAGGCACGACTCTTAATGTCACCACTTTATTTCACCAACCTGAAAAGCTCGTTATACAGCTCTTCTATATTGTTTCCATGCTTTGCACTTATTCCGATAATATTATACTGAGGAAATGCTGATTTTATCTTTTTGATGCTTGATTTCTTAAGGTCAATCTTGTTGCCTGCAATCAAGACAGGTATTTTTCTTGCTGCAAGATTGCCTATTGTCGTGATGTTTACCTGAGAATATGGGTCTTGTGTCGAGTCCAAGACAACAACCACTGCTTCCATGTCATCAAGCCATTTGATGGATTCAATAACACCTTTTGTAGCTTCTTTTGCTCTTCTTTTTGCAACTGTTTTTTTCATTCCTGCTTTTATGAAATCTTCATAATCGATTTTAGTGGCAATACCTGGTGTGTCAACAACATTAAATGCCAGCTCTTTTCCGTCAGAATTCTTTATGATAATATTTTCCTTTAGCTTTATCTCTCTTGTCTCATGGGCTATCTTGCTCACTTTTGTGAACTCCTCACCCAGCCAGTCTTTGCAGATCCTGTTAGCTAATGTTGATTTCCCTCCGTTTGGAGGACCATACAGGCCTAGTTTAACAGAACCCTTTTTAGCAAACAGTTTTGCCATGAATTTTTGGAAAAATCCTTTTAAAAATGCCACCACTTTTTTTAACCCCTTGATAATAAGTTTTCTCTTGTCCTTTAAATACTTTTCTTTATGATTAAGCTTGTTTTGATGATATCTTTTGCCTTTTCAAGGTCATGCTTTTCAACCTTATTCCTAAGGTCAACCCTTGCTGAGGCTTTTGCCAATCTTATCAATCCGATTATCATCCTTGGAGATATCTCAACCAGATAATTATTCTCATTTTGTTTTAGTTCTTTGCTAAATTCAACAACCTCTTTCTGGAAATTTTTAGGAAATTCAACATCAATTGTCTTTGCATAGTCAACATAATCTTTTATGAACTGCAAGTTTCTTGGATTTGTCTTGTTCTTTGACTTTTCTGCTATTTTTTTTTCTATCTCTGAAAACTGGTCAACTCCAGGTCTTTTGATCAGGAAAACCAGATGGAATCTTGTGACCAGAGCTGAATCAAACGGCACCTGGTTTTTCAGGTCTTCAACCCTTACTCCTATGAACTTGTCTTTTTTAGGGTTTGCTGATGCTAAGACATTCACTTTTGCGTCAAAGGTTCTATGCTGTCCTGCTTTGTCATAAGTTACAAATCCTTTTTCCATTGCATTGTATAAACTTGCTCTGTCTTCTGATTTCATAAGGTTTAGCTCATCAATAATCGCTATTCCTTCGTGTGCTAACGGCAATAAACCAGGAAGCATCTCATTTCCTTTTTTTGTTACAGCTAATCCTGCTGAGCTTGTTCCTGAGCCTAGGCCAAATGATGAGATCGGGGCTACATCCTGGACAGCCCTGATTATATCTGATTTGCCGACACCTGGATCCCCCAATAACAGGATATGTAATTGTTCTGAAAATAACTGCAATAGTGCTGCTTCTTTGACCTTGTCCAGACCAGTTATGTTATTTGCTATCTTTTTCAGTATAACCTCTCTTGCATTTGGCGCAAACTCATGAAAAGCTCTTATCTTAAAATAGCTTGATATTGTCTTGTTCATGAGTTCTGTGAAATCTGTTACCTGCTTGTCTGCAACTGACGGATCGATTGTAGGAAATGGCGCATCAGCCACATAAGAAGTTCCTATCTGTGTCTGCGCAAAAGATATGCTCTTGTCTTTTAGCAGGTTTTTTATCTTTTTAAGGTCCTGTTTGTCTAGAATTTCCTTGATCACGTTGAAATTAGCTCTTTTTTCCCCGACTAATGGAATCAGTTTATTGATATTCATTATTTGCTATTATAAAGTGGCCAAATATAAAGATTTTGGTGATTTAATATAGTAATCCCACTGGTCACTGGACATGTGTGCGCGTGAGGTATTTAAAGATCATTGAGTTTCTAGTTTTTGTGCTTGGAACTGCTCCAGTTTCATGTTAAGCAACCAGCAACAGTCAGCTGCTGATGAGCTTCAACCAATAAAGGTCAAAAGCCAGGCAGCTGAAAGCTGGTTTTTTGTGAAAAAGCCAAGGTTTTTGCGCCCCATTTACACCTCTTTTTTCCTTGGCCTTTTTCAATTTAAGGAGGAAGAAAAAATGTATTATGAAAAATTCGAAACAAGCTTTGTAACAAACCTTTTTATCGAGCAGACAATGCAGATGACTAAAAGGGTTGCTGATAAGCAGATGGCTTTGGAAACATTTATCTAAAACGAAACATTTAAATACTTAGTAAGATTAGTCTTACTTAGGTGATATAAATGGATATTGCTATAACAAAAATGAGTTCTAAAGGACAGGTTGTAATACCTGCTGAAATGAGAGAAAATCTTCATGAAGGTGATAAGATCTTGATAATTCAAACTGACAATCAATTAGTTATGAAAAAAGCAAATCAATTAGATGAACAATTGAAAGAAGATCTTGAATTTGCCAGAAGAACTGAAGAAGCTTGGGAACAAATAGAAAAAGGCAAATACACTACGTATACCAAAGAAGAGTTCTTAAAAAAATTAAAGACTTTGTAGAATGCAAATAAAACAGATTAAAGAGTCTGATAATTTCAGAAAAGCTCTTAAGAAAATTGATAAATCATTTAAGATAAAACTCAACAAACTTCTTTTAAAAATTATAGAAAATCCTGAAATAGGCAAACCTATGAAATATAAAAGAAAAGGGACAAGAGAAGTTTATGTTAAGCCGTTTAGGGTATCTTATGCGTTTGAACATTCTACATTAACTCTATATTTTTTGGATTTATATCATAAAGATGAGCAATGGGCTGCGTTGAAAAAGTCCAGTAATTCTTGAAAGAATATTGTGGGCGATAGCCCTACAATACATTTCTGCTCCTTGAGCAGAAAATTTGACAGAGCTTACACTAGCTCCAAAC
>JAFCEI010000058.1 GCA_017609245.1 Candidatus Woesearchaeota archaeon | reverse complement strand
TACAAATTTTCAATCTTTTTGTTATACCAAACCCTTCCTTGTTTAAAATTTTCTCTTTGAGACTTTTCTATATGTTTGTATAATTCTTTAGGTGTTTTGTTTAGTACTTTTTGTGAATTTTTAAAGCCTTGTTTTGAAGCCATCCACATAAAATCAAAATTATTGAATATTCTAAGGATTGGTTTATCTTCAAATGAGTCGCCGAATGCCCAGTTATCATGTTTTAGAATCAGCCCTTCAATTTCAGTTATTTTCTCCTTTGAATAATCCGCTGTTTTGAGTATTTGTTTTGATATTTTTGCACCTTCTTCAGAATGCAGTTTTCTAATATCTAATCTGTAAGGGTCTGCTTTTTTTTGGGACTTTTGAATAACCTATATCATGAAGAATTATTATTGGCATTAAAATATCAAAATCAACTTCTGATTCAGTTACAAATATGGGAACAGTTTTAAACAACCATTTAACATGTTCTATATCTCCTTCTCTCCCTTTTTTTATAGTAAGACATTGCTTTTTCTAAAATTGTTTTATATATCTTTTTCATATTATGCCTTACCCTTACTTTCACCCTTAACAATCCCTGATGCGATTATGTGCGCTACTCTGATTGGCTCTGGGATGTATGAGCGGGTGCATGTTAGTTTTATAATTTCTTCTGCTTTTGCTTTTGTAATTCCTGTCAGCTGGCAGTAGATCTTGCCTATTTTTATTGGTGTACCTGCTTTATCTAAGAGTTTTATTCTGTCTTGTTTGCCAATCTTTTTTAAAATTCGTTTTATATTTGCTATGTCAGGCATTCTTCTGATAACAACTATGACTGGAAGTTTTGTTTGTTTGTGTATTTTTTCAACATCTAAGATATTAAAGCCTGCTAAAGCAATGCCATCTATGATGATTGCTTGTAGCTGAGGTTTGTGTCTTGTCTTGTTTACTAATTCAATTACTTTTTTAGTGGAATCAGAGCCATCTATTGTTACTTTTGTTGACAGTAGAACGTCAAAATAACTTCCTCCTCTAAAAATAGTTCCTACAACCAGACATTTTCCTTTCTTAAACTTATTAAAAGGTGCGTCATCTATTCCTAAGATTCTTGCCTCTTTTTTTATTGCTTTTTTCATATGATCTTTCTGCAAAAACTAATGAATCCTGAGTGGATTGTCTTTTGAGAGGCAGGTCTTACTGCTATGCCTTGTATTTTCCAGTCTCTGTTGATTAGTTCAACTGTTTTTAGGTGGATGAAGTTGTTGTTTTTTGAGATTGTATTTACAAAATCAGCAGCAGATGTGATGCAAGGTGAGTAGTTTACTAAGAATCCGCCTGTTTTTAGTGCTTTTTCAGCTGATCTTATTGCGTTTTGAGGTGATGGAAGGTCTAGAGTGATTACATCTATGAATTTTTCATCAATTTCCTTGTATATGTCTTTGTTTTTTATTTTTAAATTTTTTAAATTTAGGAATTTTTTGTTTTCTTCAACAACTTCTAAATGTTCTTTATTTATATCATAGGTTGTGACTTCTTTTGCTATGTGAGCTAAAAAACATGCTAATCCACCTGAACCAGCACCTGCATCAACTATTTTTGAGTTTTTGTCAATACCTGTAAATGCTATGATCATTCCGATGTCTTTTAGCATTGGCATCTGAGCTAATCGCTTTATCTTTTTGTATATGTCAATGAATGAAGCATCAAATATCGAGAATCCTTTTCCTTTGTTTGTCTTTATTGTTCCTGTTTTATTAAGATCTTTTTTAGATATCTGACCATCTGATGTATGAAAGTCTTTTGTTAGGTCGGTTACTAGGTATTTTCTTTGTTTAGATACTGTGAACTCTCTTCCATCTACAGATGTTTTTCTTGCTTTGCTTATTAGAAGTTTCATCTTATAATTGAAAAAAGCCGGGGGTGGGATTTGAACCCACACATCATCGGGTTGCAGCCGATTGCCTTAACCGGATTTGGCCACCCCGGCGAACGGGCCTGAAGGGATTCGAACCCTCGACCTTTAGCTTGCTTCACTTTAGCTTAGAAGGCTACTGCTCTGTCCAGGCTGAGCTACAGGCCCATACTGGATTTAAGAGTCAGCGTGTTTATAAAGTTTATGGCAGCCACTTCTTAGAATTCTTCAATTTCTCAGGCAGATATTTATCAATAACATAGTTCAAGCCCCATTTTGCAAGTGCTTGCTGTTCTGCTCTTACTTTCATCTGAACTAATTGTCTGATAGCTTTTTGCCATTCTTTATGGTGCTGGACAAATGGGTCATTTTTCAGAGCGTCTTTTGCCCTTTTTATGTCAACATCTTTTAGAGGATGTGTTGGCAGTTTATAATCTAAGATATCCTGTGGTGTAATTCCTATGAATTTTGCTTTTGGAACACAGAAGAATTCATTGATATGAGCTGCATTTCCAGAACCTGTTTTTAATGTCCTATAAATGTTAAAAAAACCATAAGGGTCGCCGTCTGTAAACACATATACAGGTATTTTCTTGTCATCAGACAGTCTTCTGATGAACCTTCTGCACGCCCGTGTAGGCACACCCCCCATGCTGACCAATATGCAGTTTGCCTTTTTCCAGTATTTGTGCTTTACCAGCCTTTGGAACATACCTGCTGTCTCGATTGCTAAAATAAATTTGGCTGTTGTCTGAAATTTCAGATGCTCTACTGAAATCGGTATTGAGTAAGCTCCTGAGCCAAACTTTGTGCAGTCAATCTTTATAGGTTTTTTTGTGTCAGGATCCTTGTCAACAACGATCAATTTTCCTGCAATCTCCCCGCCTTTTTCTTCTGGTATAAATCCCAGCTGCTCCCTGTTGACCTGCATCATTGCCTCTACATCATCCATTATTGTGTCTGATTCTGGCTGCTCTTTGAATCTTGCTTCTGCCCAATTTTTGGAAACATAGTAAGCTTCTCTTTTTGTTGCAATATCATCCTTCTCTATCAGCTCCTTGCTCAGGTTCATCATCTTCAGTGTTTGGGCAAATGATTTTACAGAAGCTGCAGTAAGTGTTCTTACTTTTTCTTTTCCTAATAGTTCAAAATAGCCGTCTTTTCCGCTGTACTTGACATTAGAAAGTGATCTTAAGGGAGATTTCAGTTCTGGCTGTTTTTTCTTGAGTATTTTTTTGTATATGTTTTCTGCCAAATCCTTGATCTTTGTCGTAACTTTACTCATTTTTTCTCCTCCAATGCAAGCTCTTCATCAAAATCAGTGTTGTGGATATCAATCTTGGTCAGTTTTCCCCTATGTTTTTCAAGTATCTCTTTCAATGATTGCCTTATCTTTTTTTCATCTGATTCTTTTAGTTTCAGCAGCTGTTTCAGTGCTTCTGCAACATGAGGGATATATGTTTCAATATAACTCCTTTTTTTGCTTTCTGCAAAAATCTTTTTCTTTTTGTGGATATATGCACCTAATTTCCTTCCGCATTCCTGCAATGCAAGCTTTATCTCTTTGATTATTTCAGGATAGTGCGCAATAGCTTCTTTGCTCTCTGATGTAAACGGCACCCAGACAGATGCTATATGAACTGTTATTGTCACTGGCCCGTTTGGCAACGAGTTTGCAGACTGCTGCAAACCGTAGTTTCTCCACAGTGTTGCTGCAACTGATTTTGTTATTGCGCAGGCTGACTGCTGGTATTGCAACGGGACTCGATTTGCGTATCTTAATACCCTTGCACTGCCTTCTGGACTTTGCTCTCCGCCATAA
>JAFCEI010000057.1 GCA_017609245.1 Candidatus Woesearchaeota archaeon | reverse complement strand
TAAAGGGAAGGCTTTGGTTGAATAAGGGTAAATCTTCTGAAGCGATATCCTGTTTTGACATTGTCATTAAAAATGAGCCACGCCTGGCCGATGCATATTTTTATAGGGCCTTAGGCTTATTGAATAAGAAAGAGGAGGCGCTGGCCCGAAAAGATCTTATCAAGGCGGTTGATCTGAACCCACGACTTATAGGTGCACGGCTCATTTTGGCCAGATTTTATTTTAAAGAAAGAAACCTGGATCTGGCCAGAGGAGAGGTAAACAAGGTTTTAGAGCAGGATCCAAAAAATATTCAGGCATTGATGTATAAAGGAAACCTGGCGCTATTGGAGAAAAAGCCCATTGACGCTGAAAAAACCTTCAAAAAGATTATTGAATTAGCGCCTGAAAATCCGATGGGATATAGTAAATTGGGGTTTCTTTACCTGTTGCAAAAAAAGCATGAAAAGGCGTTGCCGAGGTTTGCCAGAGCCCTGAAATTGCAACCCGGTTACCGGGAGGCATTGACATATAGTGTCTTGATTTACTTAGAAAAAAAACAATTTGATAGGGCACTTACCTTCTGTGATAAACAATCTCAAGGCTTGCCAGAGGATTCATTATCCCTAGCCTTTATCCATGATCTTAAAGGCAGAATCTATTTGGCTAAAAACACAATTGCACAAGCTAAGAAGAGTTTTGAGAAGGCTACCGAAATCAATTCTGATATACTGTTTCCTTACATTGCCCTTGCAAGGATTTATATAAGAGAGAAGGATACCGATAGCGCTATCTCCAAATATAAAGAAATTTTGGCCAAGAACCCTTCTTACCTTCCTGCGTACGTGTCGCTGGGGACTATTTATCAACAAAAGGGTGATATCAAAGAGGCAGAATCGTATTATCGACGGGTCCTTGAGATACGGAAGGATTTTGCACCAGCAGCCAACAACCTTGCCTGGATACTGGCTGAGCAGGGGGGAAATATAGATGAGGCCCTGGGCCTGGCACAAACAGCAAAGGAAAAGATGCCAAAGGACCCTTCAATTATGGATACCCTGGGGTGGATATACTACAAGAAAGGTCTGTATAGAAATGCCATTGTAGAGTTAGAACAAAGTCAAGAAAAAATACAGAAAAATCCGGTAATACTTTACCATCTGGGTATGGCATATCTAAAAAACAATCAAAAGGAAAAGGCCAGGACTGCCCTTAAAGAAGCCCTTACACTGAATAAAAAGTTCCCCGGATATAAAGAGGCCCGGCAAGCTTTGGCGGAGATGAGATGAATTATATCTCTTTTAGAATAATCTTTATCTGTATATTTTTACCACCTATTATGTATATTTTTTCCGTCCAGGTCCTTGAGGGATACCTGCAGAATAGCAGAGAAAAAGAGGTAAAAAAGGTGATTATTCAGGATTATGAGGCGCTTTATGACGGAAGGTATAGCATCAAGGAGGAGATACACAATAATATAGACCGCTTTTTAAGAAACGATACATTGCAAGCCCTTGGTGTTATTACGAAGATAGTGGTTACAAGTAAAAATGGAGAGTTGTTATACCCTTATTATTGGGAAGAAGGCGATATATATTTTAACAAACAGAGGGAATTTGGTGGTGATAATAGTGAATCATTTAATTACATTAAAATAGCGGAAAAGAATTTTCAAATCTTGAATGATGGCCTTATCGTATCAGTAGATGTGAAGGTAAAACACAATAGTTGGCTCACAAATAGTATCCTGATTTTATATCTGTTTTCCTCGATATTGTTACTTTATTGGCATTATAAAAAGAGGGTCAGTGAATGGGTTGCAATCAGAGAGAACGAAAAAAAACGGATTGATTTGCTCTCAGGCAAATTAGATGAAAGCGAAAAAACCCTGGAGGAACTTTCTCGAAAGGAGAAGGATTATATTACCAAGGTAGAAAAGTTTAAGCATGATAAAGATAATCTGGAATCTGAGGTTGTGCAACTTATGGATGAGGTAGAAATTCAGAAGAAAAAATCATTGGAGATAGATGAGATTCTTGATGAGATGGAAAGGCTCGAGGAGGATTCAAAAAAAAATATGGCCCTGAAGCAAGAGAAAGAACGTGAAATTATCCAGCTAAGAGAAGAGATAAGCCAGTTAAAAATGATAGAGGTACATGGTACAAAGAAGAGAAAAAAGGATATTGATTCAGTAGAAAAAAGATTTACTGTTATATATAAAAACTTGATTTTTAATAAAAAAGCCCTTGAGGGGTACATACATTTAACACAGGATTTTCAACTTAAAGCCGAAGAGATAATCCATAGATTGAATCAGGATGATTCTTTGGTGAATATCAAAAGAAAATTTTTTAATAAAAAAGGTAAATTACATATATTTGAGGCAGACTTCTCCTATTCTGGTAGAATATATTTCAAAAAAAGAGATGACAAAAAGATCGAAATAGTTACTATCGGCACTAAGAATACACAAGAGCAGGATATAACGTTTATCGAGGGTATGTCCTAATGATGTCTTTATGGTGTTGTCAGTAATGTATTGTGGATTTTGTTACAATTTTTATGAATTTAAATTACCTCAGCACCACGGTGATTTGCGGTAAGGCGAATATGGGGAGGAAACGCTCGTAGGTAATTCCATAGTATTGAGGAGTGTGTAATGAAAAAGACAATATTTATTATTGAAGACGACAACCATGTTCTTTCTATGATGCAGAACTACTTTGAATACTTAGGCTATAGTATCATTACAGCATCAAATGGAATGGATGGATTAAAAATGGCCGAATCCAAACAGTATGATTTGGTTATTACTGATATCGTTATGCCCTACGTAAGTGGTGTAGGGATCATTACCGTTATCAAAGAAAATTACCCTGATTTACCGGTTATCGCCATCACTGCATATGGAAAAAACCCTGAGCGGCTTGCAGCTGAAAAGCAGGCAGATGTCGTATTACGCAAACCCTTTGAGATGGAAAAATTAAAAGATCATGTAATAAAATTACTGGAGAGCTAACCGGATTTTATTTTTGTTAAGATTGAAGGGCTTTTGAAATAACCTTACTTATTTCATTTATATCAAAAGGCTTAAGCACAAAGTCTTTTATATCATTTTTCAAACCGACACCTATGTCATGCACGGCAATCTCTTGGTCGCCTGAAATAATGACTATTCTGGCAGCGGGGTCATTTTCAAGAATCTTTTTTGCACACGTTACTCCATCCATAACAGGCATTTTCCAATCGAGTAACACTACATCTGGTTTATATGTTGTATACTGTTCAAGGGCTTTAGCGCCGTTACGTGCCGAATCAACATTGTAACCTATCGATTTAACCATATTCTCAAGGCTTTTGAGAACTTCCGGTTCATCATCCACAACTAATACTTTTTCTCCTTTGCCATGCCTGATTTTCAAAGGGGATTCTGATTCAGTCCGAACAAATTTTTCAGCTTTGGGAAAAGAAATTGTAAATGTCGTTCCCTTGTTTGGCTTAGAGGATACAGATATAGTTCCATTGTGTTCTTCTATTATGCCATGGGTTATTGACAAGCCTAAACCAGTTCCTTCGCCGATGTCTTTAGTAGTATAAAAGGGGTCAAATATATTTTTTGAGGTTTCTTCATCCATCCCGCATCCTGTATCGGAAATGGTAACCACCACTTTTTCCGTATCTTTCTTTGCTTCTATCTTGAGTTCACCATCACCTGGCATTGAGTCTCGTGCATTATTGCACAAATTCATAAACACCAGATTTAAGCTTAAGTGATCACCTCTCATTGGCAATGAGTCCTCGATCTTTGTGACAATCTTTATTCGATTATCAAAGGTATTGCTGATTATTTTATATGTTTCA
>JAFCEI010000056.1 GCA_017609245.1 Candidatus Woesearchaeota archaeon | reverse complement strand
TATCTTTGGATAATTGTCTGATATCATTCTTGATTTCTCTAAGGATCTTTCCCACTAGCCTGTATTCGCGCCATCGAAGAAACACAAGTAACAAATACAAGCCAAAAATCCCGCCAAACATCCATTGTGCAGAAAGAATAAATGACCTTATCAACTCTGCTAACGGCATTAGCGCAGGTATCTGATTAATAAGGGTTTCATTAATTGGGGCCATAAAGAGTGTGCTGTCAGTTTATCTATTTAAATATTTGGATTGATTTGTCTCTACAGAACTCCTTGCTCTAAAAAAAACAGAAGATTAGGTTCATTCCAGTCACCAGAATCCTATAGCTCCTATACGAATCTGTTGAGTTCCATCTGATCAGCTGCCACATCACTTTTCAGTAATTTAGTTTTCAATCTCAATAATAGTGATAATAATACTGATTGGCGGAATGAGTGTGCTCAAAAACCATCCTTTAGTATGCGAATGAGGCTAGATATATTTCGAGACTCAAAAACAAGCTTCAGATAATCCCCACATCACATACCAACTGTATTTGGGGGTGGTTTTTGACACTTATTCGAGAAATTAGCGATTCTAATTACAATTTCAAACAGAAATATATTTATACTTTGTAGTTTATTTTATGTGCAAATGAACGGAGGAAATCTAATGAGATTTAAAAAGGCAAATATATCGATGTATTTTATAATTGGAGTGTTATTTGTTGCAGTAGCTGGATTCTTGTTTGTGAATATGAACAATCAGACAAAAGATCGAGTTGCAAAAGAAATTACCTTGAGCTCTGATATGCAGAAAGAATATCAAAAGCTTATCATGATGAGAGATGCGTGCGTTGAAAAGGCAACAGAAAAGGCTGTATCAACCAATGGTGCAAGAGATACTCCCTCTTCAGAATATCAATTGAGCAATCAGATTTCTCTTCAAACAAAAAAATGTTTTCTGAATTCATATACATTGACACAAGGATATGAGCTGAAATCTGGCGCGCCTGAAGTTCAAGTAGATGTTACAAGAGACAGTATTTCTGTTAATGGGAACTATGAACTTGAATTGGTTTCCCCAAGTGGTGAAAAAGCCATAGCACATTCGTTTGTATATGAAAAAGAGAGAGCTAGAGATTATACAGTGGATATAGATTCAAATGGAAAAGTGCTAAATACAGAGACGCTTGTATCTAGTGATAATGTGTTTGTGGTGCATATCCCTGCAGGCACTCTGGTCACTGACTATAATGGGAATCCGCTTACTGAGATCACTATTCAAATGCGGGATTTTGCAGAGCTGCCCCATTCTAATGACATGATGCTTGGAGATGTTTTTTATGATGTCACTGACGCAAGACTAGACCCTGGAGTAGAGGTGTATTTTACTTATGATGAGAGTATTATACCGCCGGGCATACCTGAAGAGAGCCTGGCAGTCGCACAGTATTATCCTGAATATCAAATATGGGTTGCAGTGCCTTCTCAAGTTGATCCTGACACAAACACTTTAAGCGCAACAGTTGAGCATTTTTCAGGGGAGGCTATGACTGCCCTTACACAAATGGCTGGTCCTAATCCACAAGTTAATCCTATTGTGTTCACTGTCGGCCCCACCTATCTTTTTAGGGAAAACATATATCACCCTTGTGATACCCCTGAAGGAGATCATAATTGGTATGACCCATGGTACGCTGGACTTTTTAATATAAACGGGATAGCAGGTGAAGGCCCAAATCAATATCTTTGGAAATATTCACATCCAGACAGGTTCTTGGAAGTAACTCATGTAAATAGCTATGATTACGAAGTTGGCCCTCCTGGAGAAAATCTGGCAGTTCCGCCTGAACCTGCACATGAAAATTCGGTTTATGCTCTTCCACAAATGTACACTTCACTTCTTCAGCGGGGCGCTTGTGGGGAAGATGAACAGAGAGAATGGGTTTATATTGGACCTAATTCAGATGGAACGCTCAGGACTCCAGCATATACCTTGCCATTTGTGCAGGAAAGAGAAGGGGAATTTCCCGCAGGTACAGAAGTTTCCAGGTCGCAGGACAGTTCACAGGGAGGAAATGCAGATAGATTAGCTACAGGAAGACATAGACTCTATGGAGACGAAAGGATAGTTTCAAACTGGAGAAAGTCTGAAACACCACCGCACCCTAATGAGTGCGCAAATCTTCAGATCGATGATTGGGACGATGATGACCTTGAGGAGCTGCTAAGTGACAATTGCGACAGCAATTCATGCATGGTATGCAGATTTGAGATTAACGGAGAAGAATATGTTGAATATTGCAAAGAGCTCAAAAATAAGGCGAAGAGTAGCTTTAACTTTGAAGGAAAGTGTTATGATTCTTGTAAAGATAGGGCTGAAGAATTATACAAAGAATTCTTTGAAAGCAGTGAATGGGCTCCCTGGGCAGTTGCAGATGGCGGGGATGGTATAAAGGATTTCTTTCTTGATGGCAACCAAATGGTGCGAACTCGTCCAATATGTGATGTGACACTTTCAGCAGATGAAAGAGAGGAGTATATGATGTATGAGGGGATTAGTTCAACCGATGAAAGTGGAGTTTCTGATGATTCAAGAACTAATGTAATTGAATGTCATCTTGCTGCAACTGAAAGTGAAGAACTTAGAAGAATTGCCACACCACCGTACTATGGATATGGCAGAATATATCTGGAAGATCCGCATTATGGTTATGAGGGTGCAGGGAATAATAAATGGATGGAGTCTGGTTCCGAAGCTGAACCAGGAGTAGCCTACTTTGATGTAACTGAATTGTTTTGTGAACCTGATATAGAAATGCATATATATTGCTCTGATCTCGATATTTGTACAGTTCGTATTAACGAAAAGGATGAATGTGAGTACATCTGTGAGGCAGCAGAATGTAAGCAAATGGTTCCTTGGACGTGTTTTGAAAACAGAGGTAGATGGGACGGCGCAGATACTAAGGTGGAAGGTTGGGTGCTTAATACCCTCGATAGTAAAGATGTATGTGCAAGAGTAGGAGTCTCATTCAACGCTTCATGCACACCTTTTGCTGAAGCCTTGCAAAATATATGCCCTATTTTCAGTGGGGGTTATGTTGTTGGCCCAAGGAGCAGTATTGGTAATGATAGAACCTGCTATGGAGTTGATGAAAGTGGCACAACAACACATGTCTGCAAAATTGGTGAGAGGTACATCATCGATTATGGAAATGATTATGTTGAAAATGGTGATTTCTGCACTTTTGAAGCTTCTGAGTGTTGTGGTGGAACTCAATCAGAACCACCTATTATTGAAGTTGAAGAGAACATAGTTGACGATGGCGGCAATGATGACGACGGCTTACAGTGTCCTACTGATGCATGCAATCCTGATACATCAATACAACCGAACACCTATTGTTGTTCAGCAGACGATCCAAATTGTGATCCTAATGATTACTTGCACAGGTTATGCAGTTGCACTATTGATAATACAATAAATTCTGAAGGACAATTTGTGTATAATAAATGTGAACGATGGGAATGCTATTGCCCTCCAGCTGATAATACTGCCGACGATGGCGATGACGGTGATGATGGCGATAATGATGCCAACAATTGTATAGAATGCCATTATGCTCAAGGTACTGGATGCTTTATTTGGCAAAGGGAATTTCCCTGCCCAACCCCAGGACATACAGGTCATCATTGCGGCGAGAACCCGCCTGTAATTGAGGATAATAGCGGCCAATGCAGGCCTTATGTTGCTGAATGCGATAATAACCTAGATCACGGACCAGCATGGTGTCAAGGCGGCAGTAGCGGCGATGATGATAGCACAGGATGTGGTGGAGGTCATTGGATATGTGCTGATGGAACCTGTGTTCCAAATGGGT
>JAFCEI010000055.1 GCA_017609245.1 Candidatus Woesearchaeota archaeon | reverse complement strand
TTTTGATGTGAAAAAAGCTGCAGACAAGACCAAGGCACCTTTTAGGACAGCGACACCTATTGCTAGATAAATATCTCCACTAACCTCTATTGCTAAACCTAATGTGGCTAAAGTAGTAAGGGCAAAAATTGCAATAATGTCCTGAAGTAATAGAATTCCGATGATTATTCTTGAATATAGCGTATCGATTCTTCCCTTATCGCTTAATAGCTTGATAACGACCATTGTTGATGAAAAAGCAACTATTAGGCCAATGTAAACAGCAGGCATAATATCAAATCTCATCAGAGTTGCAATTCCAAAACCGATAACAAACAGCAGGATAACCTGTATCAAACCCCCTAATGAAGCCACCAGCCCTACCTTTTTCAGGTTCTTTATGTCCATCTCCATGCCAACGATAAACAATAAGAATGCTATACCTAAGTGAGACATCATGGTAATCACAGGCATATCAGTTACTAAAGAGAATATAGGTCCTATGATCAGAACGGCAACAATATATGCAGGAATCAGAGGCTGTTTCAGCATCCTGGCTATGTATGCTACCAATACAGCCACTATTATTACAAAACTTATGTTATACAGCAGATTTGACATTATTGCACCTCAGAAACTAATGTGCTATCCCCTTTGCCTTCTAATCTGATTGTTATCCTTCCCTGCTTAGCTTCAGTGCAGAAATAACCTGTGCCATTTACTCTCAAACTTTCAGCATAGATCTGCACATCTGCCATTGGGATCAAGAATATGTTTTGATTTGCGCCTGCTTTCCAGCTATTACAAATAAGTGCATTATAATCTTCACTACCAGAAATACATAAATCAGCATTATCTACATCGCCTTTTTTATCCATATCCACAAAACAAACCTCATCACCGGGCACATCATACTCTTGTGTTCTTACAGAGTCAAACCTTGTTGCCATTGATTCTATGTCATTTTCTATGCTTGTCTTGAAATTCACCAAGGCAATGTCTTCTGCCTGCCCCTTAAAACCAGCTATTGCCCTGTAGCCATATAAGATTATCAGGCCAGCAACAACTATTGCAAGGATATATACAAAGACTTGTCCGATTGAAAATTGAGCTTTATTTGATCTCATCTTTTAACTAAATAAACTTGTTATGAATGTAATGATATTAAATGGCGTTGATTGTGCAGCATTTTCCCATTGCCAGGTGTTTCCTTCTTGTTTACACAGCCATTTGCCGTCTGAAGATATAAATCCCCTATCAGATGCTTGGTCTCCGCAGCAGTAGTTGGATGCACCTCCAGGCTCATAACTTGGCGCATCAATTCTCCATTCATACCCCAAATAATCGCACACATCACCAACTATTTTCGGGTCAGTGACATAACATTTTCCACTGATCTCTGTTGAGCCGCTGCAACAGTCAAAAAAGCAGTAATCTCCTGTAGAGGTCCCTGACTCGCTGGCAGGAGTGCATGTATAAACATTGCTCGGAACAGAGCAAGGACTTCCATATGTGCAGATAAGGCTCCAGGAACCTTCATTATAACATGCTTTTGTCATAACTTGCGCGCATATTCCTGAATAAGAAACAGGTGAAGGGCAGCTAGGTCTTGGATTTACATAATCGATCGGCCCCACATATCCTCCTTTAATATTGGGGGCAGGGGGAGCAGACTGAACATTTACAGCTAAGACTATCCCAAATAATATTACAACTAAAACAATTCTAATTCCTTTGATATTCAGAGTATTTTTCATCTTTAACTAAACAAGCTCTTGATAAATGTGATTATGTTAAACGGTTTTTCTTCAGCGCTTTTCCAAACACCATTCATACAGATCATACTGTTGTCTGAACTTATGGCCCCCTCATCACTTAGATCATCACCGCAGCATTTGTTTCCATCAGCTGTGTCAAGCCAGGAGTTACTTCCTTCATAATGCCTGCAAAGCACCTCGCTGTTATCATACTCTCCTGCATAGCACTTGCCACCTTTGGCAAGTGTGCCTGAACAGCATTCAATATCAACTGGATTTCCCTGTTCACTCCCAGGTGTGCATGATACGCAATCTCCTGAGCCGTCGCAAATCTTTCCATCTCCACAGCTAGTTCCAGCAGAAGCATAGCTGCATAATCCATAATCTCCCCATGAACATGTTGTAGAGCTGCATTTCCTTGCCTTTGAGCCGCATGTTTTACTGTTACCACAGGCCGCTGTCTGAGTATCTCCAGGAGTACAATAGCTGGCGCATGAGCTTCCGCCCACTATTGCAAATTTAGTGTAATATTTCTTGTCCTTGACAGCATAATAAACTCCAGAACCCCAATTGCCTACATCAAAAATACAGCATCTGTTTGATCCTGTATCACATCCTTCTGAAACCTTGTCCTGCCCCTCATCATATATCTTATATCTTGAATTTGAATCGCCATTAACAAGAACAGCTTTGCAGTTTTTTCCGACAGGGCTTGGATATACATAAAAATCTCCTTCTTTTAGCTCGCAGGCGCTAAAAAATACTGCTGCTACAATAATCAACAAGATCAATATTTCAGTTTTCATCGTCCAGCAATCTTCCTCAATCTCTCAACAACCTCTTTCTTTGTTGCTTTTTCTTTTATCAGCCTTGAAAGCTCTTTAAGTGCATCTTTCTTTGTCTTAGGCAGCTGCTCAAATATCTCCTTGGCTTTTGCCTTTGGCACAAGCTTTGAAAGCTCTGCAAAGATATCCTCTTTTGTCTCTCTGCCTTTTGAAAGCTCTTTTAGCTTATCAAAGATATCTTCTTTTTTTGCTGAAACCTTTTCAGCTTTTTTTGCAGAAGGTTTTTTGGCAGGTTCTTTCTTAATCTCTTTTGGCTTCTCTTCAAACTTGCTGAACAGCTCCTGCCTTTTCCTCAACAGCTCCTCTTTCTTTTTCTTAAGCTCTTCAGCAACCCTTGATTTTTCTTCTGGATGCACAATCTTTTCAGGGAGCCTTCCAATCTCTTCAACCTTAGGAGGAGGAGCTTTTGGAGTAATCCTTATACTTGGAGCAGGGGTTTTTATCAGGGTTATGTAAACAACATAAGCAGCAGCTCCGATAAACATTATCGATAAGATTGTTGCAAATGCTGTGCTTGCTATGAATGCATAGTTAAGAACAACCATGGCAATTGCTATGATACCGACTGCAATAACTGCATAATGCTCTTGATGGTATTTTGCGCCCAGATAATATACTCCTCCTCCCAATATCAGCAATGCTAATAAGAGCAGGAACGTCACCCAGCCGCTTGGCTTCTTTGGCTCTTCCACTATAGGAGGATGCGAATAAGGATCTAGAGGATCATAGCCTTGGTCTATCTCGTCTTTGTCAGTAAATCCATCTCCATCAGTATCTTTGTTGTTAGGGTCTGTCCCATATCCATACTCCTCTGCATTTGTAAGTCCATCCCTATCAGGATCTCCATTAGGATCATCTATCCCGTATTTCTCTTCCCACCAGTCAGGCAGGCCATCTCCATCCAGATCAGTGATTCCTGGTGTGCTTGACGCCTTGGTTGGGTCTGTGCCGGCAAGATATTCCTCTAGATTGCTTGCTCCATCCCCATCCAGATCCTCAAACGCATCTGCAGGATCAAAAGGATTTAATCCATACCTTTCCTCCCACCAGTCAGGCATGCCATCATTGTCAGAATCTGCATCCCAATCATCTACCTTGACGCAGTAGCCGTTTGCGCCGCAATAAGCATTATCTCCACAATCTTCATCTGTTGTACACTCTACACCTGATGCTGAAGTACAATTAGATAGGTCAAGCTCATTATTTATGCAAAATGCATCTCCTAGGATATAATCACCATAATCTGAACAGTTTCTTGCCCCAGTAAAGTTGCATGCAAGATCTGATATTGCGCATCCA
>JAFCEI010000054.1 GCA_017609245.1 Candidatus Woesearchaeota archaeon | reverse complement strand
GTAATTGCTTTGTCTGTAATGATTCTGGTCTGATGCACATTGCTACATGTGTAAATAAAAATATCATAAGCATATTTGGTCCAACCCATCCTCAAAAAAAAGCACCTCTCTGGAAACAAAGCACGTATGTCTGGAATCTGGATGATTATAGCCTTAAGAATGAGCTGAAAGGAAAGCAGACCAATGATGATTCTATCAAGAAAATTCAGGTCAAAGACGTCCTGAAGAAAATCAAGATAAAAAATGGATGACAAGCCGCTATCTCATAAAGTGATAAAAGGAGGTTTTTGGGTATTTCTAATTAGAATACTTGGACAGTTGCTTAATTTCATAAGGCTTATTATTCTCGCAAGGATCCTTGCACCTGCTGATTTTGGCCTGATGGGTATTGCTTTGCTGACAATGACAACTCTAGAGACATTCTCGCAAACAGGATTTCAGACAGCGCTTATCCAGAAGAAAAAAGACATCAAAGAATATCTTGATGCTGCATGGACTGTCCTGATAATAAGAGGGATTATCTTGTTTGCAATCCTTTATTTTATTGCGCCGATTGCAGCAACATTCTTTGATGCGTCAGCTGCAAAACCTATCATACAAGTAATCGGGTTTTCAATACTCATTCACGCATTCACCAACATAGGCATTGTTTATTTCCAGAAAGAACTGGAATTTAACAAGCAATTCATATATGAGTTTATAGGAACATTGTCTGATTTTGTTGTTGCTGTCTCTGCTGCTTTGATATTGAGAAATGTCTGGGCGCTTGTATTCGGGTTGCTTGCAGGCAACATGGCAAGGCTGATTGTCAGTTACAGGATTCACCCATACAGGCCTAGGATTAGCCATGATTTAAAAAAAGCCAAAGAGCTATGGGGTTTTGGCAAGTGGGTATTGGGAGCCACAATCTTAACATTTTTGATAACACAAGGGGATGATATATTTGTAGGAAAGATTGTTGGAGTTGCTGCACTGGGTTTTTACCAGCTAGCATACAAAATATCTAACATGCCTACAACAGAACTCACCCATGTTATAACACGAGTCAGCTTTCCAGCATACTCAAAGATTCAAGACAGCAAAGAAAGACTGAAAAGAGCTTATTTAAAGATATTTAAACTCGTCTCCATCGTTGCTTTTCCATTGTCAGGAGGAATATTCATCTTTGCGCCAGCATTCACCCAGCTGATTCTTGGCGCAAAATGGCAGCCTGCAGTGTCTTCTATGCAGGCGCTCGCACTTTACGGATTAATAAGGTCTGTTGGAGCTACAACAGGACCGTTATTCAATGCTCTAGGCAAGCCAAAATATGTGGTAAGATTGCAGACAATCCAATTAGTGTTGATTGCACTTTTAATATATCCCTTGACCGTAAGATGGGGCATTCTTGGAACATCACTCGCAATAACAATAACTGCTGTAATAATCCGGCCAATAACAGACAACATTGTAAGAAAGAGTATTGGTCTACCATTTTTACATTATCTAAAACTGCTCTGTTTTCCACTACTTATTACAGCAATGTCCTGTGCATTTATGCTTGTAATAAATTATGCGTGGAGCGCTAATTCAGGATTATTTCCTTTGATTACGCAGATTGTGCTGTTCATTTTCATGTATGCGGGATTAACGTTCTTGTTTGATTCTCTTGTAGGGCATGGTCTCAAGGACATTATTAGAAACATAATAGGGGCTTATGTAAAATGAAAACAATTACCAAAATATTAGATATTATAAAATCCAGAAATAAGAGAAAGTTATACAAAACAATAGCACATAGGTCTAATCTAAAAATAGAGCATCCTACCTATATAAATCTCGATGACAGTTCAGTCAGAATTGGAAAATATTGTTTTATCGGCAGAGGCGTCAGGATGGACTGCAATATAATGATAGGAAATAACACGCACATAAACAGATATTCTGAGATATTTAGTGGAGGAAGAAATTCTTATGTAAAAATTGGAAAGTTCTGTTCAATCGCCCCTTATACTATGATAAGAGCGGACAATCATGCCGTAGATCATGCTTCAACTTCCACTGATGTGTTAAAGATGTGCAACATAACTCTTGATGAATCTGAACTGACAAAAGGCCCAATTGAGATAGGCAATGACGTCTGGATCGGGCAAAGAGCAATAATCCTCTCTGGAGTGAATATAGGGGATGGAGCAGTAATTGCAGCAGGTTCTGCGGTTACAAAAGATGTTCAGCCATACGAGATTGTTGCAGGTGTGCCTGCAAGGCATATTAGATTCAGATTTGACAAAAAAATAATTCAGCAATTATTAAGGGTAAAATGGTGGGGCTGGTCAGAACAAAAAATTATCAAGAATCGTTCTTTCTTTGAAAAAAATCTGAATCTACTAAAACAGAACAAAATCGATAAATACATAATATGAAAAAAATAGGAATTCACGGATGCTATGGAAGAAGAAATCTAGGAGATGAAGCTATCTTAAAGGCGATGCTTGCTGAAATAAAAAAACATCCTAAACTCAAAATAACAGTGTTTTCTTCAGAACCAAAGCAAGTTTCAAAATTCCATAAAGTCAAAAGTATCGATGAGCGTGGAGGAAAACTAGACAAACTAAAAAGGATTATAGAGATAGCAACTGAAAACATGTTCATCTTAGGAGGAGGGGGGCTGATAAAAGATTATGGAAAAGACTCAACAAGCATAAAACAATGGCTGGAATTATTAACGCTAGCTCAAAAACTAAACAAAAAAACAGCGCTATTTGCAGTAGGAGTTCAAGATATAATTTATCCTGACTCAAAAGAGCTTGTAAAAAAAGCGTTGAACAATACAAACATCATAACTGTTAGAGATGATTATTCTAAAAATCTTCTAAAAGAGATTGGAATCAAAAAACAAGCAAAAGTAATTGGTGATCCTGCTTTATTGCTGACAACCAATCTCCAAAAAACAAGAAAATTTCATAAAAATCCAAACATAGTAATTTGCGTCAGACATTGGTTTGACAAAGGATTTTATTTAGAGAATAAGAAAGCCAATAATCAGATGATAAATGCTTTATCCAAAGCTATAGATAAGCTCATCAAAAAATATAATGCTCAGATAACATTTATTCCATTAAGAACGATTGAATATGATAATGACCGAATCATTGCAGAAAAGATTGCGTCTAAAATCAAGAACGGAGAATCAATCAAACTCATTAATGAAACTCCAAGCATTGATAGGTTCATCAAGATTCTTAACAACACCACACTACTCATTGGCATGCGCCTGCATTCATTGATACTTGCATCAGGATTAGGAATTCCTGTCATTGGCTTGGAATATTCAAGCAAAGTCAAATCCTATCTAGAATGCATTGGCCAGCAAGCCTATTCTTTAGATTTATCCACGATACATCATGATCTAATAATCGATAAGACCAAAAAAATATTCAACAACTACAACAAAATATCCTGCAGTCTGGTCAAAGAGTGCAAAAAACAAAGGCAGATAGTCAGAAAAGAGATTCATAAGCTGATTAAAGAACTGTAAAATGGAAAATCCCTGCAAAATAATATTTTTTGGAGATTCTATAACTAGAGAATATGCTCCTGATTTTGAAAAGATTCTGAAAGAAAAATATCCTGACAAAGAAATTACCGCAACAAATGCAGGCGTGATTGGAGAAACATCAAGAGATGGATTAAAAAGAGTTCCAAACCTGCTGAACGAATCTCTTGATGTAGTTGTAATCGGTTTTGGCATGAATGATTGGAGAAAAGATATTCCAAAACAAGAATTCAAAGAAAATATCACTTCAATGGTTGATCAATTTGAGCAAAAAGATGTGCGAGTGATCCTGCTGACAATAAATCCTGATTACCAAGGATATAAAAAAGGCACAAGCAGGGTAATTGACGAATATAACTGCATAATAAGAGACATAGCAAAGAAAAAA
>JAFCEI010000053.1 GCA_017609245.1 Candidatus Woesearchaeota archaeon | reverse complement strand
CTTTCACAGCTTCAACATCCTTTATCCTGTTGCCATAGCTCTCAAAAAATACAAATGTTTCCAGTTCCTGCCGTGGAGCCATAGAAGGGGTTTCATGAGCATAACCAACAGGCAGGATAACCTGGGGCCTGGCTGTTGCAGGTATTGACAAAACCCTTTTGACTTTGGCCTCATCAAAAGCCCCAACCCAGGCCATGCCCAACCCCAGATCAGTTGCTGTCAAAAACATGTTCTGCACAGCTGCAGCACAATCCTGAATAGAATACAGGTGCTCTCCTCTTAAGCCATAAGCTCTCTTGATCTTCTCAATATCAGAACAAACAACAATCACAACAGGTGCATGTGAAATAAAGCTCTGCCCAAGAGCAGCATCAGCTAATTTACCAATCTTGTCTTCATCAGTCACAACAATAAATCTCCAGTCCTGGATATTGCCAGCAGAAGGAGCATATCTTGCAGAATCCAGTATCTCGCTTATCTTGTCCCACTCAACCTCTTTATCTAAGAATTTTCTTACTGACCTTCTTTTTTTGATAGCATCACTGAGTTTCATGATAATAAAGTTTATATATGCTCTCATATATATACTTTTTGATGTTATACTCTATCCTTGTTGAGACATACAAAGAGCTTGAAAAAACAACAAAAAGGCTTGAAAAAACTTATCTGATTTCTGAACTCTTGAAAAAAACAAGCACAGAAGACCTGGAGACAGTCACTTTGTTAGTCCAGGGAAATATATTCCCGACATATGACCAAAGGGAGATAGGCATTGCTTCAAGGCTTATATTAAAGGCCCTGTCACAAACATCAGGTATAGAACAGAAACATGTAGAGAACAGCTGGGCTTCTATAGGTGACCTAGGAGAGGTTGCAGAAGAGCTGATTAAAAAGAAAAAACAGGCGACCTTGCACAGCGAAAACCTGACAATAAAAAAAGTTATGACAAACCTGAGAAAACTTGCAGACCTGACAGGAGCGGGCACTGTTGAAAGAAAACTGCAGCTGATAAGAGAGTTATTATCATCTGCAAAACCTGCAGAAGCAAGGTATATCATAAGAACACTGATCGGTGACCTAAGGATAGGTGCTGCAGAAGGCACGATAAGAGATGCTATTGCATGGGCATTTTTCCCTCCTGTAGGAAGTATTTTCTTTGAATGCCCAAACTGCAAATCCTGGATGCCCAAAATAAAAAAATGTCTTAATTGCGGTAAGGACATGAACCTAAAATCAGGGCCAAAGACAAGAGGGAGAAAGATTTTGGAGATAAAAGAAACAGAAGAGATAGAGAAAAAGAACATCCAGAACTATGACCTGATACAGGCAAAAGATGAAACAGAAGCAAGAAAAACATACAATCATCTGCTGGACATAATACAAAGGGCTATCAACCTGTCCAATGATATGGGAGTGACAGCGCTGACAGCAAAGACAAAAGGCATCAAAGGGCTGTTGAACATCTCTTTGACAACAGGCATCCCGCTAAAAGTCATGCTTTATCAAAAAGCAAAAGACCTGGAAGACGCGTTTAAAACAGTCGGTAAGCCAGCTCAGCTTGAGTACAAATATGATGGATTTAGGATCCAGATACACAAGAACAAAGAGATAAAATTGTTCACAAGAAGGCTGGAAGATGTTACAAAGCAGTTTCCTGATATAGTTAATATTGTCAAAGACCATGTCAAGGCAAAAAAATACATCCTTGATGGAGAAGTCATAGGCATTGACCCAAAGACAAAGAAATGGCTGCCATTCCAGAACATATCGCAGAGGATCAAAAGAAAATATGACATCAAGGAGATCACAAAAGATGTTCCAGTCATGCTCAATGTATTTGATGCCATCATGATCAACGGCAAAAACCTGATAAATGAGCCTTTCAAGAAAAGACGAACTTCATTAGAAAAAGCAGTAAGACCTTCTGCAAACAAGCTTGCTGTTGCAAAAGCACTGGTAACAGATGATGAACAGGAAGCAGAAGCATTTTACAAAGAGGCCCTGGAAAAGGGCAATGAAGGTGTGATGGTAAAAAATCTTGATGGGATATACAAGCCAGGCTCAAGAGTAGGCTATGGTGTCAAAGTAAAGCCCACGATGGAGACTTTAGACCTGGTGATAATCGGAGCTGACTGGGGAACAGGAAAAAGAGCTAAATGGCTCAGCTCATTCACTATTGCATGCCAAAAAGGTGACAGATTTGTAGAGATGGGCAAAGTAGGCACAGGAATCAAGGAAAAAGGTGACGGTGTCAGCTTTGCACAATTGACAGAACTGCTAAAGCCGCTCATAGAAAAGCAGAAAGGCAGGGCAGTCACTGTAAAGCCAAAGATTGTCATCGAGGTTGATTATGAAGAGATCCAGAAATCACCCACATATTCATCAGGCTATGCTCTTAGGTTCCCAAGAGTTGTCAAATTAAGAGAAGACAAGCCAGCAGATGAAGCAGACAGCATCGATAAGATCCACAGGCTGTATGATCAACAGAGAGGCAGATGAAACGCAAGCCATACTTTATTTCTGAAGAAACAGGAAAACTATTAGAAAGGCTGATACTGATTACAAGCTCAAGATCTATCCTGGAGATAGGCACAGGCGATGGATACTCAACCATATTTCTTGCAAAGGCAGCTAAAAAAACTGGCGGAAAGATAATAACAATTGAGCCTGAAAAAGAATCTGCGCAAAGGGCGTTGAAAAACCTTAAACAAGCCAGATTAAACAAGCTGGTAGAGATAAAACAGGGCAACAGCTTAGAGATTCTAAAAACTATGGATAAGAAATTTGACTTTGTTTTTATCGACGGTATGAAACGGGATTACCTAAATTACCTGAAAACAATCCGAAAAAACCTGAACAAGAACTGCGTGATTGCTGCCCACAATGTGATCTCTCATAAAGAAAAGGTTCAGGATTACCTTAATTTTGTCAAAAAAAACTTTTGCTCATGCACACTGCCATTTGACAGAGGCATCGAAATAACAATAATTAACAGATAATTTTAAAAACATCAAAGTCATTTGTGTTAATATGGGGGCACTTAAAACAATAGGCATCATAATCCTTGTTATCATCATAATTGCAGCAGGAGGATTGTTCTATCTTTTAAGCCCTGCCAGTGCAGTTCCAGCAACACTCTATGTAAGAGAGGGCAGCGTAGAAGTCAAATCAGGCGATGCATGGTCTGTTGCACAGAGGCTTGAAAGCAACACAGAAGTTAACATCAAAGAGCTGACATCAAGCAAGGGCACATCAACAGTGTCGCTGAAACAGCAGACAGGGGAGATATGGAGCAAGGTGCTGAAGCTGGCAGGCGTTGGGACAGACCTTGAAGTAGAGACGCCGACAACAGTGGCTACAATAAGGGGCACTGCTTTTGGAGTTGTGGTCAGAGGCAATTCAACAGATGTTGTTGTAGCAGAAGGAAAGATAAACACAAGGTCTTACCAAGTTAAAGAAGGTGTAAAAGAGTTCCTGGCAGACCAAAATGTAAGCGCAGATGAGCAGGCAACAGTGTCTGGAACCAATCTAAGTAAGATAAAAAAATCTGAGATACAGGAAAATTATAAAGACTGGGTAAAAGAGCAGAAATTAAAAGATATAGAGTTTATCCAGGAACTGAAGATAAGGGAAGTCTACAGGTATGAAAAGCTGATCAGCCTTGCAAAAGACAGGTTCAAGGTAACAGACGAGCGCATAAAAGAGGCGATTATCAACTATAAGTCAGAAGAAGAGAAAAAGCGAGAGATTGCAAAATATCCTATTGTTCCAAAAAGAGTTATAGAAAGAATTGACGAGCTTAACAAAGAGATCAAAAAGCTCGAGTCTGAACAATAATGTCCTCTAAAAATAAAAAGCTTTTTTTATGTATTTTGATCGCACTAATTTTTGGGTCTGTTTTTTCTGCATTATTCTCAGCAGGCGTTTTTATAAAATGGCAAAACAGGCTGACTGATGCCTTGTATTCAGAGCAGACTCCTCTTGATAACATAATCATAATTGCCATCGATGACAAAAGCCTGCAGGAGATAGGAAGATGGCCCTGGAGCAGGACTAACTTCACAAGACTGTACCCTTTGATATCAGACGCTGCTGTGATCGGTGTTGATGTTGCTTTTTTCGAGAGTTCTGATGCAGCTGTAGATCAGAAGCTTGCAGATGCAACAAGAACAGCAGGAAACATAGTTTATCCTGTTGAATATGTTGACTTTGACAAGACAGGCAAAGGAGGAAATATCCTTAAGCCGATTCCTGTCCTAAAAGAATCAGCTTCCAGATTAGGGCATATCAACATTCTTACAGATGATGATGGCATCACAAGGTCAGCGTTTTTGAGGATTCATGGAAATCAAAGCTATGAGAGCTTTCCTCTGCAGATCTTGAAAGCTTACCTTGGAACAGATGAATACAATATAAACAAAGATAAGATTCTGATAAACTTTGTAGGAGAGCCAGGCTCTTTCACTACAATATCTTTTTCAGATGTTCTGAACAACAGGACAGATGCTGATTTTAAAGATAATATTATCCTTATTGGTGCAACATCACCTGACCTGCATGACGATGCATTTGTCCCCACATCAGCAGGCAAAGCGATGCCTGGCGTAGAAATACATGCAAATACCATCCAAACTCTGCTGACAAAAAATTTTCTGGTCAGCCAGACAAAACTAAGCGCAATCCTGACAATGTTTTTGATGGCGATAATCACTGCCTTTATCCTCTACTGTTTTAAGATATACAAAGCTACGCTGCTTACAGTCGCGCTGATGGCAGCCTATCTGATGATTGCTATGCTTGCTTTCAAAAACGGGCTGATAATGAACATAATCTATCCTGAGGTCAATATATTGTTCACCTACATAGGAATAACTGTCTTAAATTATCTTACAGAAGAAAAAAGCAAGAAAAGAGTCATGGACATCTTTGGAAGATATGTTTCAGAAGATGTTGCAAAGCATATCTTAAGCAAAGAGAAGATAGAGCTAAAAGGCGAGAAAAGAAAGGTTACATTGTTGTTTGCAGACATCAGAGGTTTCACATCATTGTCAGAGAACAAATCTCCTGAAAAAGTGGTTGAGATACTTAACAAATATCTTGGTAAGATGACAGATGCTGTGTTTGAATACAAGGGAACTCTGGACAAATACATGGGGGACTGCATAATGGCAATATTCGGCGCTCCTTTAGAGCAGAAAGATCATGCCCTAAATGCGATAAAAGCTGGGCTGAAGATGCAGGAGATTGCAGCTGAGCTAAAAGACAAGGTTGCTTTTGGCATCGGGATCAATTCAGGAGAAGCTGTTGTAGGCAACATGGGCTCTGAAAAAAGGATGGAATATACTGCAATCGGCGACAGCGTCAACACAGCATCAAGGCTATGCTCGCTATCAGAAGGTAAACAGGTTCTGATCAGCGGAGACACATACAGGTTAGTCAAAGATAAGGTCAATGCAATAAAAGTTGGTGAACGGACAGTAAAAGGAAAGAAAAAAGCAGTTATCGTTTACCAGGTCAAAGGGCTGAAACGATGAGAAACCTCCTAATTGACCTGTCAGAAGCAGCAAGGATTTTTAAAAGATACAGGCATGTAAAGAGATATGGCATCAGATATTATCGGGGAAATGCAGATCAGATATGCAGGCAGATAGTTGATGAATGCTGGAATGGAAAATACTTTCAGACAAGCACCGGCCATTTCTGTGAATTCTACATGAGGGATTTTGGGTGGTGTATTGATTCTCTGCTCAAGCTGGGATACAGAAAAGAGGTCATCAAGACACTGGAATATGCCCTGAACATATACTCAACGCACAAGCTGACAACAACAATAACCCCTGCTAAAAGATGCAGGGATGTTTTCACATATTCCCCAGACACATTAGCATTTCTGATAAGAAGCCTAAGAGCTGCAAAAGCAGACAAGCTGATAAAAAAATACAAAAAATTTCTTATCAAAGAGATAGACAGGTTCTGCAGGATAGTTTTAGACAAAAAAACAGGCCTGGTAAAAAAGCACAGGACATTTTCATCAATAAAAGACTATGCAAAGAGAAAGAGCAGCTGCTATGACAACATAATGGTTGCTGTGCTTAACGATGAGTTAAATAGATTAAAATTTTACAACCCCCTTCCAAAAATAGACTATAAAAAGCTGATAAAAGAAAAGTTTTGGACAGGCGAGTATTTTCTTGATGATCTGAGCAAGAACAAGTCAGTCACAGGTGACAGCAATGTCTTTCCGTTCTGGACAGGTGTTTTCAATAACAAAAACATGCTAAAAAAGTCAGTTAAACAGATACAGTCAAAAAAACTGGACAAGCCGCTTCCGTTGAAATACTCATCATCAAAAGACCCTAAAGGCAGGATGATATTTAACGAGATGTTTGTCCCTGATTATGCGCATGATACTTGCTGGATGCATATGGGGCCATTATATGTCCAGTTAGTCAAGACAATAGACAGGAAAAAAGCCCAGCAATACAAGAGAATCTATAAGAATCTGATAGAAAAACATCATAATTTTCTGGAGCTGTTCCATGCAGACGAAACCCCTTACAAAGCCTCATTTTATTATGCAGATGAAGGCCTGCTGTGGGCTGCCAATTATTTGACAATTTAAAAAAATAAAAAATTTAAGAACTGATCTCTACAACCTTGATCTTAAAGTTCAGGTTCTTTCCAGCAAGCGGATGGTTCATGTCAATGCTTACTTCTTTATCATCAACTGCAGATATCTTTACAGGGAATTGCTTGCCATCAGGTGTGTTAAGCATAAGCATCATCCCTGGTTCTGGCTCTTTTTCTTTTGGAAGCTTGTCCTTTGGAAATTTCTTTATTATGTCAGGATTATGCTCACCATATGCATCTTTTGGCCCTATCTTGATCTCCTTTTCCTCATCTTTTTCCATGCCAATAACGCCCTCATCAAATCCTTTTATCACCTGGCCAGAACCTGCTTCAAATTCAAGAGGTTCTCTGCCTTCAGAACTGTCAAATACAGTGCCATCGTCAAGTTTTCCAGTATACTCAACCTTTACTTTATCGCCTTTTTTAACTCCGATTTTTATCAACTCCTTTGGTTTATATATTAAAGCAAAAACCAATCTTATTTAAGAGTTTGTATTA
>JAFCEI010000052.1 GCA_017609245.1 Candidatus Woesearchaeota archaeon | reverse complement strand
AGATTGCAGAACGAGTACGAAAAAGAGTTGATGAATCTGATGAGTTTGAAAATGTTGAAGAATAGGTGGATTATATCTGAAAACAGATCATAGAAAGATTAGATTCAGAAAAACAAGAGGAAAAGCAAACTTATTCTGAAGAAGACGAGAAAAAGGTCAAAGAGAGATTGAGGGGTTTAGGATATTTGGATTAAAATGGACCATCTAGATGAGCTTGAGAGCAAGAGCATTTACATAATCAGGGAAGCATATAAACAGTTCCATGATATTGCTATGCTGTGGTCTATTGGCAAAGATTCTTCTGTGTTGTTGTGGCTGTGCAGAAAGGCATTTTTTGGAAAACTTCCATTCCCAGTGATGCATATCGATACTAGCTATAAGTTTCCTGAGATGATCAGATGGAGAGACGAGTATGCTAAAAAATGGGGATTGAAGTTGATTGTCGGAAGAAATGAGGAAGCTATCAAGGCTGGAATGGGTCCTGAGAGCAAATTAGCATGCTGCACTGCTTTGAAAACAGAAGCTTTGAAGATGACGATTGACAAATACAAGTTCAAGGCATTATTGTTAGGCATAAGAAGAGATGAGCACGGCATCAGAGCAAAAGAAAGAGTCTTCTCACCGAGAAACCAGGAATTTAAATGGGATTACAAGAATCAACCCCCTGAACTCTGGGACCAGTATAAATCAAAACAGTCTGATGAAGAGCACATAAGAGTTCACCCTATCCTGCACTGGACTGAAAAAGACATTTGGGATTATATCAAAAGAGAGAATATTCCGATCATACCATTATATTTTGCAAAGAACGGAGAGAGGTACAGAAGCATAGGTTGCAAGTGTTGCTGTAATCCAGTATGCTCTAATGCTGACAACATTGACAAAGTTGTTGAAGAGCTAAAAACAACAACCACATCTGAAAGAGCTGGAAGAGCTCAGGATAAAGAGTCTGCTTATATGATGCAGAAGTTAAGAAGTCTGGGGTATATGTAAGATGGAAATCTTAATATTATTTGCAGTTGTATTTGCAGCATTGATAATGGAACTTATAGATGCAGGCTTAGGCATGGGGTATGGAACTGTTTTGTCACCTTTACTGATCGCATTTGGTTATTCGCCTTTACTTGTTGTTCCTTCAATACTGTTCTCTCAGGCAATTGGGGGATTTACTGCAGCAATGTTTCATCATCAATATGGTAATGTGGATTTCAAGCCAAAATCAACAGATATCAAAAAAATAAAAAAAGCGCTAAAAGAATTGGGTTATGTTGAATCCTTTAAAAGGGGATTTTCAAATGATTTTAAGATAGCATTTGCAATCACTTTTTTTGGAGTAATCGCTACAATCCTTGGTGCATTTATAGCAGTCAATATACCTAAAACATTACTGAAAGCATACATCGGCATTTTGGTTCTTGCGGTCGGTTATTTGCTAATTTTTAAAAAACAATTTAAGTTTTCATGGAAAAAGATGGCGGGCGTGGGATTTTTAGCATCTTTTAACAAAGGAATTTCAGGGGGCGGATTTGGCCCTGTAACCACAGGTGGCCAGATAATCGCAGGAAACAAACATAAAAGTTCAGTAGGATGCACTACTTTGTCTGAAGCACCAATATGCATTGCAGGTTTTTTAACATATCTTATTTTAAATGGCCTGACAGATTATACTCTCGTTGTTTATCTGTCAATCGGAGCATTTATTGGAGCACCATTTGGGGCATTGTTGACAAGGAATATTAATTCTGACAAGTTGAGATATTACTTGGGAATGTTTATCATTGCATTAGGAGGTTGGACACTGATCAAGTTGTTAATATGATAAAATGGTAGAAAAAGAACATATGAAAATCGTGATTGTTGGTCATGTAGACCATGGTAAATCTACATTAATTGGGAGGCTGCTTTATGATACTGGTAGTTTGCCTCCAGACAAGGTCGAGGAAGTGAAGAAGACTTGTGAAGCTTTGGGCAGGGACATGGAATTTGGATTTATCCTTGATCATCTGCAGGAAGAGAGAGAGCAAGGAATAACAATTGACACTGCCCAGATATTTTTTAACACAGACAAGAGGGATTATGTTATAATTGATGCTCCAGGCCATGTTGAGTTTATCAAGAACATGATTACAGGAGCTTCACAGGCAGAAGCTGCTATATTGATCATCAAAGCTGAAGAAGGATTGCAAGAACAAACTAAAAGACATGCTTATATCTTGAGTATGCTTGGTTTAAAGCAACTGATCGTAGCTGTTAATGTTTTTGATTTTGATAATTTTACACAAGAAAAATTCAACCAGTTAAATGATGAAATTGTTGATTTCTTGGGAAAAATAGATCTTAAACCATCTTATGTTATTCCTATTTCAGCAAAATTAGGCGATAATATAGCGAATAAATCTGAAAAGATTGATTGGTATTCTGGTGATACTGTGCTTAATTCTTTAGACACATTTGCACTGACAAAAAGAAACACAGACAAAGGGTTGAGATTCCCAATCCAAGATGCTTATAAAGTTGAAGATAAAAGAATCTTTGCAGGAAGAGTTGAATCTGGTGTAATAAACAAAGATGATGAAGTTGTTGTTTTGCCTGCAAACACAAAAACAACTATTGCTTCTGTTGAGAAATTCTTAGAAGAGCCTGTTAAAGCAGAAGCAGGTGAAAGTATTGGCATTACAACAAAAGATCCTTTGTTTATAGAAAGAGGAAATGTAGTTTGTAAAGAAGATGATATGCCAAAAGTCACTGATACCATAAAAGCAAATGTATTCTGGATGTCAAAGCAGGATTTTGATGCTGATGAATCAATCACCTTGAAATTGGCAACACAAGAAGTTACAGCCAATATTGAAAAAATAGAAAGAAGGATGAACTCATCCACATTAGAAGAGATACAGAGAGATGACAACTTGCTAAAAAATAATGAAGTTGGCGTGATGGTGATAAAGACAAATGAGCCAGTTATTGTTGATAATTTTAATTATGTCCCAGAGTTGGGCAGATTTGTCTTTGAAAGAGACAATATCACATCTGCAGGCGGGATTATAACAAATATTGAACTGGAGAAAATATGATTGTTGTTCTTGCAATTGATGCGTTAGAATACAAAAAAGTTCTTGAATATAATTGCGAAAATCTAAAGCAACACTATTTTGGAAAGACAGATATTTCTGAATTTTCCCAGCCAAGAACAATGGTTCTTTGGAGCAGTTTTATGACTGGTGAAAATAAGGAAAAAGAGGTCTTGGGCGAGGGGAATAAAGAGATGTGGAGCAAGAAGTGGAACCTTGACGAAACTTTTTTTAAAAATTTTAAAAATCCTGTTGTATTAGATCTTCCTGGATATTCTTATGAATTGGATGTGCATGAAAAATCAAGAAAATTGCTAAAAGAGTTTTTTGAAACTGAAGACAAAGATAAAAAGCTTCAGACCAAGCAAGAATATAACAAAGATGCATTTGATCATCATAAAAAGATAAAAGAGCAGTTTTTCAAGGCTTTGGAAGAAGATCATGATTTTGTATTGGGATATTTCAGTGTTGCAGATGTCATAGGTCACCTTAATTTTGGCGACAACCTTGTGATGAAGATGATCTACAAGGATTTGGATGAGATTGCTGGCCAGGTCAAGGAAAAAGCAGATAAGATAATTGTATTGTCAGACCATGGTATGGAAGCTGTTGGAGTTTTTGGAGACCATTCAACATATGGTTTCTGGAGCACCAACTTCAAAGATTTAGGCAACCCCAAGATTACTGATTTTTTTGATGTGCTTGGGAATCTTTAGATTTTTGTCTTAAAATATTCAATTGTCTTTTTTAATCCATCTTCTAATTTTATTTCTGGTTCCCAGTCAAGTTTTTCTTTGGCTAGAGATATGTTTGGTTGCCTTTGAGTAGGATCATCTTCAGGCAATGTTTTGTTCACTAGTTTAGATTGTGATTTTGTTAATTTGATCACTG
>JAFCEI010000051.1 GCA_017609245.1 Candidatus Woesearchaeota archaeon | reverse complement strand
TGATTTGTTGCCTGCTGATATTATTGGAACAAAAATCTATAATCATAAAGACTCATCTTTCACAACTGCCAAAGGCCCAATTTTTACAAATTTTGTCTTGGCAGATGAAATTAACCGCGCCCCGCCAAAAGTCCAGTCTGCTCTTTTGGAAGCTATGCAGGAAAAGCAAGTAAGTATTCAGGGAGAAACTTTTAAACTTGAAGAGCCTTTCCTTGTGCTAGCCACGCAAAACCCGATTGAATCTGAGGGAACCTACAAATTGCCTGAAGCACAGGTTGACAGATTTATGTTTAAATTGCTTATTTCTTATCCTGCAAAAGAGCAAGAGAAAACAATCATCCAACGTTTTACTAAAGGGATTTCTTATCAAACAAAGAAAATCATTTCTGTACAGCAAATTAAAGAGATACAGAAATTTAACCAGCAAGTTTATGCTGACGAAAAGATTGGGGAATATGTTGCAGAGCTCGTTGATGCTACCAGAAATCCCAATAAGTATAATATCAACGTTGACGGACATATTGAATATGGTGCTTCTCCCAGAGCTTCATTATGGCTGATTTTGGCTGCCAAAGCACAGGCAATTCTTAACAGTAGAGGATATGTTATTCCTGAAGATGTTAAAGCGGTTGCTTATGATGTTTTGCGCCATAGAATCTTGCTTTCTTATGAAGCTGAAGCTGAAGAAATTACTTCAGATGAAATCATTAAAAGAATTTTAGATAAAGTGAAGGTACCTTAGGAAATAAGAAAATGGAAAATGATAAAAAATTACATGAAGCGCAATTTATGCAGTTAGTGATGACTCTTCAAAGTTCTGCCTGGATGATGCTGGGCAAAGTTACAAATCCAGCAACTGGAAAGATAGAGAAGCATCTTGATGCTGCCAAAGCTACTATTGACACTTTAATGATGCTGAAAGAAAAAACTAGGGGAAACCTCTCTAAGACAGAGGAAGATTTTTTATCCAATGCCTTGCAGCAGTTGTAGTTTAATTATGTTGATGAATTGAAAAACAAAGAAAAGAAAGAGGAAAAGCCGCCAGCGGAAGAAGCGAAAAAGAGCCTGCTGAAGAGAAAGAGAAAACAGATAATAAACAAGAGAAATTCCTAAACAACAAAAAGAAAATAAAAAATAGATAGGGTGGAAAAATGGTTAGTTTAACAGTACATTTGTTTGGAAAGCCCGAATGGGAATTTGATAAAGTAAATACCAAATCATTAAGAGCAAAAGCAGGTGAAATGAAAGAAAGATTGCAACAAGCAGCAGATGTAATGGAAAACTTAGCAAAAAAAATGGAGCCACGAAGCTGCTGGTTATGATGTAATCTTTAGCAAGAATATCTCTAAAAAAGAAGCAAAAAAAGAACTAAAAGAATTGGGATACATGAAGAAGTTTACGAATTTGAAGAAGATGAACAATAAATGCCCAAAATGCAGAGCGAAACTAGTAGAGGGAGACATGATTTGTTATAGTTGCGGAGCAGATGTTGAAGATAACTAAGAATATGAAAAAATGCAAGAGACTAAAGAGGTTATCAAGCAAGTTAAAAAGATAGAAATTTCTACCAAACATTTAGTTGATACTTTAATGGCAGGAAATTATCATTCTGTCTTTAAAGGGCAGGGCATTGAGTTTTCTGAAATAAGAGAATACACTCCTGGAGATGATATCAGAACAATTGACTGGAAAGTCACTGCCAGGATGCATGCCCCGCACGTTAAAGAGTTTATCGAAGAAAGAGATTTAAGAGTTTTTATTGTTTTTGACATATCTGGTTCTGGAAATTTTGGCAATAATCTTACCAAAAAAAGAAAATCTATCGAATTAGCTGCAACATTAATGTTTTCTGCCTTACGAAATAATGATAATGTTGGCCTGTTTCTGTTCACAGACAAAGTAGAGCTATTTGTCCCTGCCAGAAAAGGGCGAAGACATATCCTCAAGCTTCTCAGGATATTAATTTCTCACCAACCTCAATCAATGAAAACTAATTTAAGTAATTCACTTGCTTCAGTTTCCAAGATTATCAAAAAAAGAAGCATTGTTTTTGTTATTTCTGATTTTTTTGCTGATGACTTTTCTGCTCCACTTAAAGTACTAAGAAATAAGCATGATGTTATTGCTGTCAATATCAATGATTCCAGAGAGATGAAAATTCCTGATGTTGGTCTGATTGAATTGGAAGATGAGGAAACTGGTGAGCAAATTCTTGTTAATACTTCTGATGAAGAGTTTAGAGAGAATTACTTAAACATCATTCAAAAAGAACGAACAAAGTTACACAAATTGTTTCAGAGAATGAAAATTGATTTAGTCAGTATTCAAACAGATGAGTCTTATGAAATTCCATTAAAGAAATTTTTTCATTTAAGAAAAATGAGGGTGATGCACTGATGGCAGGATTACAAAAATGTTCCATTTTTGATCCTGCATTTTTTGCGAAGATAAAAAATGGCAGGCTTTGAAACTCCATTAATCTTAATGTTTTTGCTGTCAATTCCTATATTGATTTATATTTATTACCAATTTATCAGAAAAAAGAAAAAAGAGGCTATTAAATTCAGCAATTTAAGTTTCATCAAATCTGCTTTAGGAGATAAAAAAAGATCAAAAAGAGGAGATTTGTTGTTTTATCTTTCTTTAGCAGCCATAGCTTTAATGATTATCGGCTTTGCTAATCCTCACATCCCCTTAAAACAGACAAAAGATGGAGTGAACATTGTTCTTGTTTTGGATGTTTCTGGTAGTATGCAAGCAGAAGATTACCAGCCGACTAGATTAGAAGCAGCAAAAAATTCTGCTGAAATTTTATTAGATTCACTTAAAGAAAAGGACCATGCAGGAATTGTTGTTTTTGAATCTGGAGCAACAACTGCTGCTTATTTGAGTCCTTACAAGGAAAAAGTGATTGAAAAATTAAGAAGCATCGCTCCGAAAGAGGGCAGAACAGCTATTGGCGATGGTCTTTCATTAGGAATTGATATGGCAACCTCCATCCCAAACAAGAAAAAAGTTGTTATTTTATTAAGTGATGGGGTTAATAATGCAGGGGTAATTTCTCCTGGGGAAGCAGTGCAGTTCGCCAAAACAAATAAAATTCAAGTTTACACAATCGGATTGGGCAGTGAGGAACCAACAGTGATTGGTTATGACTTTTTTGGCAGACCCCAATATGCTGAATTAGATGAAGAAACTCTTAAAGCAATTGCTCAGGAAACTGGAGGGGCATATTTCAAATCTGTTGATAGCAAAACCTTAGACGATATTTACAAAAATATCAGTAAAGATATTAAGCGAGAGAAAGAAGAGACTAATATTAAAGAGTGGTTTTTCTTGACAGCTTTACTTACTTTGTTAATTCAGCTTTATCTACGCTATGGTCGAGGTAGAATTATCCAATGAACAAAAAAATCTTATTCTTAATAATTGGGATTTTCCTTTTATCTATTCCACCAGTTTTAGCAAAAGATATCACCCTCTCTATTGACCAAAAAGAATATTATTTTCTCATAGGAGAAGAAGCGGTTATTAATTTACATTCAGAAAACACATATGAGCAATCAATCAACGGAATGTTAACTTATACAATAACTCAATCTGTTAATCAGGGTAATTTTCAATATTCAAGTTCCAACACAAAATCAACATCATTCTCTGTAGAAAAAGAAGAAACAGAACTGCCTCTTAGTTTTGGAACATCTGATAGCCCGATGACCATGGCAGTAGACTTAAAATTCTCTTATAACTATGATGGTGAGCAAAGAGAAGTTAATCTTAACGATATTAAAATTAATTTTGTTTCTGACCAATCTCAGAAGAACAATCAACAAGACAGCATGGAAAGTTCTTCACAAAAATCATCTCAGCAATCACCATCCCAGCAACAAGACCCTTTTGCTCAGCAGGAACAAAGAATGCAACAGATGATTGACCAGATGTTTGGCAATCAACAGCAACAGCTACAAACTGCCCAGCAAGCTTTACAAAATAATCAGATGTCACAAGACAGTTCTGCTCTAAAAAAGCAAATGCAAAAGCAGATACAACAACAGCAACAACTTAATGAGAAATTTCAGAAACAACTTGCTCAAAATCAAGATTTTCAGAAAGAACATCAGGAATTGTTGAATCAGGGCTACAATATTAGTAATTCTAACTTTAATCCAAGCTCAGAAAATTCTGGAAATTTTGAAATTAATTATCAAAATCAGAATGGGCAACAAGCATCTCTTTCTGGAGAAATGAAAGACGGAGAGATAACAGATTTACAAAAAAACACTCCTGAAGAAAGACAGAAATTACTTGATCAACTAAATAAAAATAAAGATTTCCAAAATTTCCAACAACAATTAGAAAAACAGGGTTTCCAACATCATAATACGGAATTTTCAAATGAAGAAAATAAAACTATTGCTAAGCTAAATTATAAGAGTGAGAATAATG
>JAFCEI010000050.1 GCA_017609245.1 Candidatus Woesearchaeota archaeon | reverse complement strand
TTGATTAAGGAGGTATAAACAATGGACGAATATAAAACAATAGATGACCATTATGTTAAAACAGAGGTGACCAGAGATGGCGATGTCATCAGTATGCCCAGAAAACTAAGCAGTCATGATGAGCTGTATGATATAATGGTCAGCATTGATAGGGAACCTAATAAAAGGATGGCAGAAAGAAACGGCATTGATCAGATTATTGGCTGCTATATTTAAGGTTTAGGATAGACGTCTGGCAGCATAAAAACCTTTTTGGTTTCAACTGCAATTCCTTTTTGTTTTTTTATTATTTCTTCTGAAGACATTTTTGCTTTTCCCAAACACGCCAGTTCATCTTTTAGTGTAAAAACTGCAACTGCATCATCTTCCTTGATTCCTGATTCCAGTCTGGATATTCCTGGAACTGCTAAGTCAATGCCATGCGCTAATGCGTCGACTGCCGTATCTAAGATCCAAATTTTAGGCAGGTGTTTTACTGCATTTTCAATAGGTTGGATGCAGTATCTGATGAATCTGTCATTGTTTTCATTTTTCCAGAAATGATATGCATCTGCAAGATCCTGGAGCGTTACCATGTTTGAATTTTCGTTAAAAGCAGCAACTTTTGTTCTTCTCAGCTCAGACATGTGAGCTCCTACACCAAGCGCCTTTCCAATATCATGCATAAGTTTTCTTGCATATGTTCCTGCTTCGCAGCCAATCCTTAACAAAATATCCTGGCCATCCATTTCCAACATGTCTATGTAGTAGATATTTTTTTCTCTTACTTTTCTTTTAACTGCTGAAATTACTGGCGGTAATTGTTTGATAGTTCCCTGAAATTGTTTTAGTGTTGCCTTTAGTTTTCCGCCCGGCACTGGCTTGTGAAGATGCATTATACCAACATATTCTTTGCCTGCCTTTAACAGGGTCTGGACAATTCTTGTTGCTCTTCCCAAGGCTGTTGGCAATAAGCCAGTAACATTTGGATCTAACGTTCCTGAATGGCCTGCTTTTTTTATCTTTAAAATTTCTTGAACATAATCTGAGCACTGGTGAGATGTTGGGCCAGCTGGCTTGTCCAGGTTGATGATCCCGTAGTTTATCAATTCTTCAACAGGCCTTTTGTTTGGGTCTGTTCCATATTTATCACTAGTTTCAGCTTGTTTTTTTACAAGAATCTCTCTCTTGATTGTTTCAAAAGGAAGTTTTGGCATAGAATTAGTTTAGTTATGAAGGTTTAAAAATGTTTAGGAAAAAAGGAATTTGTTGAATTCTACTCAGTGGATCCCATTGATACAAGTGTCTTGAATTCAGAAATAGGATGCTTAAGAGCTCTTGGTCCTGTTGAGTAATATTTGGGTTCGAGATACCTTATTAAGTCTTGAGCTAAGTCATAGGTGCGGCTGTTATTACAAGGATCAGGAATCAGAATTCTTTCAGATGAGATCATTATGTGCTCTTTATCAGGTCCCCAGTATTCGCCTTTATGATTAGTGGCATTAAACACAGGAGGGCTCCAGCACTCAACAATTTCTATGGCTTTTGAAATATCATCTTCAGTGAAATTAACTATCTCTTTTAAATTCTTTTTGTCTTTTATCAAGTAAACGTCCATTGTAAGAATTATTCTTTTTTCTTTGCCAATTCTGCTGCTGTTGGAACTTTTTCTGCTGGTTTTCCTTTAACTTCTTCTTTTTTCTCAGCAGGTTTTTCTTCTTTCTTTTCCTCAGGTTTTTTCTCTTCTGTTGGCTTTTCTTCTGTTTTCTTTTCTTTAGCTTTCTCTTCTTTCTTTGCTGCAGGTTTCTTTTTCTCTTCAATAGGCTCTTCTGGCTTTTTAGCTACATCTTCAATTGGCTTTCCAATAAGTTCAGCTTTAACAATACCATCAGCATCTTTAACAGCATTTATCTTAACATGATGTGGAGGATTTTTCATACCCCTTGCCCAAATAGCTTCATTAAGATGCTTTCCGATCTTAATATTGTCTGATTTCATGTGCTTGACTAAGAACTGTTTCAGAGCAACTGATGCTTTTTTTGCTTTCTTGTAATTAGGAACTTTTATCCACTCGCTTCGAAGTGGAACTACATATGTTCTTTCTAATGATTTTTTTACAGGTTCTGTTTTCTTTGCCATTTTTACGCCTTTAACTTAGTCCTTCTCCAGGACCGCTTCTTTGCTGTATGCCTGCCTGGGTGAACTCTTCTTCCTGAGCCGTATTTTTTAGGGACTGTCCAGAACGGAGCCCATTTTGTCTGAGAGCCAGCCTTGATAAGCCTTTTCTTTTTTGCTGTTGGTTTGTATTTTGCCATCTTACTTCTTTTTCTCCCCTGTTTTTTTTTCTTCTTTTTTAGGCTCCTCTTTTTTAGCTGGTTTCTCTTTCTTGGCTGGCTTTGGTTTTGACTCTGTTTTGCCAGTTATCTGTGATATGATATTGATCAAGAAAGAATTACCCTTAGCAGTTATCCTTCTTCCTTTGTGCACTCCAACTGCTTCTTGCTTGACAAATCCTGCTTTTTCCAATCCCTGCAAGATCTTTCTGATTATGTTTCCCGAACCTTTGTAGAAATGCTCTGGCTTGTGGCCTCGTCTTTTTCTTCCACCGTATTTTGTCCTCAGCTTGCTTACGCCAATTGGACCTAATAAAGCTATTTTTCTTAACACAGCTGCAGACCTGACATACCACCAGTCTGGATCTACAGGGGGCCTTTCTTTGTGCATTCCTGTCTTTACATAAGCTGCCCATTCAGGCTGCTTTAATTCTGGTATCTTCTTCAGCTCCTGAGCTGCTTTTTCAATTAATTCTTCAGCTTTTGCTTCGTGTATTGTTGTCATGTTATTCTCCTATTTAAGCCAAAAGACAGGGATATATAAATATTCCTATCAGAACCTCTAAATCCACATATCAGAAGAAATGGCTTATTTAAAAAGATTTTGGTTTTGAAACCCCGTAACGAAAGTTTTATTAAATACCTCTTTTCACAAAATACAGAGCAGCTATGAACAATACAGCAAAAAGATTTGAGAATAGTAAAACTCTTGATGATAAGCTAGTTAATACTGAACAATCAGGTAACTTCATATTCAGGGATCCTGATTTGGAATCAAAGGTTTTTATTTTTTCTGATTTTCTGCATGATAATGACCTTAAACACAGGATTAGAGAGGCGCACCAAGAACATGCTGATTCAGACATAAGGGTCTACACATACCCTGAATCAATCATAGGATCAAGAAACAGCATGGGGGTTCTCGGGGATTGGGGCCCATCTGTTGTATATGCTGTGAATAAGTATCATGGATTGCATCTGCCTTACAGGGAATCAAACATGGATGAATTTGCATACTCTAAACTATGCCATCTTGCCTGTACTCTGTACAAGGGCATGATGTTTAATCATTCAGAAATAGGTGTAGCTGCATCAAAGATATACAATCTTAAGTCTGTAGCAACAATAATGAAACATCCTGAACTTATAGTGCCTGAAGAGATACTTAATGAAAACAACTACAGGCAGGTGCTTTTTGAAGTTGCCAAGAATGTCAACAGGTTGATGGAACATGTCAATGTTGAACATCTTGATGGGGAGCCTTTGCTCAAAAAAGCAGAACCTCACAGACTATCATATGTTGATGAGCTAAAAAACATGTTTGGAAATAGATTGCGTTCTATCCTACTGTACGGCTCGAGTGCAAGGGGAGAAGGCAGCGATTATGACAATCTTGTAGTATTAGACAAGATTGTTGATTCTGATTTTGAAAGAATAAATAATCATCCTTTGTTCGAGAAAGGCAAAGAAGTAGGATGCATATTTTTGGAAGAGAACAGTGTTGACAAGTTTCTTTACATTAATGTCAGCAACAGAGTGTTTAAAGACAAGGCAAAAGTGCTTTATGGAGAGATGAGTTTCCCTAGCGACAATATCAATTATTCCAAAAGAAAGGAACAGTACCATGTAGGATTTGGGTCTGCAAAATTGGTTTCTGCTTTGAATCTCGCTTTCAAAGAACCGCATCTATTTGCAGACAAATTCGGGCTGCTTGAGTACTTCATAAAAATAAACAGATTCACATTGCATGGATTGAAGCAACAGGACATCTATAAATCAATCGGCAAGGACAAGTTATATGATGAACTTAAAGAAGATTATGATTATGACATCAGAAGCCTGCTTGCCAACAAAAGAGAACTTAATGATAAGATAAAGGATCCGGAGTTTGTGCAGGAGCTTTTCCTGGATGCAAATATATTGTCTTCACAATTATCCTACAGGCTGCATAACCCAAAAAAAGCTAGGCGCGGAGGGGAGGAATTTCTGCTTAAAACTCTCGACAAGATCAATGGAGATGTTTATCTGTCCAGCCTTGAAGCAGTGCCTGTATTCTTGTTCAAGAGAAAAGAAAAGATAAATATTGATGATATTATTCCTACAACAGTTTATAGGAAAAACAATCCGAAATTCAATGAATTGGACAAGCGCCTTAGAAAAAGTATCGATAAAAGCAACTATTTTTTCAATGATGAAAAGAAGAT
>JAFCEI010000049.1 GCA_017609245.1 Candidatus Woesearchaeota archaeon | reverse complement strand
ATTGATCTTAGGGCCATTTTCATTAAGAAAAATATCTATGCTAGGATATAATGATTTATAATCAAAATCAGCGCCTACGCCATATTCTTTAAGTTCAGAATTATAATTAGCTCGGATTTGGCTTATGTTTTTAGCATCTTCTGCTTTTGCCTTTGATGTTGCCAAACAGAGCGGTATTGCCAGAGTCCACAAAAGCTTTTTGTTCATATGTTATCACGTAATAGTAATAAATGAATAGTGATATATATATGTTTCTGTTTTTTATATATGAATCTAGATAAGCTTCTTAAGAATCTCTTTGACCTTTTCAGGGTCTGCTGTTCCGCGAGTTTTTCTCATAATCTGACCTACAACAAAGTTCAAGGCTTTTTCCTCACCTGCATTATAGTCTTCAATAGCTTTCTTGTTTTCATCAATTGCCTCTTTGCAGAATTTTTCAAGGTCAGACTTATCACCAACTTTCAACAATCCCTGTTTCTTGACATGATCATCAACATCAAACGGCTTTATGATCAGTTGTTCAAGTATTTTTTGCGCTGTTGTGTCTGTTATCTTGTCTGCTTCGACCAGTTTTAGCAGTTGGATAAGATGCTTTTCTGTGATCGGAATGTTTTCCATATCCAGCTTATTGTAATTGACAACACGCATCAATTCTCTTCTTAGCCATTTTGCAGCCAGCAAAGGATTTATCTCTTTTGCAACCTTTTCAAAAAGCTTGGCTAAAATAACATCTGAAGCAAGTATCTCTGCATCTGTTTTTGGAACTCCTTTTTTGATGAACTTTTTTATCTTTTGAGCTGGTTTTTCTGGAAGGATCTTTGAAATCTTTTTGATATAAGCATCTTTTAGGTTTATTGCAGGCAAATCAGGGTCTGGGATAAACATATAATCTGCTTGGGTTTCTTTTTTACGCATAGTTATTGTCATGCCTTTGGCATCATCCCATGCACGTGTTTCCTGCTCTATGTTTTTACCTTTCTTAACTTCTGACTCCTGCCTTTGGATCTCATATTCGATTGCTTTGACAATGCTCTTGAAAGAATTTACATTCTTGATCTCAACTCTCTGGTATTTTGGTGGTATAGAAACATTAACATCTGCTTTTATGCCTGCTTCTTTGTCAATCGCTTTTATATAAGAAAGGGTTGTCATCAATCTCTTCAGCCACTCCCTTACCTGGGCTGAAGATGTAAAGTCAGGATCTGTTACTATCTCGACCAACGGATAACCTGACCTGTTGTAGTCAACAGTGCCTGTGACTGGATCCCATTTTGCAGGATCTTCTTCCAGATGGCATTCTGTTATGCCAATGTTCAAGAAATTGCCTGTCTCTCCAACAGGTGTTGAATATGCACCTGAGATGGTCCTTTGATATCCTGAAGGAAGGTCTGGCCACGAATAGTGCTTTCTTTGGAACAATAATCTCTTGTTTATCCTGCAGTTGAGCATTGAAGCAATTGCTATTATCTTGTCAACAGCCTCTTTGTTTGGTGCTGTTGGCTTGCATCCTGGCTGCGCAGTGCAGATCGGGCAGATGTTTGTGTTTGGTTTTGCATTCTGGTCAATCTTGTCCAGGCAGAACAGCTTTTGTTTAGTGTCCAGCATATCCAAATATCCATGAATTTCCAATCCTATTTTTGCTTCTGGCATTTTAGAATTACTTTTTAGGCAAATCCAGCTTGATATTAAGCTCTTTCAGCTGTTTTTCATCAATCTCTGAAGGTGAGTCATCTAATGGGCACTGGGCTGCCTTGTTCTTAGGGAATGCAATAACTTCCCTGATGTCATTTATTCCTGACATCAAAGCGACTAGTCTGTCAACTCCCAATCCCATGCCTCCGTGCGGAGGTCCGCCATATCTATATGAATCAAGCAAGAATCCAAATTTGGCATGAGCTTGTTTCTTGTCCATTCCTATAAAGTTCATTATCCTTTCCTGAACCTCTGGAATATGCACACGCATCGAGCCTGAGCCAAGCTCAATCCCGTTCAATACAAGGTCCCACAGGTCACCAATCACATCGCCAGGCCTTTTTTCAAAGTCTTTGATGAACTCTGGCTTTGGCATCGTGAACATGTGATGCTCTGGCTCCCACCTGTCTTCATCTTCATTCCATGCAAATAATGGGAAGTCTTTTACCCAGCAGAACTTAAATTCATTATCATTTACTAGATTTAAATCATCTCTTATCTTTATCCTTAATTTTCCAAGGACCTCTGCAACTGTCTTTGGTTTGTCAGCGATAAACATCAGTGTTGAACCTTTTTTTGCTTTTGTTATCTCCAACAGTTTTTTCTGAACAGCTGGTTTTAGGAATTTTACAATGCTGCTGTCCAGGCCCTTTTCAGTGACTTTTATCCAGGCCATGCCTTTTGCTCCATTTTCCTGGCAGAAGTTTATGTAAGCATCCAACTCTTTTCTGCTGAACTCTTTTTTAGGGTTTATGCATTTTACCTGTTCTGCGCCTGTGAAAACTGAAAAGTCTGATTTCTTGACCGCATCTGTAACATCGATCAGTTCTAGGCCAAATCTTATATCTGGCTTGTCTGTTCCATATCGTTCAATTGATTTTTCATATGTGAAAACAGGAAATTTGTCCAGTTTTTTGTTCAGAACTTTTTTGAAGATGTGCTTATAAAGATTTTCTGTGATCTCTCTTATGCCGTCGCTGTCAATAAAGCTTATCTCGAAGTCCAGCTGCATATGCTCTGGCTGCCTGTCTGCTCTCAGATCCTCATCTCTCAGGCAGATTGCTGTCTGATAATACCTGTCGCAGCCTGCTACCATAAGAATCTGCTTATACAGTTGAGGGCTTTGGGGCAGTGCATAGAATTTGCCAGGATTTACCCTTGATGGAACTACATAATCTCTTGCTCCTTCTGGTGTTGATTTTACAAGAAGAGGTGTTGTGACCTCCAAAAATTTATTCTGATTAAAAAATTCTCTTGCAGCTGCAATCACATTGTGTCTAAGCTGAAGCCTGTTTTGCATAATCGGCCTTCTAAGATCAAGATACCTGTATTTTAATCTGGCATCCTCATTTGCCTCTTTCCTGTCATCAACCTCTATAGGAGGAACTTCTGCTTTGTTAAGAATATCCAGTTCAGAAACAAGAACCTCTATCTTCCCTGTTGTCAATTTTGGATTTTCCAGACCTTTTGGCCTTTTTCTGACCTTACCTTTGACCTTGATAACATCCTCTCTTCTAAGATGCTCTGCAATCTTGAATGTTTTTTTATCAGCAGGCTCAAAAACAATCTGTGTCAGCCCATATCTGTCTCTCAAATCGACAAAGATAACCCCTCCATGGTCTCTTCTGGTATGGCACCAGCCAGCCAACTCTGCCTGTCTTCCTATATTTTTTTCAGTCAGCTCTCCGCACGTGTGTGTTCTCATCCTAATATCTCCACCTTTATATCTTTATCAACCAGCTCTTTAAATTTGTTTGCATCTTTTTTGCTGCCGACAATCTCTCCATAATGCATAGGTACTGCTATCTTTGGCTTTATCGTGTTTGCTGCTTTTGCTGCCTGTTCAGCATCCATGGTATATGTTCCGCCTATCGGCAATAAAGCAACATCAATATTTCCAAACTCTTTCTTGTTCTCCATCTCTCTGATGTAATCTGTGTCGCCTGCATGATATATCCTTTTTCCATCTATTTCGACTATAAAACCCACTCCAAATGCTCTTTTGTGGAATTCCTTGTCAACATTATAAGCAGCGACAGCCGTTAGTTTTATATCATCTAAATCAAGAACATCTCCCTGACTAACTACTTTAACATCGCCTTCTAATTTGTTTGCAACATCTGATCTTGAAATAATAACTGTAGATTCTTGCCTTATCTTCTTTACATCTTCTGGGCTAAAATGATCATAATGTGAGTGGGTTATTAAAATATAATCTGCTTTTTCTGTTTCATCTATGTCATAGGGGTCGATGTAGATTATTTTCTTGCCTGATATCTTGAATCCTGCATGGCCAAGATATTTTATTTTTATTGAATCAAGGCTTAATTCTTTCATTCCAAACACCTCTTTTTATTTGTTAGTTTCATTTAATACTCCTTACAAAAGTCCCTAGTTTGAGGTATTGTCTGACGCTCTTCTATAAAAATTTCTTTTATTTCTGATGTTGTTTCGTCAATAAATACCCATTCAGTAAACTCCACTTTCTCTGAACCATCTTTTGCTTCTCTGATGTTCTTTACTTTAACGATCCAATCACCAAATCTTTTACATGACTTTAGTGGGGTGACTTTATATTCTATTTTATCAGTCAAATTATGTAATTCTATAAAATTTTGATTCTCTTGTTCTATGTACTGCTTTGCTATTGCTTCTGCCTCATTCTTAACACATCCACTAATCAAAAGAACCCCTATCAGCAATATACCAATTATTATTATTTTCATTTCAACCTCTTTTTATATTGTCTCTTAGCAAACCATTTAAATAAATAATACAAAATTATGAAAGAAATTATAATACTCAATATTTTAATTATATCTAGATTTCCCGCTCCTGCAAATGGAAGTCCTGCTACCATTCCAAACACCTCATTGTTTTTAATAATGATTCTTCTTTAAAAGGGGGGGCCATTATCTGAATTCCTACAGGAGCATTATCTATTTTTCCTGCTGGCACAACTCCTGCACATATCTCTGCTAGGTTTGCGAGAACTGTGAATGCGTCAAACGCATAGACATCT
>JAFCEI010000048.1 GCA_017609245.1 Candidatus Woesearchaeota archaeon | reverse complement strand
GGCATTATGAGTTTCATGAAAAAGCGTACAAGCGAAAGCCTGCTGAGCTTGGAGAAGAGGTTGAGCTTTCATGGTTTGCTGAAAAAAAAGTGACAGGCTATGTAATGAACAGGTTTGATGTTGAGATGCATTTCTGGGACTTGAATGACACAGAAATGGACGGGAAAAAGATGACTGAAGGCAGGTTCTGGATCAACATGAGTGCCAAACTGGTGCTGGACTACGAGCAAAAGTGGGGCAAGACCAGGTTTTATCATGATCTGAGAGAGTTTTTCCACAAACATATATTTAAGAAACAAATCGAGTTTAAATGGGGCGAGGACCTAAGGCTTGAGCTGAACAAGCTGTTTGAGGATGTCAAGGCTTATCTGGAAGCTATGGCAAAAGGAAAAGTTTATTAGTGAGGTTTTATTAATACGAACTGAAGATGGCTGAAATGAACCTGATTGTCGAGAATGTAAGCGTGAGTTATTCTGGATTGTTTGACATTGGAGAATTCTATAAAGTTATTGATGACTGGTTCAAGCTCAAGGGTTATGACAAGGTTATCATAAAGCACAAGGAATACAGCACAGAGACCGGAAAGAACATTGAGATCCTTATGGCTCCTTACAAGAAGGTAACTGACTATATCAAGAATCTTGTCAAGATATGGATCGGCATAAATAACCTCAGGACAGTTGAAGTGAAAAAGGACGGCAAGAAAGTCAAAGTGAACAAGGGGGACATAATCATCATTTTTGACGGCTATCTGGAAACAGACTATGAACACCGTTGGGAGCAGAAGCCGTTGTTCTTTTTCATGAGAGTCTTGATCGATAAATTTGTCAACAAGTCAGAACTTGACAAGTACGGCAAAGAACTGGTCAAGGACATCAATGAGTTCCATAATGAAATAAGATCGTTCTTAGGCCTGCATAAATATGGGCCGCTGGTCAGGACAAAAACACCTGGCGAAGGTATCTCTATGCGTTCATAATCAAAGGATAAAACTTATATAGTGTTTTACTTTTTCTTTTACTGATGCGGGGGTAGCAAAGCCTGGTCAAATGCGCAGGACTTAAGCGGGACACCCCAATCTGAATCGGGGATTTTTAAGTTATCCTGTCCCTTAGTGGGTCCGAGGGTTCGAATCCCTTCCCCCGCATTCATGCCTCGGTGGCTTAGCTGGTAGAGCACTGCCTTGGTAGCTTCATATGAAGTCCAGACAGGCAGAGGTCGCGAGTTCAAATGATGGCAAGTTCAAGCTTGCCGCTTGAAAGTCTCGCCCGAGGCTTTGGGCCCATGGTCTAGTGGCTATGACGTCGCCTCGACATTGTGCAAAAGCATATCTAAATGGCGGAGGTCAGGGGTTCGACTCCCCTTGGGCCCATCATATTCAAAAAAATGCTGCTGTATACGCTAAAACCAAACAAAAAAAGAGCAATCATCCCCAAGGTAATCAGTGTTCTTTTTCTCTGCATATTGTTCTACCTAGGAATACAGCTTAACCTGTACCTGCTGGAGGTTCCGATTTCGACATTTACTGCAGTTCTGATCATATCAGCATTGTTCATCTTGTTTGTATTTGAAAGCATAATGACATATTCAAAAGCAGACAGGCTAACGTATTATTTTCATGATGATAAGCTGACAGTACAAAACAAGGAGCTAAGATCAATAGATTACCTTGATGTTCAGAACACATCAATTAAACAGAACCTGGTTGACAAGGTTTTCAATACAGGCACGATCATCCTGGCACCTGATTTTTCGATAAAGTTTATAAATAACTCTTCCCAATTATATAATTGGATAAACCAGCTTGTTGCAAGATCAAGGCAGATGCGCGGTTTTTAAAAAAAGAGGCTTAGATGAAAAACAATTTGCGTAAATATTTTGTATTGCTTGTCTTATTTCTGTTGATCATAGTATCAGTCATGATTATAAGGCCGTTTCTGCCCCCAATTCTTGTTGCTCTGCTTCTGGCCTATATATTTAACCCTGTTTATCTTAAACTTAAAAGAATTCTCAGAAAAAAATCAATTGCCGCCATAGTTTCAACAATTTTCATCTTGCTGATAATCGGGCTGCCTTTGGTTTTTGTAGCGAACACCTTTGCCCAACAGACACATACTGCATATATTCTTTTGAAAAAAGAGATACTTACTGAATCATTTTATATTGATAAGCTAGGATTACAGGAGTTTTCTTCCCAAATGAAAGCGATAACTGTGAATGCAATAGAAAAAGGGTCAACAGGGCTTATTAATTTTGCGACATCATTCATGATCAATGTTCCAAAGATGATCCTCAGCTTCTTCATCATGCTGTTTGTCATGTTCTATACGTTTACACATGGCAAGGAATTTGTTGATTATCTTTTTTCATTTGTGCCGATGAGGGAGAAGAACAAAGAGCATCTTAGAAAAAGATTTGAGAGAGTTGTTACATCCCTCATATATGGGATTATTTTGATAGGTATTTTGCAGGGAATATTTGGCACGATTGGATTTTATATTTTTAATATTCCAACCCCTTTATTTTGGGGGATTATCATGACTGTCTTATCAATACTTCCTGTTGTTGGAACATGGCTTGTCTGGATCCCTGCAGCCATTTTGGAGTTGCTGGCAGGAGATATGGCCAGCGGTATCGGGCTGCTGGTATATGGCGCCATCATAATGGTTTATTTTGAAAGTTTTGCAAGACCTCATTGGGTCGGTAAAAGAGCAAATATCCACCCGCTAATTGTTTTATTGGGGGTATTTGGAGGGATTGTTCTGTTCGGCATTTTGGGCGTTGTATTGGGCCCTCTAATATTAGCTCTTACTTTATCTTTCTTGGATATTTACAGAAAAGAACTGATGTAGATGAAATTAAAAGTTAAGGATATGGATATTGCAACTGGCGGCATTCTTGTTGCTATTTTAAATGAAAAAGATGCTGAAAAGCTTGATCTGCACCACGGCAGCAGAGTCAAGATCATTACAAAAAACAAAACCGAGACTGTTGTGATCAATATTGCAGAGAGCAGGAAAGCTGTTCCAAAAGGCAGTATAGGTCTTTATGAAGAGGTCATTGATTCACTTGATGCTAAAAATGGTCAGATTGTTAAGATTGCCCCTGCCAGAAGGCCTGTTTCTATCCAATACATAAAGAAAAAACTGGACGGCGGGACTCTGACAAAAGAAGAGATAGAGCAAATAGTCTGGGATATAGTGCATAATAAGCTTGATGCGACTGAATTAGCATTTTTTATTGCTGCAGGCTATATCAATATTATGAGCGATGAAGAGACTGTGCTGCTTACAAAAGCCATGGCCAAAGAAGGGCAAACACTGAAGTTCAAGAAGCCTGTTCTTGACAAACATTGCGTAGGGGGTGTTGCAGGCAACAGAACTACGATGATTGTGGTTCCGATCATTGCTGCTGCAGGGTTGACAATACCCAAAACAAGCTCAAGATCTATAACTTCTCCTGCAGGAACTGCAGACACTATGGAAATTCTGGCAAAAGTTGATTTTTCTGCCAAGAAATTGATTAACATTGTCAAAAAGTGCAAAGGGTGTATCGTATGGGGAGGTGCAATCAATCTTGCGCCTGCTGATGACAAGATAATAAAGGTTGAAAGGCCATTAAGCATCGATGCTGAATCACAGCTGCTTGCTTCAATTCTTGCCAAAAAGGCCAGTGTTGGAGCATCACATGTATTGATTGATATCCCTACAAGCAAAGAAGCTAAAGTAACCTCAAGACAGAGGGCATTGCATTTGAAAAAAGATTTTGAATCAATAGGAAAAAAGCTTGGGATGAAGATCAAGGTTATCATAACTGATGGAAAACAGCCGATCGGAAACGGTATTGGCCCTGCTTTGGAAGCAAGAGATGTCTTATGGGTTCTTCAGAGAGATGAGAGAAGACCTAAAGACCTTGAAAAAAAATCAGTGATGATGGCAGGCATTATGCTGGAGATGGCAGGGATTAAAAAGGGCAGGAAAAAGGCCAAAGAGATCCTTGACAAAGGGATTGCATACAAAAAGATGCAGCAGATAATAGATGCGCAGGGCGGAGATCCTTGCATAGATCCTGATAAGATCAAGATCGGCAGGTTCACATTTACAAAAAAAGCTGGGAAAACCGGGATTATTAGGGATGTTTACAACAGAAATGTGTCTAAAATTGCCAGGATTGCAGGAGCTCCTGCTGACAAGGGTTCAGGCATATATCTTAATGTGCATGAGGGGCAGAGGGTTAAGAGAGGTGACACATTATTTACAATATATGCTCATACTCAGCAAGAGCTTGATTATGCTGTTGAGATGATGAAGAAATTTCCGCTTGTGAGACTATTTCTTTAACAAAGGCAAGCCCTTGTAAGCTATCAGTCCTGCAATGACTATTATTAGCCAGAACACCAAAGGATTTATTCTCCCAAGGGCAAATAAGACTATGTTTACTATTAGGATGAGCATCAAAAGTATTGAGATTGTTTTTAGCATAGCCATGATAATAAACGCCGCCGCCCGGATTTGAACCAGGATATCCCGAAGGAAACGGGCTCTCAAGGCCCGCGCAGTACCAGATTGTGCCACGGCGGCATAGAATCTCTATTAATTAAACTATATATAAAGATTTCCGTATGTTTTGCAAATAAAAAGATTTATATATTATTTATTACCTTTTAATAGTAAAATGTCAGATAAAAATAAAGATGAACTTGATTTAGAAAAAAT
>JAFCEI010000047.1 GCA_017609245.1 Candidatus Woesearchaeota archaeon | reverse complement strand
CCGTAGGGCTAGGATCAGTTTCTCAGTACCCTTCTCCGGGCTCCCTCTCTCAAGGCCCGTACTGATCGTAGGTTTGGTGGTCCATTACACCACCAACAGCCTAATCAGCCGCCGACTCATCCTTAGGCATTGCTTTTCAGATAAAGAATTTTCCAATTTCAATATCTCATCAGGTTTTAGCCTCAGTTTCCCAAGGGTATCCCTGACCTAAGGGCAGATTATCGACGTGTTACTGAGCAGTTCGCCGTCCATTGCTGAACAAACTTGCATGGCTTAGTCTCAACCAGATAGCAGCAACCTCCCGCAGAATCAACGGGAATTTACTTTAATACAAGACTCACTTTTAAGAAATTTAACTTAGAGTTTTTATTCGCTATCAAATAACTCCTAATTCATACCTGACTTTCAGTCAAGCATACATTTTGTATCTAACAAGAAATTCACGAATGAATTTCTTAAGCGTAAAAAAGCTGATTATTATCAACCAGCTTCTTCATGAAGAAAGGTGATAATGACTAAATGATAAATTGATAGTATATAAAGCTTTCTATTTAAGGCCTTAGGATCTCATCTTTCGTCTTTTCTTCTCTTTCTTGATCCTTTTTCTCTGCCACTTCCATCTCATCTGGCCTTTTTTTTTCCATCTTCTTGAACTTCTTTTCATTTGGTTTCTCCTTGACAATAATGCCCCCAGCGGGATTCGAACCCACGTCAATGGCTCGAAAAGCCACTATGCTTGGCCGGACTACACCATAGGGGCGTTAATTAAGTGGGCCTGCAGGGATTTGAACCCCGGACCCCTGGCTGTCTTAGCCAGTAAAGCTTAACTAAAGCATGGACATATAAGACCAGTGCTCTAACCAGGCTGAGCTACAGGCCCAACACACTAGAAGAGTTTCTAGTCTTTTTTAAAGCTTTCTACAGATTGGTAGAAAATTAAAATGCGCTGGCCGGGACTTTCATAACCGATTTCGCGGTTGATTTTGAACCCGGGTGAGAACGTTGGCAACGTCCTATCATGCCACTAGATCACCAGCGCATCTAAGATAATAATGGTGGGCCCACCCGGACTTTCATAACCGATTTCGCGATTGTTTCGAACCGGGGACCTACGCCTTGTAAGGGCGTTGTCATAGCCGCTAGACCATGAGCCCGTGAATACTTAATGTTATTGTCTGTTTTAAATAGTTTTCGCTCGGTTTTTCAATAACTTTATATACAATCAATTCATTTGATAAATTATGCAAGATCAAATTTTTGAGCTTTTATTTGAAAAAGATGATATCACTTGGCAGACTATTCTATATGATCTGGTAAGATCAGAAAAGATGAACCCGTGGGATATTGACATCAGCCTGTTATCAAACAAATATTTAGAGCTGATAAAAACAATGAAAAAGTTTGATTTCAAGGTTTCAGGAAAAGTGATACTTGCATCAGCCATCCTGCTTAAGCTAAAATCAGACAGGCTCATGGATCAGGACCTTATGTACCTTGATTCGCTGCTTCATCCAGAAGAAGAATCAATACTTTATGAGGATGAAGATGGACTGTTGCCGACGATCCATGATATTCCGAAACTTACTCCGAGAACACCTCAGCCAAGGAAAAGAAAGGTTTCAATTTACGATCTGGTCGATGCACTTCAAAAAGCACTTGAAGTAAAGAAAAGGAGGGTGATGAGAACTGTGCCTCCTGCACGTGTTGATGTGCCAGAAAAAAAGATCAACATAAACAGCGTAATAAGGAAGATGCACCATAAGATACTTTCTTTTTTTGCAAAAAACCAGAACAAAAAATTGACATTCACCCAGTTAATACCTTCACCATCTAAAAAAGACAAGGTTTTGACATTCATACCTCTGCTGCACCTGACTACTGACAGGAAAATAGACCTGATGCAGGAGCAGCATTTCGGTGAGATAGAAATTTTATTAAAAAAGGTTCAAAATGAAACAAAAAAATCAGTTGCAGCAGAAATACCTGGAACTGCAGATGCTTAGTGCTCAATTAAGGGAGCAGCAGAAACAGATGCAGGTTTTAGATAACCAGTTGATGGATCTGGCCAGCTCTAAAAAGGCGCTGGATGATTTCGGAACTGTGGAAAAAGGAAAAGAGATATTGATGCCAATAGGTCCAGGCATATTTGCCAAGGCAAAATTAGAGGATAACAAAGATGTTGTCATGAATGTTGGGGCAGGCACAGTAGTCAAGAAGTCCCTTGATGAGACAAAAAAACTGCTTGAAAAACAGTTTATTAACGTCCAGAAAGTTCAGACAGAATTGCTTGAAAGCATCCAAAAACTGAGTACAGACATAGAAAAACTACAAAAAGAAGTTTCAAGTCCGATAAAATAAGATGTTTGGCGCACTTAAGAAAAAACTAAAAAAAATAATCCCTGGACTTTCTAAACAGGTTGAGCAGGAAGCAGAGCCAGTTAAGGTAGAAGAGATTACAGAGGAGATAAAAAAGGTTGAGCCAACTTTAGACAAACTAGCAGAGAGAAAAAAACAAAAAGATGAATTAAAAGAAAAAGCAGCCCGCGAGATAAAAGAAGTATTGGGCGAACCAGAAGAAAAAAAGACAATTCTGCAAAAGATTAAAGAAGGCATATCAAAACAAAAAGAAGTCATCACAACTATTTCTCTTTCAGAAGACAAATTCAACGATCTGTTTTGGGATCTGGAGCTGATACTGCTCGAGAATAACATTGCTGTTGAGATAATAGAAAAAATAAAGAAAAATCTTAAGGAAAGATTGGTGAATGCAAAGATAAAAAGAGGAGAAATTGAAAAAGAGATCAAAAATACGCTAAAAGAAACAATCTCAGGATTATTTTCTGTCCAGGCAGAGGATTTTATAAATAAGGTCAAATCCAAAAAACCATTTATAATCTCATTTATCGGTGTCAATGGCTCAGGCAAAACAACAACAATCGCTAAAGTGACGCATCTTTTGCAGAAAAACGGGCTAAAGCCCATTCTTGCAGCAGCAGACACATTCCGCGCAGCTGCAATCGATCAGTTGCAGATACATGCTGACAAGCTTGGAGTAAAGATGATTCGGCACGATTACGGCTCAGATGCAGCAGCAGTTGCTTTTGATGCAATAGAATATGCAAAAGCCCATAATCTGGACGCTGTTTTGATTGACACAGCAGGAAGATTACACTCAAATGTTAATCTGATGGATGAGCTCAAGAAGATAAACAAGGTTGCGCAGCCAGACATGACGATATTTGTCGGAGAGTCCATTACTGGGAATGATTGTGTTGAGCAGGCAAAAGAGTTTAATTCTAAGATTGAGATTGACGGGATAATCCTTACAAAAGCAGATGTAGATGAAAAAGGCGGAGCAGCCATATCAATCTCATATGTCACTGGCAAGCCAATATTATTTTTAGGCATGGGACAGAAATATGATGATTTGGAAAAGTTTGATTCTGAAACGCTTATTCAGAGTTTAGGTTTAGACTGATTTTTTTGCGCCCAAAAGATACCTCATTATATTCCTCAGTATCGTAGACGCAGATGCCTTTTTTATGCCACAAGATAAATTCTGAAATTCCAACATCTAATGCCATCTTGCTGCAGATCGTGCAGTAAGGTTCTCCTGCATAGGTCATATTTCCTTTTTCACTGAGGCGTATGAAATACAGTCTTGAGCCAGGTAACTTTTCAGACTTACGCTTAAGAGCATCCATTATTGCCCTTTGTTCAGCATGGATGCAGCAGGTTTTATCTGATTTAAAATTTTCAGGCAGATTATCTTTCAGGCAATATTCTAATTTTTTATTTTTAGGAGGAGAATTAAACCCCTGACTGATTATCTCTTCATCTTTTACAATTATTGAACCACACCTCGAACGATAACATGTTGAACTCTTTGCAATCTCTGCAGCAATCTCCATGAACTGCTCAGCTTCTTGTTTTTCTTCACCAGTCAGATATCTCATTGAAACTCAACCTCATTATTGAAATAAATCCCTTTTTCTAATTCAACAGGCCGCCAGTTGTCGATGACTAGCTTTGCATCTAGCCAGTTTGCTAATTCTTCTGGATTGCCGATTGTAGCTGACAATGCCAATATCTGGACATCTGTCAGCATCTGTTTAAGGATTGTTATCAAGATCTCCACTGTAGGCCCTCTTGATACATCATTTAACAGATGAATCTCATCAAAAACAACAGTCGCAATCTGGTCTAGCCATATTGCATGATGTCTGATTAAGCTGTCAAACTTCTCAGCAGTCGTTATAATCAGATCATAGTCCTGCAAATAAGGATCAGAAGAGTCAATATCGCCGATGCTCATAGCAATCTTGCATAATCCTTCGTATTTTTTCTTAAACTCCTTGAATTTTTCATTAGCCAAGCTTCTCAAAGGTACAATATATACCATCTTTCCTTCTCTTTCAAGAATAGACTTTATCCCAGCTAACTCAGCGATCAATGTCTTCCCAGAAGCAGTCGGCGTGCAGACTAACAGGTTTTTCCTGTCTAACAAACCAGCTTTGACTGCCTTTTCCTGGCAAGGCCTTAGTTTTTCTAGACCTTCTTTTTTTAGGACAGAATACAATTTACCAGGTACTTCTGATTCAATTCCCCCAATCTTCATAAATATCAGATTAAGGTATTGATATAAATAATTTTGTTTTTAAAAAGTTAGATTTTAACAGTGTATTCAAAATAATCATCCCATGGATTTTCAAGCTTCATCATCTGTTTTACTGTAAGTTTTTCAAAATACTTCCTGAACGGCCTCATAGAATT
>JAFCEI010000046.1 GCA_017609245.1 Candidatus Woesearchaeota archaeon | reverse complement strand
CAGGGCAATCCTCTCTTTTAGCTCTTTTATAAAGATGGAGCTATTCTCCCTTATCTGCTTGTATTTATCAATCCCAAAAACTTTCCGCAGCGTCTCCAGCCTTGTTTCTTCTTCTTCATAAAGAATCTGTTTCATCTCTTCCTGCGGAGTATAAACAGTATACCTGTAAACCAAGTTCTTGCTCTTTGTCAGCAATTCTCTTGGATACCCCAAAAGATTGATCATTTCTGCTTTCAGCTCAACTGGAGTTCCCTCTCTTTTCAGCCCATTGACAATAACAAATCCTTTGTCCTGCTCAACAGACTTGGATTTTCTGACCAGCTCTCTTTTGATGATTATTTTCTTGCCTTCAACCTCGAAATTCAGTTCAACACTTCCGCGCACAGCGCCGTTTCTCAGCAAAGATTCGCCAGAAAGGTGTTTCCTTCTTATCCCAAACAATGCAAATTCCACAGCCAGCAAGATGCTGCTCTTTCCAGCACCGATATCTCCTGCCAGCAATATAGAGCCGGTAGGAAAATCAATAGTCTGAGCTACGTGGCTTCTGATATTTTCCAATTTTAATGATTTAAGAATCATCTTAGTGTTTCTTGATCTCATCAATAGATTCAGTCACAGCTGGATCAACACCATACAACAAAGCAAGGTAAAAAGAGGTCAGGTCGCCCAGGTAGATTGCTGAAAACATCTTTGTCAATAAACAATCTCCTTTCACGACCAGCTCCATAACAGGACATTTATCAGATATTATTTTTTTCACAACACTCATCTTTTCCTTGACATTCATGTTGTCTTTCTCATCTTTTAGGATGATTACAAAATAATCCCCCATTAGATTCTCATAACCGACAATCTCATTATGGTCGATTTCAGGGATCACATTGCTGAAGCAGTGCACTTTGCTGTTCTCATTGAACTGCTGTTTCCATCTCAATGCAACTGCTTTCAACCTGTTGGAAGAATATATGATTGGAATTTTAAACTGCAATTTTTTGGCCAGTTCCTGGGCATTTTCCTTGAATTTGACATTCATCAGAGAATCAATCATATTTTTTATTTCATCTGTCCTATCTGTTATTATCCCTGAATTCTGCAGGACAGTCAGCATTGGAATAAACAGATATCCTAAAGCTGTTCTTGGCGGGATCCCTCCTGGCAATTCAATAAGATTTTTCTCAAATCGCTTTGCCAACTCTTTCAGCTTCCCGCCAGTTGTTATTGCAACTACTTGGACATTCCGTCTTATTGTGCTTCTAAAGCAAGAGACAGTCTCTGCAGTGTTTCCAGAATAAGAAACACAAAACACCAGCGACTGGGCATCAACAAACTCAGGCAATGTATAATCCTGCACAACATGGATCGGAACCTTGTTCCCCAAATAATCCTTTAACAGGCTGCACGCAATCCCGCTGCCACCCATCCCAACAACAACTATGTTCTTGACCTTTGTTTCTATCTTGATTTTCTTGCCCAGACTCAATGCATCCCTGCACTGCTGGCTAAACTTAGATAAAGTCAAACCCATATTACTCTTATCTGCACTATAATCAAAATCCATCTAACCACCTGAATCTAAGTCAGACTAAAGACTATTTATAATTTTCTTTTAATCAGCCAAAACCTTTAAAAACCCTTTCATACTACAATTTACTATGGGGGTTTATAAGCACATCAGGCAGGTATGGAAACAGCCTAGAAAGAATCTTGGCGAGCTGTATAGAGAGAGGATTAGACCAGGATTCATTGTAGTCAGACAGAGAGTGATGAGGGGCGGCCATAGAAGAACCCATGTTGGCAGAAAAGGAAGAAGGTCAAAGCATTATGGAATTAAGATCACGCTGGCAAAAAATTATCAGAGCATTGCAGAGCAAAGAGCTGCAAGAAAATATCCTAACTGCGAAGTTTTGAACTCTTATTGGGTTGCTAAAGATCCTATCTATTATTGGTATGAAATAATCTTGGTTGATAAAGCACATCCTGCAATAAAATCAGATAAGAATATCTCTTGGATAACAAGTCCTAAACACACGCGAAGAGTTTTCAGGGGATTGACTTCATCCGCAAAAAAGAGCAAGATAAAGAAAAAATAAATATTTTTAAAATCTTACCAGAAGTCGTTTCTAAAAAATCTTTTTTATATCCTTTATTACCTAAATCTTTTTAAATAAACCATATTCTTTTACTTGTATTAAATCATTAGGAGGTAATGATCATGGAAAACGAACAAATGAACCAAGAGGCTCAAGAGCCATCAGAAGCTCCAGCAGAAGAACCTGCAGAAGAGCCATCAGAAGCTCCAGCAGAAGAACCTGCAGAAAGACGAAGGAGAATCAGAAGAAGCTCCGGCAGATGAATCATCAGAAGAATCTTCAAGCGAAGAAGAGCCATCTGAAGAACCTTCAGACGAAGGAGAATCAGAAGAAGCTCCGGCAGATGAATCATCAGAAGAATCTTCAAGCGAAGAAGAGCCATCTGAAGAACCAGCTTCTGAAGATTAAACTTTTCTTTTTTTATTAATTTTTTCTAACTTTTCCAAAAACTTTATAATCAGGTATTCATATAATCAATCTAAAAGAGGCGATATTATGATCTCGAGAGCAACTCCACTGAAAAGAGTATTAGAAATAAGCAGCCCGTGCAACAAGTGCGGACACTGCTGTAAGTTTAATTCTGGACTGATTATTGAAGAAGACATAGATAGGATTGCAGAACATCTTAAGATGGATAAGGACCTGTTTATTTTGACTTATCTTGAAGAGACAGAGATGTTTCACACAAAGGCATTTAAGCTTAAGACAGAATTCAAAAAAGACAAGCCTTATGGTGAATGTGTTTTTTTCTCACCAGCAGAAGGATGCAAGATACATGATGTTAAACCCTTATTCTGTCAGACATCAAATTGTTTTGCTTATTCACAGGACCTGATATCGTGGTTTTACTTAAATTATCTTGTTAATCCAGATGATGCAGAATCTGTCAGGCAGTATGCTTCTTACATAGAATCAGGCGGAAGAATAATTCCTGGCGGACAATTGCATGAGTTGGTTCCTGATAGTGAAAGACTAAAGAAGATTCTTGAGTACGAAGAGTTGTGATTATTTCAAATTCTTTATCTTCCCAAACCCATAAACCTTGTCAGCAACAACAAAAACCTCAAAATTATCTAGTTTCTGTTTTAGATAAGGGCTTAACAGCTTTTCTTTTGTCACGTCACTGCCTTCTGTTGCCAGGCAAAAGCTTGGCATGACGATCAGATCCTGTTTTTTGTATTTTCCTCTCAGAAAACACTTGAACTTTTCGATCCTCCCCTGCCGCCTGAATCCGATTGCAGGATGTTCGTGCCCGATAACTATTGTCTTGGCTTTTTTTCGATTTATCTTATGCCCATGTGTAATCAATATATCGTCCACTTTATAATCATCAACAACAGCCATATCCTTTTTCTTAGCAATTGGCCCAAGAACAGTGTCATGATTGCCTCTAACCAATATAACCTTGTCAGCATATCTTGAGATCAATGCCAAAACCTTCAAGGTCTCTCTCCACTCCTGCTCAGAGATCCTTCCAAACTCGTGCTTTAGATCACCATTGATGACAACTGTTGAAGGATTGCATTTTTTCAATATCTTCTCTAATCTCAGATAAACATCCTTGAACTGGAAACGGGGCACCAAAACTCCCTGCTTGTTTAATGCCTCTTCATAACCAATATGAACATCAGCTATTACGAGAGTTTTCTCATTAGGCAAATATAATCCTAGATCAATTATCTCTATATTCTTGTCAATCTTCATTGAATTTCTGCTTCTGGCCAATCTTTGCCAGAACATATGAGTGCAACCTCTTCAAAAACTCTATCTTATCCTCCATCCTTAAAACATCTGTATAGCCCTGCATTATCAGGTTAAATGCAAATGGTGAGGGGGTTGTCGTATTAACCTCTTTGATCTTGATCTTCCCTTCTTCAATACCTTTTAAAATCAAAGTAGCATTTTCAATATCCATCAGATCCTCCAAAACCTCACGCCTTGCTTCTTTTAGTATGGGAAAATCCTTGCTGATCCTTTTGACAGCATTCATAAGTATCATGGAAGAAACCTGCTGTCTCCCGACCCTTTTCTTCCTGCCCATATAATTCCGAAGTATCATAAATGCGCGCCCTGCACAATGCCTAAATCTTCTGCTCAATATCTCTGTCTTGTTTATAGCTAGCTCTGCAAGCTCCCTCATCCTCGAGCTTTTGATCAATTTCAAGATAGGCTCAATCATCAGCATCTTGTCAGAAGCTAGATAAAAACCATTATCATTGATGCCGATCTCAATATCCCTGCCGCGAATCTTTCCAGCAGCATATCCGATCACACGGCTCAGACAGTCATTAACCCTTCTGCCGTACATCGAGTGAAAAATAATGTACTTCTTGCTGTCATCACTGTAATTTTCAATAACAATCCGTTTATCGTTAGCAACATGAGCATACATGTGTTGTTCTTTGATATAGTCATAAATCCCTTTTGCAGAATTTTTGTCAACATGCAGATAATCATCAATAAAACCAATAATCTCTTTTTTGCTTTTGCCTGTATTTAGTTTGCCGTCAACAAGCCTCCTGAACTTTCCGATCTCAACAGCAAGATCAAAATTCAGAGGAAGCATCTCAGAATACCAGCTTGGAATTGTAGGCGGCCTTTGGACAGATGACCTGACCTGGGCAGTCATGCCTCTGGAGAACAAAAACTCATATTTCTGTCCGCCTAAAACAAAAATATCTCCTCTTTTCAGCTTCTCTAAAAAGCCCTCGTCAATCTTACCTACAACATGGTCTCCTATCTTTACCAAAACATGCGTCTCATCAGGGATTGTTCCGATGTTTGTCATATAGATCACCCTGCCCATTTTTCCCCGCCTGCCAATCCTGTCATTTTTGTGCCAGATCTTTGCATAAACATGCCTGTCTTCTAAGCTTGTATATTTGCCGGCCAGATAATCAATAACAGCATCAAAATCTTTTTTGCTCAAATCTTTGTAATTATAGCTTTGCTTAACAACCTTGAACACCTCTTTGACATCCCAGGTATCTTCAATCGCCATGCCGTCAATCTGCTGAGCAAGAACATCTAGGCAATTTACAGGGATATGCACCCTATCTATCTTTCTTTCTAGAACATCCTTCAGCATGACCGAGCACTCAACCAGATCATCCCTGTCCATTGCAATCAGCCGACCTTTGATCGTTTCATGCAATTTATGACCGCTCCGACCTAATCTCTGCGCCAGCCTTGCAACAGATTTTGGAGATGTCAGGCAAACGACAAGATCAATAAATCCAATATCAAGCCCCAGTTCCAGGGAAGTGCTTGAGACAACAACCTTCATCTCACCTTTTCTTAGCCTGTCCTCTATCCCGTGCCTTTTTGCTTTTCCCAGACTTCCATGATGGGCGCCAATATTCTTATCAGTGTAAAATTTAGGAAACATATCCTGCAGATTATATACAACTCTCTCTGTTGCAGAACGGGTATTTGTGAAAATCAGCGTAGTTTTATGCTCCTGGATCAGATCATGCAGCAGTTTATATAGATTATTGTGCAGCTCACTGCCCGTAGTAGCAATAAGATCCTTGACAGGACACAAAACTTTCAGATCCATCTTCTTGTTGAACTGAACATCAACTATCTTGCATTGCCGGGGCTTATTCTTTTCATACCCAACAAGATATTCAGCAATCTCATCTAGGGGAGCAATTGTTGCAGACAATCCAACCCTTGTCATATGGCCGCACAGATGCTGCAGCCTTTCCAAGCTTAAGCTCAGGTGAACCCCTCTTTTGCCTTCAGCCAAACTGTGGATCTCGTCAATGATGCACCAGTCAACTTTCTTAAAATGCTCCCTGAACTTGATCGTTGTCAGCAATATGCCTAAACTTTCAGGGGTTGTGATCAGGATATGCGGTGGCTTCTTGGTCATCTTAGCTCTCTCAGATGTTGGAGTATCGCCAGTCCTTACAGCAACCCTTATCCCCAATTTCCTGCCAGCAATATCTTCAATCTCTTTAAGAGGCTCAATCAGATTGACTTTGATATCTTCATTTAACGCCTTTAATGGAGAAACATAGATGCAATACACCTTGTCCTCTAAAATCCCTTTTTCAGCAGAATCAACCAGTTCATTCAACACACTTAAAAAAGAGGTTAATGTCTTAGTGCCGCCTGTCGGTGCAGAAATCAAGATATTATTTCTCTTGTGGATCTCCATGACACCATATAGCTGAGGCTCTGAAAATTCCTTAAATTTGGAAAAAAACCAATTTTTTATAGTTGGGTTTAGTATCTTCTCCAATTCTTTCTTTTCATAGGGTTTTGACAGATAATTGACCATTTAATGTATATATATCAGAAAGAAATAAAAACCTTACTTAAACACAATCATCTTGCTGTCCTTCTTGCTAATATGTTTAACGCCTTTAAAAGCTTCTTCCAGTATCTTTTCATCTACAGTCATAAGCCCTTCAGAAGGGTCTGCAATAAGGAATTTTTTATATTTATAATCAAATATGGGGAAATATAAGGTATTCACCCTGTTTAGCCTGCCTTTTCTAAAAAGAGACATGTTTAATCTTAAAAGAATAATCTTACCTTCCCTTAACAGAGATTTACTCTTTTGAGTGTAAAATTCTTTTCAATTATGTTTATCCCTATCCTGTTGGCCCGCTTATAATACAATTCAGAAGAATATGCAGCCATCTCAATCTCATTCAGCTTATATCCCTTGAATTTGTAGTCTGGAAAACTGTATTTTGGCTTTTCTACGACAACATCTACATCAAGCCCTTTTTGTTTGGCAAGTATGGCCAGCCCAAATATGTCTGAAGCACGCGTAGGCAACACAACTGATTTTTGCCAGATCCTAAATTCATTGTGCTTGTTCAGCTTATATTTTAGGTTAAAATAATTAAAAATCATCATAGAACAAGCAGCGCTTGTAAATCTGGTTGTCTGTTTGTAGAAATTGATCTTTTTATCAGCTAGGTTATATCTGTATTTAATAACACATTATTTATATAGTTATTGCTCTTTACTAAATCAATGGATATCCTCAAAAAAAGCATAAAAACTATAAATGTTTTGATAAAAATATAAAAATATATCAGAATGCCTGTTACATCCGTATGCCTATG
>JAFCEI010000045.1 GCA_017609245.1 Candidatus Woesearchaeota archaeon | reverse complement strand
CCTCCTGTTGTGCATGGTGGAGGGGAGATTTCTGCTTATATTCTGGCTAAAAACCTGGCTAAAAAAGGGATTGATGTTTCAGTTTTGACATCAGGATTTAAAGGAGTAAAAGACCGCGAGTCAAAAGAAGGCATTAAGATATACAAGAAGCTTAAAACAGGTAGGAACCCGCATTCTTTTATGGGGAATCTGAAAAGAAGCGCGTTTTTCCAGCATTCTTTGAAAAAAGAATTAAGAAAATTGGAAAATGAGTTTGACGCGGTTCATTTTCTTAATACAACCTCTATTCCACACTTTAAAATCAAGAACAAATCGATTGCAACCCTAAATGGATATACTCATTTTTGCCCTAAACGAAACCTGTTTTATAAGGAAAAACAAGTTTGTTCAGGATGCAATTCCAGGAAATTCTTAGGCTGTATCATCTGTTCTAAGTTTATAGGCAAGGCCAAGATGAATTTTTTATTGAAATATAATCCTGTATTTTGGCTGTTCTTATACCTGAATTATAAAAAGTCGAACAAGGCCTTAAGAAATATAGATTATTTTATTGCAATATCTGATTTTATAAAAAGCCAGCTTTTGAAGAGCGGGATTAAGCAAGTCCAGATCAAAAAGATTCCAAACTTAGCAGATATCAAAGATTCAGGTAAAAAATTCAAAATTGGGGAAAAAGGGGTTTTAATTACATATGTTGGCGCATTAGAAAAGATAAAAGGTGTTGAGATGTTGATCAAAGCATTCAATGAGCTTGGCGACGAGAACTCAAGATTGTTAATATTTGGCAATGGCAGCCAGAAAAAACATCTAGAGAATGTTGCTGGACAGAACATTAGATTTTACGGTAAAGTGAGCCAGGAACACATCCCATCAATTTACAGGCAATCAGATGTGATTGTTCAGCCTGCTTTATGGCCAGAGCCGTTTTCAAGGGTTTTGCTGGAAGCAACTTATTTTAGCAAGCCCATTATTGCCACTGATGTTGGAGGAAATCCTGAAGGGGTTGTTGATGGAAAGAATGGGTTTTTAGTAAGAAATAAAAGTGAATTGAAATCAACTATGGAAAAATTGATAAAAAGCAAAAGTTTAAGAAATAAATTAGGCAAGGAAAGCAAGAGATTGTTTAAAAAATCATTTGACATCACAGGATTGCTCAAGAGCATTCTGAATTTTTATGAAAAATGAAAAATTTACTCAAAGAGGAATGGGACATAGCAATAATATTGGATGCATGCAGATATGATAGTTTTGAAAAGCTCTATAAAGACTATCTGCCGGAGGGTATGCTAGAAAAACGAGAAGGCATAGTCGCAACGAGAAACTGGCTCTTAGAAAATTTTCCTGATAAATATGACAACATTATCTATGTCAGCGGTCATCCGGCAATCAACAGCAAAGGAATTAAATGGAATGGTTGGGACCCATCAGGCAAATTCTTCAAGATTTGTGATGTGTGGCTGACAAACTGGAATGAGAAGATAGATACTACTGATCCGAAGGCCATGGCAGAAAAAGCCTTGGAATTAATTAATGAACCTGACAACACAAACAAAAAAATAATAGTACATTTTATGCAGCCCCATTCTCCATACCGCAATATTGAAGCACCAAAGGAATTATTTGGTTTTTATGTCGCTAAACAGGACAAAAAGAAATCAATTTTTAGCCCATTTATCAAAAAAATAGCGCAATTTGTGGACAAGCATAATCTTACCATCATTTACTGGAAACTGAGGAAAATGTGCGGGTTAAAATGCAAAGACAGAGAAGAATACTACTGGAGAAACTTTTTAAAAGATGAACTTTTTGAATATTATGAAGACAATTTAAAATGGGTATTTGAAAATTTAACATATTTTTTCAGGAACATCAAACCAGACAAAAAAGTAATAGTAACTTCTGATCATGGGGAAGCTTTTGGTGAAAGGGGAGAGTTTTTTCACAGACTGGGCGGGAGGTCAGATGCGGTTGTTCATGTCCCGTTTTACAGAGTGATTAATCCAGATAAAATCGCCGAGGAGTCAAATAAAAATGTTTGATATAAGAATAAAAGCCACCATCAAAAAAATCAAGGATATAGTCAAACATAAATCTGTGTTAGATATAGGGTCTACTGGTTTAGCAAGCATAGGGACAATGTCAAAAGGACTCATAAATCTGGCCTCCGAATATATAGGCATTGATGTTAATGTTAGTAAGGAACTGCAGCAGGGACGAGTTACTCTTCTAAAACAAAATGCAGAGACTTTCAAACTTAACAAAAAATTTGATGTCATTGCATGTTTTGAGGTACTGGAACACTTAGAGAATCCAGGTCTTTTTTTAGATAGAGCGTATTCACATTTGAAGGACAAAGGTTATCTGCTTATTTCAGTACCCAATATAGAGCACATATATTATAGATTTGCAGAAGAAAGTCCTTATCATCTTAGCTGTTTTAATGAGGCCGTGTTGAGTAAAAGACTGACTTTGAAGGGATTTAAAATTTCATCTATTAAACGAATAAACTTTGGAATGACTCTACTTGTTATAGCTAGAAAATATTCTTAAACATCTCATTTACCATGGCAAAACCAAATATTTTATGGATCATTATGGATGCAGTTAGACAAGATTCTTTGTCTTGTTATGGATATTTTCGAAAAACAACACCAAATCTTGACAAATTGACTGAAGAAAAAGAAACAATTTTATTTAAAAATGCATTCTCCCCTGCAAGATGGACTCCTCCATCTCATGCTTCGATGTTCACTGGCAAATTACCTTCTCATCATGGTGTTTTGAGCCCAAATTTATACCTCAATAATAAACACAAAACTGTGGCAGAGGATTTATCAAATATAGGTTATAATACTGTTCTGATAACTCCGTCGCCACAACTAGCATCTTATAGAAATTTGAATAAAGGTTTTAAAAAAACCATAGAATCCTATCTTGGAAAATTGAATTTTAAAGATCCTCAACTGCTGATAAGTTTAATTAAAAATGCTTTTTTTGGTTGGGATGAACAAACAGATTATTTCAATAAAGTAATCAAAAAAGAGATTAAAAAAAATAAGAGTGAAAAAATTCCTTTTTTTATTTTTGTGAACTATGCTACAGTTCATTGGCCATATGACCCTACCTTCCCTTTTAAGTACAAATTTCCATTGCCTGAAAACATAGACGAACATAAAATCAAAACCTTGGCTGGACAGGAATCTCTTGTCTCTAAAGCTCTTCGTTACTTGAAACTTAAGAAAAAACCAGATGTTTCATTAAAATACCCTTTTAATTACCTTGGAAAATTTATTGAGATAACGCCTCTTGAATTTAATGCATTGAAAACATATTATGATTGTGGGCTATCCTACCTAGATCATAAATTAGGGCAACTGGTTGATTACCTTAAGAAGAATGTTTATGATGATACATTAATGATTATCACATCAGACCACGGGGAAATGTTTGGTGAACATAATCTTGCTGCTCACCAGTATGGTCTGTATGAAAATTTAATAAGAGTCCCTTTGATCATAAAATTTCCAAAGAACATATCCTCGAAACGAGCTGATGATGATTTGGTAAGTTTAATTGATATTGTTCCCACTCTCCTTGATTTAATAGGAGTAAACAAGAAAATTAATTTAGACGGAGTCAGCCTGTTTGATTCCAAAAAAAGAGAACATATTATTGCAGAATCTGACAGATTAGGTGAATGGGCGAATAACTTTGAAAAGATACACCCTCTTTTTAATAAGAGGGCTTATGACAAAAAACTTTCTTGTGTCAGGACAAAAGAATGGAAGCTGATTCTTGGCGAAGACGGTTCAGAAGAATTTTATAACATTATCTCAGACCCAGATGAAGACAAAAACCTTTTTAATAATCTCGACGTCCAAAAAATCAAAGAAGATCTGAAGGGCGAATTAAATCAAAAACTCAGAATCAATGAAAAATTGATAATCAATAGAGATATTAATAAAATAAGAGTGTAAGACTATCCTATCCAAAATGAAGATTGCCTTTTTAACAACAACCTTTGATCCTGAAAGAAAAGAAGCAAAAAATATCACCCTTAAAGACCTGACTACTTGGCTTGTCAACAGAGGTCATCTTGTCACCATTGTTTGCAGAAAAGCAAAGGGTCAAAAGTCATATCACAAATTTAATGGGGTGAACATAGTCAGGCTAAAATCTTTTAAATTTTCGAGAAAGTATTTCTTAGATCCTTTGGTGCTGTATAATGAAATACTTTTGTACAAGCGGGGCGTGAAAAAAGCAAAGCAGTTACTTGATATTAACCATTTTGATGTAATTGTCAATGTTTGTTCGTCCCCACTTATAGGTCTGAGAACGCTTCAATTAAAGATATCTGAGAAAAAAACTAAATTCATTACCTTGATTAAGGCGCTATCAGCATATACTAAATATAGCTTTAGCCCAGGCAGTTTTTATTTTTCTAGTTTTTTAAAACACAACGATAAAATCATCGTCCCTTTAAAATCTATCAGAACTTCTCTGATTAAACGAGGCATAGATCCTAAGAAAATATCGCTGGTTAATTCGTACATCAACCTACAAAAATTTAAGTCAAATGATAAATCAAAGCTGAGAAACCGGCATAGAATCAAAAATAAGAGAATATTGCTTTACTACGGGCTTTTTAATGAACATAAGGGAATAGAGTACTTAATAAAATCATTAAAATACTTAAGATTAAAAGATTGTTTGCTCTATCTTATTCCTAATCTTGATAATAGGAAACATATGTATGATGAGGTTATTGACAAAGAGAGGGCTTGGGATAAAATAAAAATTCTTGAATCAAGTACAAACATAGTGGATTTCATCAATATTGCAGATGCAGTTGTCCTGCCTTATCCGCATCTGAAATCAACTGAAGCTAACCCCTCTT
>JAFCEI010000044.1 GCA_017609245.1 Candidatus Woesearchaeota archaeon | reverse complement strand
CTTTTGAAGTGCAAACCAAAAGTGATAGCCAAAATACTTAAAACTATAGAACAAAAATATAATGTTGACTTTGTTTGGTGCGAAGATCGAGAAGATATGTCGCAACAAATATTGAAATGGTTTGAAAAGCAAAGGAGGTGTTTAAATCATGCCAAAATTACAAGTAGTAACGAGAAAATCAGGAAGCAAGAGATACAGTCTCTATCTTGATTCTGCAATTATAGATGAAATGGGGTGGGAAAAAGGGCAACCTTTAAAACCAACAATAGACATAGATAAAGCAGGAAAGAAATGTGTTATACTCTATGAGGACTAAAATGGAAGAATTAGATATTAAGCAGCTAGAAAAAATAAATGATCTTAAAGTTCCTATTAGAAAAAATAAAAAACAGATCAATTTACAGGAACTCAAAGATAGTATGAATATGCCATTAGACGTTCAGAAAGAATTGGCTGCTAAATTAAAACTCTACGTTGATGTAAAATTAGAAGAGGAATGGAAGGACAAAGGGTATATTACCGAATCTACCAGAAAGTGGGTAGAGGTTCTGAATAACTTATTAGACAAAATGCATAAGGAAATGTACGGCGACAAACATACAAACATGAATGTTCATATCGTAACACACAGCGACATTTCTACAAAATTAAGGAATATTACACTCTGATGTTACCTGTAGTTTGCGGTGTATCCCAACAAATGGAAAGAGAAACAGCGAAGAAGTACGAACTGTGGGATCTAGTTGAAAAAGAAGATTTAGTGGATTGTGGAGATAAGGACATAGAAGAATGGGCTTTAACTCTGTTAAAAGACTACACAATTTATGCCTATGCGTTCTTTAGAGATCCAAAACATCCCAAAAAGCGGTTTAAATTGTATCCTTATCAGGACCTCATTATCAATGACACGAATAAAAGAATTCTTTTTGCTGCCGCAAATCAGATAGGAAAATCAATTACTTTGTGTGTTAAAGCACTAATTTATGCGTTACAAAACCCTGGAAAGACTGTAATTATGGTTTCTAAAACCCTGCCACAGTCAAAAGATCTGTTAAGGCAAATAAGAAGTTTCTTGCAAACATCCACATTGGATTATGACGCAAGCACAGAAACAAAAATGGAAATCTATTTCAATCATTATGAAATAAAGGATGGAAAAAAAGTTGAATTGCCTCAGAGCAGAATTATTTGTGTTCCTGCCACAGAAGCAGCGTTAGGATACGCAGCAGATATGGCGTTGGTAGACGAAGAAGCATTCTTTGAAAATGGAGAGTATTTTTATAATCAGATTCTACAGCCAAGAACCTACACTACAAAGGGACAAATTGTAATTTTTAGCAACCCAAACGGACAACAAGGAATATTTTGGGATCAATGGAATGATCCTATTTTTTCTCGATATAAGTTTAATTTTCTGGACTGTCCAACGAATACGCAAGAAGAATTTGATAGATTGGCAGCAAATTTGACAAGAGAACAGATTGATTCTACGCTTTTGGCTGAGTTTACTTCTCCAGAAGGAGGATTTTTAACACTTGCAGAACGAAAAAATATGCAAGATGAAACCCTAAATAATGCAATTCCGAGCATATTAACGGCTCCGTTGTATATTTTCTTTGACTGGGCTAAATCTCAGGATAGAACAGTAAGAATTACTGCAATGCCAGTGCATGGGAGTGACAGAGATTGGGCGGACTCAGTACGGATAATTGAAATGAAAGAATATAACCAAAATACTTCGTATTCGGATATAATTGACGTTGATTTGCGTCAATTAATTTCTTCTGTGGGTATAAAAAATATTGCAATGGTTGGTTGGGATAATACGGGTGTTGGAAAGGGATTGGAAGATTTTGTAAACAGAGTACAGCAATTGGGTATTCAAGCAATGCCTGTTGAGTTTTCCTTGCAAAATAAATCACGAATTTATACGCTATTTAAACTGTTGGCAGAACAAAGACGGATTAAAATGCCATACATAAAAGAATGCGATAAGCAATTGAGCATGCTTCGGTTTAAAAAATCTGTAAGAGGAAATTTACAAGTTCATCACCAAAATGAAAGGGATCGTGATGATTTTCCAGACGCAATTGCGGGTGTTTGTAGTTTAATAATTCAACCAGAAACACCACCCGTAACAGCAGTGATAATATGATATTTTCAGAAGAAGATAAAGAAAGACTTATGGCTGCAAAGACATGTAATAGCTGTTTACAGTGGCACAAATATTGCAATGCGGAATGTTGTAAGATTATTTACTTGGATATTGATCCGCAAGAACTAAAAAAGAGAGGGGCGTACATCAAAATCATTTTAAAGAGACCTTTGTCTTTAGATGAATTATGGTATTATAGGTTGCATGATGTATTATGCACAAGAAACACATTAAGATTTAAACGAGAAAGAGTAATTGCTTCGCAAGGACAAGTAATGTATATTCACCCTTGCAAGTTATTGAAAGATAATAAATGTATGGGGCATCCAGATAATAAGCCTCAGATGTGCAAACAATTAACTTATGAAAATATAAAAAACAAACCTACTAAATTTAAAGTAACTCCAAATTGTTTGTTTAGATACAAACGGTGGTTAGAAGATGTCGAAGGTACGTAATAAAAAACAATCATTAAAAGAAAGAGCCTATGGCTTACAACTTCAAGTAACGCAACAGAAGCTTGATTACATTAGAAACCTGTATAACGGTAGATATTACGCTGCAAGAGCAAATATGATTACAGAACAGTTGAATTCTGGTAAAATAGAAGAAAAAATAGATGGCTGTAAAAAGACCAAGGAATTATTAGGCTATGAGTATGCTTTGATGAAAATGCAAGCAATAAACAGTTTAACTAATGCTTATGGCTTAAAAAAACAGCTATTAGATACTAAGGCATATCACGTAACCGAAGAAGAAATTGATGCTTTTGAGAAAGAATACCTATCTAAACCGATTATCAGAAAAGACTATGAAGCCATTAAACCATTCAGAAATAAGGCAAACTTTGTCAAAGATTGAGAAACCAAAGGCAAAATTTGTTAAGGTAGAGAATTCACCGACCACAAGTTATAAATACTCAGCTGAGCATAAGGTACTGTGTAGAATATCGAAAGCCAAAAGTGCGATAAAAAGATATACAAATACCCAATTGCAAAAAATACAACGCACTTTCAAGAATAGTGATCTCAAAAAGGCAAAAAAAGACCTGACAAATTGGCTTTTTGACGTGATAACGGAAGGGGTTGTACTTGCATTCGCAATGCATATACTGTTTCATGTGCCATTTACGATTTGGACGGTTATAGCCGAAGGGATTATGATAGTTCAGATTCCAGAATATGTTTGGCGGTTAAGACATCATGGTGAAACTAAATAATTATTTAAAAAATACAAATTCTTTTCAAACAACAAAAGAATATCCTTTAATTAATTCTCAATTTATTCAAAGATTTTCTGCATTTAGTCCATTTACAGAAGCACAATCATTTAAAACCTTTATGAAGTGGGTAAGAAGATCTCCGTCAATGATTGGATTTTTAAGTGTTATTGCAACAGATATGTTAAGCGATCGTATTTCTTTTACTCCATTAGATGAAGACCAAAAAGGAGCAAACGTATTGAATGCAGAGAAGTTTTGGGCGCACAATAATGGAATTCAGGTGGCAGAAGAAACAATTTATGATTTATTGATTTGTGGTATAGGATATAATTGGCTTGGGAAAATACAAGATGCGCAATTAAAGGAATTATGCATTGATACCCTGAAAGTTGCTGGAGAAACAAAAGAATTAGAATATAAATCAACGGTCTTATTTGAAAAATTCAAAGAACAGAAAAAAGATCTTTTGCCAAGAAAATTAAGACACGTTGCAGCATCAACTATGACCATTCAAAGCGACCAATATGATATTACTGGATACATTCAACGAGTAGGAACCACTTCCAAGATATTTGAAAAAGACGAAATTTTAACTTTTAAACTAATGCCTTTGGATGGAAAATTATATCCATTTCCTCCAATGGAATGCATTTTAGCAGAAGTTTATCTTTTGTGGCTTATTTCTCAGAATTATGTTTCTTTTTTTGAAAATGGAGGAAAACCAGACAATGTGTTTATTTTACCAAAAGAATTGGCTGGGAGCAAAAATCACCAATATTTAATCGATGTTTTAAGAAAATATAAGCGCATTCAGAATAAACATGGGAATTTGGTGTTTACTGGAGATATTCAAATAGAGCAACTTACAAAAATTCAGGATCAAATGGAAAATAAAGATCTTGGATTATATTTGACAAGCGTTTTGGCAATGGTTTATGGAATTCCTGTAAGTCGTATTCCTTTTTTGATAGGCAAAGCAGCAAATAGAGGAGATTCTGGAGGACTAGCAGATTCGGGATATTGGAGAAAAATAAGCGTTTGGCAAAGCAAATTAGAAGCGGTTTATAACAAGAACCTATGGATTCCTTATTTTGGAGTTAAAATGGAATTCAGAAGAGGATATTTGCAGGATGAAGTTAGAGAAACTCAAACAAAGATGCAAAAAGTACAAATCGCAGAACAATTATTGAACATTGGGTTGTGGGATTTGAATTCGGCTGGCAAATATTTAAATATAGACCCACGAATAGTTAAAAAGGCACAAGAAGAGAAAAAGAAAAGGGATGAAGAGATACAATCAAAAATGCTCAAGCAAAATCTGGACAATAACGATAACGTATTAAAAGAACCAGATGCAAAATTACGAGCAAAAACAAAACAACAGACTCAACTTGCAAATCAAGTGAGTGCTGGTGGAAAGAAAATAAATCCCTAGATTAAAATGCCATTACATGCCGACTTTAAGAAAATATATGCTAGATTTATTAAGCAGTATGGAGAAAAAAAAGGTAAAAGTCTATATTATGCATGGCTAAACAAAAAGGGATATGATGATACAAAACCTTTCCCTAAGAAGGAGAAAAAAGAAAAATTGTGTTCTGTTGTTGGATTAGAACTCAAGGAAGTAGATAACAAATATTATGTTTCTGGGCTAATTGCCACAACTCACAAAGATCTTGTAGAAGATCTTATTCCAAAAGAAACTCTAGAAAGTTTCGCAAATCAAATTA
>JAFCEI010000043.1 GCA_017609245.1 Candidatus Woesearchaeota archaeon | reverse complement strand
AAAAATAAGATTTATCCTAATGTAAGCGGGGCTGCCATGAATGCTATAAATCATCCATTTGGAGGAACAAGGAGCGGTAGAAAAGGCAGACCAACCATTGTTCCTAAACATGCACCGCCTGGAAGAAAGGTAGGTATGTTAAGGCCTAGAAGAACAGGAAGGATAAAGAAGTAGAATGGCAAAAAAAGAATTTTCATTTAAAGGAAAAACATTAGATGAGGTAAAGGCATTGAGCTTGAAAGAGTTTGCGGCATTGCTTAAATCAAGAGACAGGCGGAGCCTAGAAAGAGGGTTCAGCGACGCTCAGAAGAATCTGCTTAAAAAGATACGTGCTAAAGAAAAAAACATAAAAACGCACTGCAGGGATATGATAATCCTTCCAGAGATGTTAGGGATAATGATCAATATTCACAATGGTAAGAGTTTTATGCCTGTTTCAATCCAGCCAGAAATGCTCGGACATAGGCTGGGCGAATTTGTATTGACTAGAAATAAAGTGCAGCACTCAGCACCGGGAATTGGTGCAACTAGATCAAGTGCAAGCGTATCGGTGAAATAAAAATGGAAGATAATTCAGCAAGAGCAGTTGGTAATGACTTATCAATATCAACTAAGAAAGCAATTGAAATCTGCTCTTTTATCAGAGGAAAGAGTGTGGAAAAGGCCAAAATCTTGCTGAAACAAGCGATTGAGATGAAACAGCCCATACCTTTCAAAAGATTTACAGATGGTGCTGGCCATAAAAAAGGGAATATGGCCGGAGGAAAATATCCTATCAAAGCGTGCACTGCAATCCTTAAACTTTTAGAGTCTGCAGAAGCAAATGCAAGCTACAAAGGATTAAGCACTGATAATCTTATTATAACTCATATTAAGGCTGATAAGGCATCAACACCTCTTCATTATGGAAGACAGAGAGGAAGATCAATGAAAAGAACCCATGTTGAGATAAGTGTAGAGGAAAAAGTGGGTAAAAAGCCAGCCAAGGAAGAGAAACCTGAGGGAAAAAAGGTTGAGGAGAAGAAAGTTCCTGAAGTTAAAAAAGAGACAAAACAAGTTGAAAAAACAAAAAATGTCCAAACTCAAGAGGTGAGCGTCAAAAAATGATGGAAAGAAAGTTTGTCATGCAGAAGAAGAAGGAATTCAGAATCCAAGAGTTCATAGCCAAGACATTGCCTAGAGTAGGACAGAGCAAGATAAAGCTGCAAAGAACCCCTCTTGGAGATAAGATAGTAATTTACGCTTCAAGGCCAGGATTAGTTGTAGGTACAAAAGGCCAAAACATCACCAAGTTAACTGCTGCACTGAAGAAAAAGTTTAGTCTGGAAAATCCTCAGATTGAGATTGGGGAGGTTGACAATATAAGCCTGGATGCGACAATAATGGCTGAAAAGATTGCCAGCTTATTGGAAAGATTTGGCACTTCAAAATTCAAAGGTGTTGGTCACAAGGTCATTCAAGAAGTGATGGATGCTGGTGCGTTGGGGATTGAGATTGTGATATCTGGCAAGATCCCTGGTTCAAGAGCGAAGTCATGGAGATTTTATCAAGGTTATTTGAAAAAATGTGGAGATATTGCTACTGCAGGTGTAGATACGGCTCATTCAACAGCTAACTTAAAAACAGGCACAGTGGGCATAAAAGTAAGCATCATGCCGCCTACAATCAGGCTTCCTGACAAGATTGGATTATTGGCTGAACCTGAACAGATTGTCGAAGAAATAAAAGAAGAGATCAAGGAAGAAGCAAAAGAAGGTGAAAAAGCTGAAGCTTCATCGCAGAAACCAGAAACATCTGAAAAATCTCAGTCTAAAGAAGAAGAGAAGGAAAAATCTAAGGCAGAAGAAAAGCCCAAAAAACAGGCTAAAAAGAAGAGTAAGGAAGAAGAATGAAAATCAATGAAATCAAAGATATGGGAAAAGAAGATCTGGACAGAAGGCTGGATGAGCTGAAAAAAGAACTGATGAAAGTTAATGCTCAAAGAGCTACCAAATCTAGCATGAAAAATCCCGGGCAATTAAAATCAATAAAAAAAACAATTGCCAGACTTTTAACTATAAAAAAACAAAAGACTAGCAAGGTGATAAAAAGGCATGGCTAAAATATGCAGCAAGTGTGGCTTACCTAAGGAGCTTTGTGTTTGCGAAACTATCGCAAAAGAAACCCAAAAAATAAATGTTAGGACGACCAAAAAAAAGTTTGGTAAAATCTACACAGAGATTACAGGGATCGACGATAAGGAAGTGAGCCTGAAAGAAATTACAAAAAAGCTCAAGCAAAAGCTTGCCTGCGGCGGAACTGCAAAACAAGGAACAATAGAACTGCAGGGAGACCACAGGTCAAAAGTGAAAGAAATCTTGATTGAGTCCGGGTTTGATGCTGATAGAATAGACGTAAGGTAAAAACATAATGAATCTTATAAGGAAGGAACTGATAGGCTTGACTATCAAAATTACCGATAGCAAGAACAAAGCAAATATTGGTTTGCAAGGCAAGGTAATTGATGAAACAAAAAATCTTTTGGTCATAAAAAGCAAAGATAAAATGAAAAAAATAATCAAGAAAAACGTTACAATTGAAGTGAATGGTATTGAAATATGCGGGAGTAAGCTAGTCGGAAGGCCAGAAGAGAGGTTAAAATGGTAGAAAACAAATGTACAGACAATAACTGCCCTATCCATGGTTCGCTTAGAACAAGGGGCAGAGTTTTTGTTGGAAAGGTAATATCATCTAAGATGGGTAAGACAGTCACAATAGAATTTGAAAGAAGATATCCTGTCCCAAAATATGAGAGATATGAAAAAAGAAGGACAAGAATAAAGGCTCACAATCCTGAATGCATCTCTGCTGTTGAAGGGGATGTTGTGAAAATCATTGAGTGCAGACCTTTAAGCAAAACAAAACATTTTGTCATAATTGAAAAACAGGTTAAAACAAAAGATGAAAGCAGTTAAAGCAAGAATACCAAGAGCGCTGCCCATGGGCTGCTCAGTAAGCACCTGCGATAACAGCGGGGCAAAAATCCTTAGACTGATCTCTGTAAAGGGATTGAAGACAGTCAAGGGAAGGAAGCCTGCAGCAAGGGTTGGTGACCTGGTATTGGCATCTGTAACAAAGGGCAGGCCCGATATAAGAAAACAGGTGGTTTTCGCAACAATAGTCAGGCAGAGAAAAGAATACAGGAGACCCAATGGTGAAAGGATAAAATTTGAGGATAATGCTGCTGTTGTTTTAAAGGACGAAGAAGGAAATCCTAAGGGAACTATATTTAAGGGAGCTATTGCAAAAGAAGCATGTGACAAGTGGCCCGGTGTAGCAAAGGTTGCAAGCATAATCGTATAAAAATATAAAGAAAATTTGAAAGATAAATTTTCTGTCTTTTAAACTTTCGAAAAAAAGATTTAAAATGAAATCGCAAAATAAGTGGTCAAAAAACTGGAAATCGAGCAAGCAGGTAAGAAAGCAAAGGAAGTATAGGTATAATGCTCCTTTGCACGTGAAACATGGTTTTGTGTCTGTTCATCTGTCCAAAGAGCTGAGGGACAAGCACAAGAGAAGAGCTTTGCCTGCAAGAAAGGGTGACAAGGTCAAGATATTAAGGGGCAGTTTCAAAGGCAAATCAGGAAAGATAGAAAATATAAACTCAAAACAAGAAAAGGTTTATGTTGAAGGCATTATGGCTCTGAAACGAGATGGGACAAAAGTTCCCAAGGCTTTGAAGCCGTCTAATCTTATGATTTTGGAATTAAATCTGGATGACAAGATGAGACAAAAAATAATCAAGAGGAAAATAGAATGAAAGCACACATTAAAAGACAGGCAATACCCATAACTTGGGATATCAAAAGGAAAAAGGTGAGATTTGTAGCGAGACCTCTGCCAGGAGGAAGCTTTAATTTCAGCGTGCCCCTTGTTGTTGTATTTAGGGATATTTTAAAAAAGGCTAAAACCAGCAAAGAGGTAAAGACCATTTTATTAAACAATGAGATATTTGTGAATGGTGCAAGAGTAAAAGAAATCAAGCATCTGATCGGCCTGATGGATGTCATATCAATCCCTTCTACTGATGAACATTTCAGAGTTTTAGTAAATAAAAAGAACAGGCTGGAACTGGTTCCCATCGCCAAGGATGAATCAGAGCACCTGCTTTGTAAGATTGTTAAAAAAAGCCTTGTCAAGGGAAAAGGGCAGCTTAACCTGCATAACGGAAGAAATGTCTTGGTTGACAATATTAAAGATTACAAGGTAGGAGACAGTGTCTTGCTCGTCAATAATGCCATCAAAGAGCACATAAAACTTGAGAAAGGATGCCAGGCATATTTGATCGGCGGAAAACATATAGGGCGAATTGCTAAAATAAATGATGTCAAAGAGGGGGCATTTAACTGTGTTTCAGACAAAGAGTCATGGGATGTAATCAAAAAACATGTTTTTGTCGTGGGAAAGGATAAGGCTGCCATATCATTACTAGAATAAGATGAATGTTATGAAAAATATAAGGATTGAGAAGCTTACACTAAATGTTGGGTGCGGCACAGACCAAGCTAGACTGGACAAGGCATTGATATTGCTGAAGATGATCTCGAAAACCAAGCCTGTCAAGACATTCACTAAGAAGAGGGTTCCTGAGTTCGGATTAAGGCCTGGGCTTCCAATAGGGGCAAAGGTTACGTTAAGAAAAGCTGCTGCTGAAGAGCTATTGACAAGGCTGCTATCTGCAAAGGATAATCTTTTGAAGGAAAACAGTTTTGACAATAGTGGCAATGTATCATTTGGAATAGAGGAGTATATAGACATAGCAGGGGTTGAGTATAATCCTGATATAGGAATAATTGGTCTTGAAGCCAGTGTAACGCTGGAGAGACCAGGGTTTAGGATCAAAAAAAGAAAGGTTATGAAGAAAAGCATATCAAAATCACACAACATAACAAAACAAGAGGCAATCAGTTTTATGAAAGATAAATTTGGGATAAAGGTGGAATAAAATGACTGCAAGCGATTATAAAAAGGTATTCAAGCAATTGAAAGCAAAGCCTGTAAAATTAAAAAGATATATCAAACATAACAAACCAAAAGAAAGAAAATTTGGCAGGGCTGTCACTAAATGTTCCAGATGCGGAAGAACAAGCGGCGGACATATCAGCAAATACGGATTAGACCTGTGCAGGCAGTGTTTCAGGGAAAATGCCACTAAGATTGGCTTTAAAAAATATAGTTGAAGAGGTTTAATAAAAAATGTCACTAAATGATCCATTGGCAAATGCATTATCAGTAATAAGTTATAGTGAAAAGACTGGAAGAAAGGAGTGCGACATAAAGCCAGTATCAAAAGTAATCAAAAAAATATTTGATATTATGAAAGACCGCAGGTATTTGGGAGAATTCAAAGAGATTGATGACGGCAAAGGGGGATTTATCAGAGTAAATCTTCTTGGTAGCATAAACAAATGCGGAGTCATCAAACCAAGATTTGCAATCAAAAAAGACGAATTTACCAAGTTTGAGAAGAGATTTCTGCCTGCAAAGGATTTTGGATTGTTGATCATATCTACGCCTGAAGGTATCATGACTCACCAAGAGGCAAAAGACAAAAATCAAGGAGGGAGGCTGCTGGCTTTTTGCTACTGATGGAAAAAAAATCTATGAAGGAAATTGTAGCAATACCTGAAGGTGTTGAAGTCAAGGCAGAGAATAATATAATAAGCGCAAAGGGACCTAAAGGGGAGTTAACGAGAAAATTA
>JAFCEI010000005.1:33144-33531 GCA_017609245.1 Candidatus Woesearchaeota archaeon | reverse complement strand
TTCACTAGTTTAGATTGTGATTTTGTTAATTTGATCACTGTTTTAGCCAGATCGAGAACTGTAAATTCATTTGTATTGCCCAGATTAACCGGACCTTTGAAATCTTCCCTGTTCATCATTTCATACAATCCTTTAATTAAATCCTCGACATAACAAAATGACCTTGTTTGCGACCCATCCCCATAAATTGTTATGGGTTCATCTTTTAATGCCTGTACGATAAAATTTGAAATGACTCTTCCGTCATTTTTTGCCATTTTAGGCCCATATGTGTTAAAAATTCTTACAACCCTTATGTCAACTTCATTTTGTCTGAAATAGTCAAAACACAATGCTTCAGCAACCCTCTTACCTTCATCATAACATGCTCTGGGACCGATAGTGTTA
>JAFCEI010000005.1:24462-33126 GCA_017609245.1 Candidatus Woesearchaeota archaeon | reverse complement strand
CCCCTGTATGATTCTTTTTGCGGATGCTGGTGCGGATCACCATAAACTTCTGATGTAGAAGCCTGTAAAATTCTGGCCTTGTGCCGTTTAGCTAAACCCAGCATGTTTATAACGCCTAATGTGTTTGCCTTGATTGTGCGTATGGCATTGATCTGATAGTGGATTGGAGAGGCAGGGCATGCCAGATTATATATCTGGTCTATTTTTTTGTCAGCGAAGAATGGGTCAATTATATCATGTTCAATAAATTCAAAATTTTCATTGTCCATCAGATGCTGTATGTTGTTCTTATCTCCTGTAAATAGATTATCTAAACAGATTATATAATGTCCTTTTTCCAATAGGTATTCACACAGGTGACTTCCAATAAAGCCAGCACCCCTGGTCACAACTATTTTTTTCATATAACCTCAAAAACCAAAAACTATTTAAATAATTATCTATTCAAAATAATCAGACGGCCATAGGGGAGTGGTCCTACCTGTTCCCATTTCGAACACAGAAGTCAAGCACTCTTCCGTACCGGTGTGTACTGCATTACGCGGGAAATCCGGTAAGCTGTCACCTTTATTATTCTTTAATCTAATATTTGCATAACAACAAATCTTTTAAACTTCTGTCGAATTTGTTAAAATATGATTTCAGACAAAATGCCTAAGATTGCAGTGATTGGCGATGCAATTCTTGATAAGTATATTTATGGAGATGTCTCAAGAATCAGTCCAGAAGCTCCAATACCTGTTGTTTTGGTAACAAATATAGAGTACAAGCCAGGAGGGGCAGGCAATGTTGCTGCCAATCTGGCCAGGTTAGGTGCTGATGCTGATTTATTCAGCATAGTTGGTGATGATTATAATAAGGAAATATTGAGAAGATCATTACAGGAATTCAATGTCAACTCCCAACTGATAACAGATAAAGACAGGCCCACTATTGTAAAAGAAAGATATATTGCATCATCACAGCAGTTATTGCGGGTTGATTATGAATTAGAGGATCACCTGAAATCACACCATATTGATGAGATAAAAACCAAATTCTCACGATATGACTCGATTATCATATCTGATTATGCAAAGGGAATGATGTCGCAAGATATAATGTCTTTTTTAAAAACCCAAAACATACCAATCTTTGTGGACCCTAAACCTAAAAATGCTCTCTTGTATTCTGATGTTTTTTTTATTCTGCCAAATGTTAAAGAATGCACCAGCATATCTCATGTTGAAGATGATTTAGACGCAGCAAAAAAACTAAGAGATGATCTAAATTCCAATATCCTTTTAACAAGGGGAAGCAAAGGTATGGCCTTGATAAAAAAAAATGACGATTCAATACATTTGCTGGAAACTGTTGCTAGAGAAGTAACTGATGTTACTGGGGCAGGAGATACGGTTATCGCCACGTTCGCTTTTTTTTATTCAAAAGGTTATCCTGTTACTGAATCAGCAGAATTAGCAAACAAAGCAGCAGGAATTGCAGTAGGAAAGATGGGTTGTTATCAGGTAAGTTTAGATGAGTTATTGAATGATTAACATTTTTAAATTTCAATAATCACTTTTTTATCCTTAGCATTAACTTCTTTGACAGTTTTATGCCCTTTCAGCCTGTCTTTGATCTCCTGCCACGTGAATTTCTTTTTTGCCTTGTTTATCTCAGTTAGAATATCTTTTATCAGCTGATAGTTTTCATAGATCAGCTCTGATTTTCTTTGATTTTGTTTTATTTCTTTTTCTAGCTGTTTGATGTGCTTTTTTTGGTTTTCAATAATTTTCAGCTGCTTTTCGATCGCTTTTTGCTTTGCTTTTTCAGCTGGCGACACAGCCTGTTTTGAGAAATGTGAGTCTAGAGCTGAACTGAAGGATTCTGCTTTTTTGGAATCCTGGTCTTCATACTGTTTTAAGGGGAAAGGGGTAATGTCTTTATCCTTGTTTATCGTCTGCACATCGATTTTTTTGTTTTTAAGTTTTGTCAAGATTTTGTAAATGGCTTTGATGTCTTTTTCTGCCAGCTTGTTTGCTTTTATTGTCTTATCAATTCCTGCCAGCATACATGCTTCTTCAGCATATAATCCTCCGAGGCCAAGCTCAGTAGCGAGTACTTTTACCAATTCTTGCGGTTTTTTAAGCAATTCTTTCAAATCTTTTTGTTTTAGTTCCAGAAAATTATATTTCTTCTTAGGATACCTGTAAAGTTCTCCTTTTTTTATCTGCCTGTCTTTCCATTTCTGCTGTTCTGCGCAGTTGATGATAATATTTTTATTATCTGTTAAAATTATGTTGCCCTTGTCAAACATCTCTAAAATCAGGCAGTATCTGTTTTCTTTTGTTTCAATAGCAATTTCAACAATCCTTTCAAAACCAATCTGTTTTATTTCTTTAATCCTTGCATTTCTGATATGTTTTCTTAAGAACAAACAGAATGAAGATGGTTCGCCATACTGTTTTTTAGATTCGGTCAGATAGAATATTTTACCAGCATCAATCTTTAATAGTTTCTTTCCTTTGCCTGAAACATAGACCTGCAGAAGAAGCTCTTTTTTAGATGGAGAATAGATCTTATCCATCCTTGCATTTTTCAATATCTGCAGTTCCTTAAGCAGATAGTGGTAATCTAATGCTGAAAATTGCCTCATATTCTTCACTCCATATGCTTTATCCAACTTACAATTGGCCTTACAGATGGTCTTTTTGTCGTATCAACAGTCAATATGTTATGTTTTTTCTGCTTAGCTTCTTCTAAACAAACATCAAATATCTCGCATTCAAGGTTTTCTTTAACCTTTTGCTGGCTGTATCTTCTTTTTTTCAGGCGCCTTTCCATCGTCTTAAGGTCACATTTGGTTATGATGCACAGGTCAACATATCTTTTGGGCATCAGGTGGCTCATATGAGAATCAATTATCACTCCAGGCGTTAATCCTTCCTGCCCACCGGCCCCCTCGGCTCCGCCCAAAGCTTTGATAGTTGCAATAATAACTTTGTTTAGCTTCTTGACATCAATAACCTTACATTTTCTTTTTTTATCATATGCTTCTGATAGTTTGTGTTTTTTTATGACTCTGTTCACATCAATATATCTGTAATCAAGAGCTTTGGCTAGCTTCTTAGCAATTGTTGTTTTTCCTGTTCCAACAGAACCTGACACACATATAACTTTCATAAAAAATGCAAAAGAAAAAGGGTATTTAAAGGTTTAGTAGAAGTTTATGGTAGTGGTTAGCTAGTTTTCCCGCCCACCAGCCCCTCACTCCGCCCAGCAACTTTGATGGGTGCTTAGTAAAAAACAGCTTCACATTTATTATCTATGCACTGGCAGGCGCCTTGCTGACAGTCTAATGTGTCTGGCTGGCATTCTTGTGTGCAGAATATGCCTGTGCAATCTGGAGCATTTTCTTTTGCAACACAGCTTGTTGCATGGCAGCACTGGGCTTGCACACAGTCAGAGTCTTGGGTGCACTCAGGTTTAATACATCCATTAAGGCCGCTAGTTAAGAATAATACGAAAACTATGAAACCTGCTTTTTTTATCATTATTTCTCTCAATATCCCATCCCAAGAGGCATTCCACCAGGTCCTGGAGGAGGCATTATTGACTTGTCTTTGCCGCCTGCTATAATATCGTCGATCCTTAATATCATCTCTGCTACTTCTGATGCTGACTTGATTGCCTGGGTCTTTATCTTCAACGGCTCAATAACACCTTTTTTCCAGCTGTCAACAACCTTTCCAGAATAAACATCAATCCCTATATTTTTTCCTGATTTAGTGTGGCCTGCCTTAAGCTCGGTCAGAATGTCAATAGGATCCAAACCAGCATTTTCAGCCAAGGTTCTTGGGATCACTTCAACCGAGTCTGCAAATGCATTTACAGCCAGTTGCTCACGGCCAGACAATGAGTCTGCGAACTTCCTCAGCCCGTTAGCCAGCTCAATCTCAACAGCTCCTCCGCCTGCAACAACTTTGCCAACTTTTAAAGCAGAGATAATATCGCCAATCGCATCTTCAACAGCTCTTTTGATCTCAGCAACAACATGGTCTGTGCCGCCTCTTACCAATAAAGTGACTGCTTTTGGATTCTTGCACTCTTCCACATAGGTCATAACCTCATCCCCGACCTTCAGTTCTCTGACAATGCCTGCCTTTCCAAGGGATTTTTCTGATAGGTCAGCAAGGTTTGTAACTATTCTTGCACCTGTTGCTCTTGAAAGCTTTTCAATATCTGTTTTTTTGACCCTTCTTGCAGCATATATTCCTTTTTGAGCTAAGAATGATTGTGCAGCGTCATCGATACCTTTCTGGCAGAACAAGACATTGCAGCCAGAGTTGATGACCTTATCAATGATGTTCTTGAGCATCTTTTCTTCTTGATCTAAAAATGCCTGCATCTGTTCTGGAGATGTGATCTGTATCTTTGCATCTATTTCTGTTGATTTTATCTCCAAACCTGAATCAATCAGGGCTATCTTTGCATCTTTGATATAAGAAGGCATCTCAGAGCTAAGCTTTTCCTTATCCAGGATAATGCCTTTGATAAGCTCAGAATCGTTGATACTTGCTCCAACCTTTTTCTCTATCTTTATATCATTTGCATCAACTATAATCTTATCATCCTCTTTTTCAATAACTTCTTTAACAGCAGCTACAACAAGGTCTGCAAGTATTTCTTTTGCAATCTCAGCACCTTTCCCAGTCATTGCAGTTACGGCTATTTTCTTCAATAAATCAGTGTCTTTTTCAGTCACATCTTCAGAAATTATGTTTAGGATTTCCTGTGCTTTTACAGCTGCCTGCCTGTAACCTTTTGCCAGGACTGTCGGATGGATCTCTTTATCTAGAAGGTCCTCAGCATTTTTCAACAATTCACCTGCCAACACAACTGCTGTTGTTGTCCCGTCGCCAACCTCTTCATTCTGGGTTTTTGCAACTTCAACAACCATTTTTGCAGCAGGATGCTCGACATTTATCTCATCGACAATTGTTGCGCCGTCGTTTGTTACTGTTATGTCTCCTAAAGAATCAACAATCATCTTGTCCATGCCTTTTGGACCCAATGTTGTTCTGACTGTCTCAGCAACCAGCTTTGCAGCCATTATGTTTGTTTTTTGAGCATCCCTGCCTGTAGTTCTCTGAGTATTTTCAGGCATTATGAATATAGGTTGTACTGGATTATTTTTCATGATCTAAACACCCCCAATGTTTGACAATGAATGATTTGATTTTGGTCATACAGATTTATAAAGATGTCGGTTAGTTTTTGTCTATCAAGGCCAAATACAGATCAGCGTCAAAGAGCCTCCTATGATCTGCAACTCCGCATGTTTTGAAGATGTAGATATTCTTTTTTATCTTTGGCTCTTCCTTGATCATTATGTGCAATTCTCTTTCTTCTTTAACATCATGCAGCTCAGCATAAGGCCTTATATCGTGCTTGATGTAAACTGCTTTTTTATCTTCAGGAACATCTGACACATTAAAATAATTGATCAACGCATTGGATACAAGTGATATTGGGAACATCTCAGGAACAGGACATCTGTTCAAATCAGCACTTTTCAAAAAAAGGTTGATGTCGCCTTGTTTGAGGCTATAGGGTGCACTAAAAAATGGAACAGGTATATCCAACCCTCTGTCAAGTTTGTCTCTATCAGCATAGGCGATTTTACCTCTGCAAACTTTTTTGTTTTTTTTAAGAACATCTATATGAACATCATTATTTTCAATATCCAGCTTAAATTCAAGAGAGTCATTTGCATATGATTCATCTTCAAATGAGAATTTCAGTTGTTTTGGGAATTTTCCAGCCATATGGCTGTTTGCATACTTTAAACCAACTGTCTCAATTTGAAATCCTGGTATAAGCGGTTTTTCTGTCTTTTCAGGATTGTGCTCTTTGTTAGTGTCTCCTGTTGACTTGACAAAATAATCTATGCTTTTCTGAGCAAAATTTACTGTTTCACTTATTGTTGTGCTTGTTTCCATCTAATTTTGTAATAGTTGGTCATTTATATATCTTTTTGAAAAAGCTATCTTTTTGAAATGAAAATCAAAACATTTATATATGGTTTAATCACCTCGTAATAGTAAATATAGCTTGTTTAGAGTGCATTATGGCAAAATATGAAAATAATCTAGAAATGGCTTTGGTTTCTGAAATCATGGCGAACGGACCTGAATCTTATCGCAGCAAGGTTATTGATTATGTAGCTCATAAAATCAGGAATGCTGACAAAGGGTCTAGATTTGAGGTAGAGACCAGGCAGTTGGTTGAAAGCGTCAAAGATGATCCTACTTTGGTCGAGATAGTTCTTTCAACAAATCGTGACGGATTAGTTGGTGCAAAAAATGGAGATCCGCTTGGCCTTATCGGTTATCACAGTCATGAGAACGGAGATGTATGGAAAGTATATCGTTTTTGGGTGAATGAAGGTGAGCGTGGCCAAGGCAATTGCTATCGCATGACAAAAGAGTTTTTGAGAAGAGCAAGAGAAAAAGAGGTTAAAAAAATTAAAATGAGCGATGGCGGAAGTGAAGACGTAGATAAGCTCATCAACAAATTATCAAATGATCAGGATGAACTGGGCATAAGAGTTGATGCACCAAATTACTGGATTTATATTAACTATGCTTCTGGAACAGATTAATTTAAATAATATTTCTTTTTTCTAATTTTCATGATAATCACAATATCTGGCATGCCTGGAAGCGGGAAGAATACTGTTGCACAGATGATTGCAGACAGGTTAAACTTCAACCATTATTCTGTGGGGGACCTGAGGGGCAAGATGGCTCTTGAAAGAGGCATGACTCTTGATGAGCTGAACAAGATTGGTGAAAAAGAGGCATTTACTGACAAGGATGCTGATGACTATCAGAAAGAATTGGGCGAGAAAGAGGATGATTTTATTATTGACGGAAGGTTGAGCTGGCATTTTATTCCAGATTCGGTGAAACTTTATCTGGATGTCAGCCCTGAAGAAGGCGCTAGACGGATATTAAACACAAAGCGTCCTGATGAAAGAGAATATAGCAGTTTAGATGATGCACTGGACGCTCTTGGCCAGAGGGTCGAGTCTGACAGGAAAAGATATAAAAAGTGGTATGGTGTAGACTGTTATGATCACAGGCATTATGACTTCATTGTTGACACAACAAACCTGTCACCTGAACAGGTAGCCGATAAAATCATAGATTATATCCAAACAAAAAGAGGTTCTTAAGCTCATTTTTGAGCATCTGGTAGAAATGGTAAGTAAATTAGTCAGAGAGGTATTTGGGAATCTTGATAAGATAGAACCTATTCAGTCACAGCGCTTTTTTACAGCAATAACAAAGGATGTTTTTGAAGAAGAAGGTGTTGATGAATCTGTCATTGTTTATGTTTCAAATCTTCTGAATAAGTTTATCTCAGCCAACAGGGTGTACAAGGTCAGCGAAGATGACAAAGAGAGGCAGAATTATATATCTGATATGCTCAAGGCTGCAGACAAAGGGGATTCACACAGGATATATCTTACTGATGTCCATATTGGAGACTATTCTTTGTTTTTGACAGGCATTTTTCCAGAATGTCCTGAAAACAATAGGTTTCTGGACAAGGGTTTCTATTTTTATTTCGGAAAACGGGCATATAAGGCAGCATCACACAGCTCCAGATCCAAGAAACTTGGTCTAGAAAAGGTGTTTGATGAGCTTTCCAGTGATTTTGAAGATTATGCCTTCTTGCTGAACAGTGTCAAGGAGAGATATATGCCTCCAAATAAAGGGGTATTGTCAGACATAATGTTTGATGAGTTCAGCAGATACAAAGAAACTAAAGATAAAAGACATCTTGAGAGTGCAAGGTCTATTGCAGGCAGATTAGGCATAGACAAAAAGCAGTTTCCAAGCCTTTATCGAAACCTTTAAATACGCGACTTGACGAATTTCTATTATGGCTGAAAAAATAAAAAACAATGATTTTATTGAAATTGATTACACTGGCAAGGATAGGGAGTCAGGAATAGTATTTGATACAACAAAAGAAGATGTTGCTAAGCAAAATGGATTGTATAATCCTAAAGTAACTTATAGATCAATCATAGTCTGTGTTGGTGAAAAACAAGTTATCCCTGGGTTGGATAAAGAGTTAGAAGGCAAAGAAGCTAGCAAAACTTATTCAGTTGAGATTTCTCCTGAAGATGGTTTTGGAAAGAAAAATGCAAAACTATTAAGGATAATTCCTGCACATGTATTTAAAAAACAAAAGCTTAATCCAGTTCCTGGGCTGCAGGTTAATGTTGATGGTGCCATAGGTCTTGTCAAGACAGCTGGCGGCGGAAGGGTGATAGTTGACTTTAACCATCCATTGTCTGGCAAGACATTGGTCTATGAAGTTGAGATCAAAAGACTTGTTACAGATAATAAAGAAAAGATACAGTCTTTCTTGGATATTATTGGTATGAAGGGAGCTGAGATTGAGGTTAGCGGCGACTCAGCAAAGATCAAGCTGAAAATGGCATTGCCTGATGAGATCAGGCAAAAGCTTTCTGAGAAACTGCAGGAGCTTGTTAAGCTGAAAAAGATTGAATTTGTGAAAGAGAAAAAAGCAAGCTCTAGTCCTAAAAAAGAGACAAAAAAAGCTCCTGAGAAAGCGAGTAGTCCAGAATAATAATTTTTAAATAGG
>JAFCEI010000005.1:0-24417 GCA_017609245.1 Candidatus Woesearchaeota archaeon | reverse complement strand
GAGTAGTGTTTTTATGATTCTCAAGTGGGAAAAAAATCCTATTGATGATATTTAAAAACTAAAGTGGGGTATAAAAAATGGGTGATTTTTACAATGAAGAAAGCAATATAAGTGAAAATCGAGGTGATAGTTTTAATTCTGAAGAAGGAAGTATGTCCCAGAATGAAGAGCAGGAGTCTTCCCAAGAGATTAATGAGGAGCCTGAGACGATAGCTCCTGTTGAAGCTCCTAAAAAGCCCACATATAATGAGCCTGAGATTGCAAATGCCAATGTTCAGGATGATGAATTAGAAGAAATCCTGTCAAAGCAAAGGGCAACTATCAAGGTTATTGGCACAGGCGGTGCTGGGAATAATACAATCAATAGGATAGCAGAGGTAGGCATATCTGGTGTTGAATCAATTGCAGTCAATACTGATGCCCAGGACCTGTTGTTTACAACAGCTGAGAAAAAGATATTGATCGGAAGAGACATTACGCGAGGTCTGGGTGCTGGATCTAACCCTTCATTAGGTGAGGAAGCTGCAAGAGAGAGCGAGCATGACATCAAAAAAGCCATCTACAACTGTGACATGGTCTTTATCACCTGCGGGTTGGGAGGAGGCACAGGCACTGGTTCAGCCCCTGTAATAGCTGATGTTGCAAAAAAGATGGGGGCGCTGACAGTAGGCGTTGTAACAATCCCGTTTACAATCGAGGGTCAGACAAGATATGAGAATGCAATGATCGGCTTGGAAAAGCTAGAGCATATTGTTGATACACTTATTGTTATTCCAAATGATAAATTGCTGGAGTTGGCGCCTGATTTGCCGTTGCAAACAGCTTTTAAGGTTGCTGATGAGATTTTGACCAATGCTGTCAAAGGTATTTCTGAACTGGTTACAAAAGCAGGGTTGGTTAACCTGGATTTTGCAGATATCAGGGCTGTCATGAAAGGCGGAGGAGTTGCTTTGATTGGTGTTGGAGAGTCTGATACTGAGAACAGGGCTGTTGAAGCTGTTGAAAAGGCAATAACAAACCCTCTTTTGGATGTTGATATTTCAGGAGCAAACGGGGCTTTGGTCAATGTTGCTGGCGGTTCAGACCTGACTTTGGATGAGGCTAAGAAGGTTGTAGAGACAATTTCAGACAAATTATCTGAAAATGCAAGAATCATCTGGGGAGCTCAGATAAGCCCTGACCTGGCAAATACAATAAGGACAATGCTTATCGTGACTGGTGTCAAATCATCACAGATATTTGGGCCTGGAAGAACTGTAAGTGACAAGAGAAAAGAAGAGATATCTCACGAGCTTGGAATACAGTTTGTTGATTAAATTTTTATTTTTATCCAAAGAGGTTAAACAAACCTCTGGTTTGTTCTTTTAAGAATGAAACAGCGCATACAAAATGAGTTTTTAGACGAATTGACATCATACGAATATTTTAAGAATTTCTTGTCAGATAATCTTGGAGACATAATCAGCGCAGCTGATACAGGTAACAGCCTATTATCCAAACTTGAGAGGCATTCAGGAGACATGGTCCTATTTGTCTATTATGATAAAAATCTGAGCCCAAAAAAAGAGTTTCTCGAGGAAAAGGCAGCCATACTTGCCAAACCATTTATCTTTTGCGAAAAACCTGGCAAAAAACCTTCTGACAAGTCTTTTAAGATTATTTCACGAACTCCGATAGTTTCATGGAAAAATAGTGTCCTGAAAAGATGGTTCAAAGATGATGAACTATTAGAATTTAATCTGGAAGACATGTTGAGCATGTGTTTTGACAAAAAAGATTTTAATCTTGATAATATCTATGTTGCAGTAGGCAAGGGGGCTGTCAAGAATTATCTTGGGAGGGATAGGTATGGCTCATTAAAAAAACTATTGAAGAGTTTTGAGAGCATTCCTGTAATCCAACTGTATTCTGAACGTTATGAGCTGGTTAAGAAAGGCAAAAAACCAGGGATCGGCATGCCTGCTGATCCAACAAGCAGCGACAAGAATTATGAAGCAATACTTCCTGGGGAGAAGGTGTTGTTCCAGTTTATTGACAACTCAGGCAATATTGTTGAAAAAAAGAAATTCAAAAGAACTATCAAAAGCATAACCAAATATGGTTCTGTTGAAGAAGCTTGCAGAAAAGTAGGTATTAATAATCTAGGCTTTGATTCGGTCAATGATGCAATGCGCTTTTATCATGACCAGCTTGGATATGAAAAATCAGTCAAAAAATATGGTTTTGTCGTTCTTGGGCTTAAAAAGAGGTTTAAATAATGCACTGCCCAAAAGCTTTTTAAATACTTACTATTTTTTAGATATTATGGAATATGCAGAAGAAAAGCCAACTCTTATGAAGAAACTTAAGAGATTTACCAAAGAGTGCATAAGAGTGCTAAAAGTGACTAAAAAGCCGACAAAAGAAGAGTTTAAGACCATCGTAAAGGTGACTGGGCTTGGGATAATAATAATCGGTTTGCTTGGTTTTTTGATACAACTGATAAAAATAATGTTTTTTTAAGTCAAGATGGATTCACAAAGTTCAATCTTTGCATTAAGGACAACGCCTAATCGTGAAGATCAGGTCATGGATTTTGTTAGCTCTAATGCTACAAAGAAAGGCATTGAGGCGTACAGTGTTGTAAGGCCCCATGGCTTGAGGGGCTATATATTCATAGAAGCAAAAACCAGGACAGATGCAGAGCAGGCAGCTGCTGGAGTTCCTTATGCAAGAGGCATCTTGCCAAAACCTGTTGATTATGGAGAGATAGAGCACATGCTTGAGCAGGTAAAGGTTGAGAGAGACATAAGGAAAAATGATATTGTTGAGATAATATCTGGCGCTTTCAAGAGGGAGCAGGCCAAGATCACAAGGATTGACAAGCAAAAAGAAGAGGTTGTTGTTGAATTGCTGGAAGCAGCTGTTCCAATCCCCATCACAGTGAGGATGGACGCTGTCAAGGTTATCAGAAGAGAGGGTGAATCAAAAGGAGAAGAGGAATAATGCGAGCGAAGCGAGCTAATTTGCGAAGCAAATTTTTTTTCGTTAACGCTTTTGCCGAAGCGAAGCGGAGGGAAAAGGGTTAAATGGCAAAAGAAACAATCGAATCATTAGTTGAAGGAGGAAAAGCAACAGCAGCACCTCCGCTAGGGCCTGCACTAGGTCCGTTAGGCGTAAATATAGGTGAAATAGTTAATGCTATCAATGAAAAAACAAAGGATTTCAAGGGAATGCAAGTTCCTGTCAAGGTAACTGTTGATTCTGATACAAAAGAGTTTGAGATTTCAGTCGGTACTCCTCCTGTATCATCATTATTATTAAAAGAAGCAGGTGTTGAAAAAGGCGCAGGCAATCCATTGCAGGATAAGGTTGCTGATGTTCTTATAGAGCAGGTTATTAAGGTTGCTAAGATGAAAGAAGATGCACTTCTTGGTAAAACATTGAAAGAAAAGGTCAAAGAAGTGATGGGATCTGCTAATTCAATGGGGATTCTAGTAGAAGGAAAACCTGCTGTTGACGCTATCAAACTGGTTAATGAAGGCAAATTTGATAAAGAGATTAAAGAAGAAAAGACAGAGATCTCAGCAGAAGAGATGAAGAAACTGGAAGAAGAGAAGAAGAGATTAGCTGAAGAGATGGAAGAGAGAAGAGCTGAGTTTGAAGCTAAGGCTAAGGAAATCATGGAATCAATGAAGGATGCTGAGAAATCAGAGATCAAAGCCAAGCTAAGGGAAGCAGATATTCCAGAGCCGATGATTGCTGAGTTGCTGCCAGCAGAAGGAGCACCTGCTGAAGGAGCTGCAGCTCCGGCTGGAGGAGCACCTGCAGCTAAAGAAGAGAAAAAGGAATAAGCTTACTTGTAGATTTCTTTTGCTTTTTTTGTTTTTATTTTTAATTCATCTAGACTATTCACTATTTTTTCCTTGAACTGGCCCAGGCCTTTCCAGTCTAAGATTACCAGATCAACTCTTTCTTTAGTCTTTTCAATTGCCTGCTCAATCATCTCTTTTGTCAGCTTTTCAAGCCGGTATTTTGGGCAGATATGGCCTAGTGCATAGTCTGTCTTAAATATGATTTTTTTGAATGTTGGCGTGTAGTGTGTGCCGCCTATTCCAAGAGCTGCTTTATATTTTAGAGGGCGATTTTCCAGTATGTGCATAATTGTTTTTGCAATTATATGGCCTGCCTGCCTGTCCTGCCATGACTTTAAATCGCTTCCGATCTCTATGAACATACAGGGTGTTTCCAGATAAGGTCCGTGATGAGTGACTTCCTGCACAATCTCAAAATCCATGTTTTTTGCCAGTCTTTCGAGCACAAGAAGCGCATGTTTTAGATAGCATGCAGGCGCAATGCACAGCTGATTGTCTCTGCCTCCAAACTTTGCTGAGCTCCAGTTTCCTGGCGCATGAACAGATATAGAATGGATCTTTGCTTCTGCTTCGTGTTTTGTGGCAAAGATTATCAAATCTGGGGATTGAATTTGCCTACCCGCCATCCCCCTGCCATTGCCGCCCGGAGATTTGGATATTCTCTTATCAATATCTTCGCAATAGATTGTTTCTTTGTTTACTGTGTAAAGAGTAATGTTTTTTAGCTGATAGACTGGATTTTTTTCAAACTTTTTATCTAATTCTTTGAATGGAAACAGGTCTAGAAGACACTCTTTGATATTCATCCCAGCAGGGTCTTTTTTTGAGACTATTATGGCTGTTTGCATAATTGTATTCTTATTTTTGATTTATAAAAAGCTTTCCTGCCCGCCCGACCCCCAACCAACCGCCAAGCGGTTTAGACAACAATCTTTTTAAATGAAAACCAGTTATTAATAATCTAAAAGGGGTTTATATGAATTGGTATGCGTTAAAGGTAACTGATGTTTTTAAAGAGCTGAATTCTTCCAGAGGCGGATTAACAGAAATAGAAGCAGAAGCAAGATTAAAAAAATATGGATATAATGAGATTACAGAAAAAAAGAAGATAAAGTCTTTTCAGATATTTGTTTCCCAGTTTTATTCACCTCTGATGTGGATCTTATTGCTGGCAATATTGGCTTCTGTTTTGATCGGCAAGCAGACAGATGCAGCAGTTATTGCAGCAATAGTGATATTAAATGCATTTTTTGGTTTTATACAGGAGTACAGGGCAGAAAAGTCGATACAAGCATTAAAGAGACTGGCTGGGCTGAGGGCAACTGTTATCAGGGATAGCAAGGAGAAGGAAATAAGAGCTGAAGAGATTGTTCCTGGAGATATTTTAGTGTTAAATACTGGTGACAAGATAGCTGCTGATGCACGATTAATAGAATTAGTTAATCTGCAGACGCAGGAGGCTGCTTTAACAGGCGAAAGCCTGCCAATAAAAAAGGAATTAGCTGTTTTGCATGAGTCTGCTGTTGTCGGAGACAGAAAGAACATGGTCTTTTCCGGCACGATCATCACTAAAGGAAGAGCAAAAGCGCTTGTAACTGACACTGGGATGAATACTGAGCTGGGGCGGATAGCAAAACTGATAGAAGAGACAAGACAAGAACCCACTCCCCTGCAAAAGAAACTAAAAAACCTTGCCAAATATCTGGGTTTGGCTGTTGTTTCCATCGCAATCATCGTTTTTCTGGCAGGATTATTAAGAGACATACCTGCAGCAGATATATTTTTAACATCAGTTGCATTGGCTGTTGCAGCAATACCTGAGGGGCTGCCTGCTGTTGTAACTATCTCTTTGGCATTAGGGCTTCAGAAGATGGCAAAGAAGAATGCTTTGATAAGGAAATTGCCAAGTGTTGAGACCCTGGGTGCATGCACTGTTATCTGCTCTGACAAGACAGGCACTTTAACCCATAATGAGATGACTGTCAAGAACATCTATGTCAACCAGAAGGTCATCAAGGTCAGCGGTTCTGGTTATGAGCCAGATGGAAGATTTAGCGATAACCCAAAAAATTTTGACATGCTGCTGAAAATAGGGGCATTAAATAATGATACTAAACTCAGACAACAGGGAGATGAGTGGCAAGTCACAGGAGATCCTACAGAAGCTGCATTGCTGGTGACAGCCAGAAAAGCAGGCATATCTATTAAAAAGCTGCAGGAGAAATATCCCAGAAAGAAAGAAATACAATTCTCTTCTGAACGAAAAAGGATGACAACAGTGCATAAGATGAACAATGGTTTGTTCGCCCTTACAAAAGGGGCTCCTGACGTGCTAATTGAATTGTGCAGCAAGATATTGATAGACGGAAAAGTAAGAAAGCTGACAAAGCATGATAAGAGGCAGATTCTCAATCAGAACAAAAAATTTGCAGGAAAAGCATTGAGAGTGCTGGGATTTGCATATAAGAAGATCAAGGAATCTGAAAAAGAAGAAAACATAGAGAACAACATGATTTTTGTAGGGCTTCAGGGGATGATAGACCCTCCCAGGAAAGAAGCAAAAGAGGCTATATCTAAATGCAAGAAAGCAGGCATAAAGGTAATAATGATAACCGGAGATTTTGAAGGCACTGCTGTGGCAGTTGCAGATGAGATAGGCATCAAAGGCAAGTCAGTAACCGGGGCTGAATTAGACAGGATACATAATCTTGATAAGATTGTGGAGGATGTTGTAGTTTATGCAAGGGTTGACCCTGCCCATAAAACAAAGATAATCGATGCCTTGAGGAAAAAGGGGCATATAATCGCGATGACAGGAGATGGTGTTAATGACGCGCCTGCCCTGAAATCAGCTGATATTGGCATAGCTATGGGCATCACAGGCACTGATGTTTCCAAGGAAGCTTCAGAGATGATATTAACTGATGATAATTTTGCCAGTATAGTGAATGCTGTTGAGAGTGGGAGAACAGTCTATGATAATATCAAGAAATTTTTGGCATTGCTGTTGTCAGGAAATATAGGTGAAATTTTGATCATATTCTTAGCAATACTGATAGGTTTTACAGATCCTTCAACAGGCAGTGCTGTGCTGCCTCTGGCAGCAATACAGATATTATGGATAAACCTGATTACAGACGGACTGCCTGCACTTGCATTAGGTGTCGATCCTGCTGAAAAAGGCATCATGGAACGGCCGCCACGATCTCCTAAGGGGAGTATTTTTAGGGGGTTGGGGGCTTTTGTATTTGGTTATCCAATAGTCATGTTCATTGGAGTCATGTTTCTCTTTTTAAAAGCACTTGCTTCATCAGGAGCTGTAAAAGCGCAGACAATGGTATTTACATCAGTCATAATGTTTGAATTGTTCCAGTCATTCAGCTGCAGATCTTTGACAAAATCATCTTTTGAAGTTGGAATCTTTGCAAACAAATATCTGTTGGGCGCTGTTGCGCTTTCTGTATTGCTTCACCTCATCATATTATACACAAGCTTTTTCCAAAACTTATTTAAAGTGATTTCGCTTGATTTATTAGATTGGGCAACCATAATTTTAGTTGCAAGCACTGGCTTTATTTATCTAGAAATATATAAGCTGGTAACTTCAAAAAAAAGAGGTAGATGATGCCAATTATAGAAAATCCGATCTTATTCCATACTGTAGTCATAGCAATAAGCCTGGCTATTTTGATAAAAGCAGCAGATATTGCTGTGTATGGCATCTCTGATTATGCAAGAAAACTGGGCCTGTCTGATTATATTGTTGGTTTTGTTGTTGTTGCATTTGCTTCTTCTATTCCTGAGTTCATATCTTCTTTAACAGGTGCGTTTATTAATGAAGGCGGAGTTATTTTTGGAACGATACTGGGATCAAATGTGGTAGAGCTTACTTTAGTTCTTGGAACACTTGCGTTGGTCGGCAGAAAAGTAAAGGTTGAGAGCAAGGTGCTTAATAAGATGAAAACAGTTTCATTTGCTGTTCTGATGCTTCCTTTGGTTTTGCTTTGGGACAACAAGATAACACGGATTGATGGTGCAATATTGATTATAGCATTTTTTACTTACTTGTTTATGCTTTGGAAAAAAGAGGGAGAGCTTGGAAAAATAAAGAAACAAGTAAGGTTCAAGAATATCTACAGAAATTTCCTTATTTTTGGCGGAACACTTGTTGCAATGCTGCTAAGTTCAAGGTGGCTGGTGTTTTCTTCTGTTCAGCTGGCAAATGATCTTGGAATTCCAAGCTATTATATTGCACTGGTCGTAATAGGTATTGGGGCTTCAATATCTGATATTTCTGTGGGCATCAGGTCTGTTCTGAAAGGCCATACTGATGTAGGGTTTGGAAATGTAATCGGTTCAAATATAACCAAGTCTGTGTTTTTTTTAGGAATTATTGCCCTGATCAGGCCATTTACATTTGATATGACCATTTTGACAAATGTAATCATCTTTACTGTTCTTTCAACTGCACTTGCAATGTATCTTGTTAAAACAAAGACACTGAACTGGAAAGAAGGCGTGCTGATGCTTATGATTTATATAATTTTTATAGCAGCTGAGTGGTTTTTTGGAGCTGTAGCCTAATCTTCTTTGTAATAATCAGCGTTTTTTTCTTACATACTGGATAACAATACTTAGAATAAGCAGTAATATGATCATTGCCAATAAAGTGACTATGATCGGCTTTGCATCAAGCTTGAAAGGGAGGTCGACAGCAGGTTTTTCAATCTCAACAGGTGTGCTGCAGATATTATCATGACAGTAGCTGCTTATGCAGTCACTATCAGTCTTGCACGTCTTTCCGATATCACAGGCAGGACAGATCCCTCCGCAATCTGTATCTGATTCATCTTGATTTAATGTGCTATCATTGCATGTCTCAGCAGCAGATGGGCGGTGCCTGCGGGCTTTTTCAGGGAGCAGGGAAGGGATCGGATAGTCTTCTGGGCAGTTCTTGAGGGTTTCTCCAGTATCCCATACTCCGTCGCCGCAGAAAGGATAAGCGCCGACTGCAAAACCAGGATCTGTAGGGTAGATGATTACATCTGTATCTTTTGTGCCTTCTGTTATATTCTTGACAAAAGTCCAATTTCCATCACATCTTCTCGCTGTAAAATTCCAGACAAGGCATTTGAATATGCTCATTTTCGGTCTTGCATCGTGATTAAAATATATGTGCATGCTGTTTGGAATCACATTTGGAACTATGGCTGTCAGTTTATCCATATGCAGCCCATCTATATTATCTGAGTATTTTACTTCAATTGAGTCCAGCCCAGCCAGATTAGCAAAATCGCCTTCATTTACCATGACATTAAATATGACCTTATCAATGCCTGAGAGATCACGAGGAGTAATATGGACATCATATTCCATACCATATTTGAATGATAGATTATAATCTCCATCATCGCTTAAGACAAGATTTCCATCTTGGTCATAAACTTTCATAATTAGATCAACAGTCTTTCCAAATGGGCTGTATATCCTGCCTAACCCAATATATTGCGGCAGAATCTCTATTGTCTTGTTTTTTGATAAGACAGGATTAGAGTCAGTAGCAATTATAGTATAATTGCCGTGCGATAGATTGCCTGTTTTCAGCAGCTCTGTAAAATCTCCATCATCATCCAGAGAAATATTTTTGGGATATCCGTGGACAGATTTGTTTGCGTTGATTATATCAAGTTCAAGAAGACCATTATATGTAAATGAACTCCCCTGTATTGCGACATCCACTGCGGGAGAATATTTATCATATTTGGTGTATAATCCAGACATCTGTTTCACATTTGTTTTTATCAATGCTGTTGCCTTGCCTGTTGCAGGCATGTGTTTTGAAACCACATAAACCTGCCCGATGGATATGATTATCCAAACCAACAACAGATAGGTTATTATTTTGTTTGAGATATTCATCAGCCAAAAATTATCATTAATCTGTCTGTATAATTGCCGTATCTTGCATTGCCAGGCACATTTATAGTCAGGGTTATTGTCCTGTTTTCTGAAGCATCAAGATTAAATCTGTTATCAGACATAGTTATCCAATCTTTAAGCTTCCCAGCTATATTGATTCTTATCTTGTGCTGTTTGACGTCTTCGTTTGTTATGACTATGTCCCTGCTTGCCCTTCCAGTCGGCATAATTGTTCCAAAGACAACTGCTGATGTATCTACATCAATCCCTGTATAGTTGCCGACTTTTAAGTAGATGTCAAGCTCTTGTATATCTGTCGGATATGGATAAATAAGAATGGCTGCAATAATGCTGAGCAAGACAACTGCTGCTAATATTACAATATTTTTTTTGCCCAAAATATCCACCATAGTATGAAGAAGAGAACAGGTATTGATATAATTATTGTTATTGTGCCAAACTCAAACCCGCTTTTTACTTCTATGCCAAATTCTTTGTAGGTTGTCTGGTTTGCATAATTCAGAACAGCTTTTGCTGTGTAATCTCCCTTTTTGATGTTGGCAGTATTCCAGTATGCATTTAATGTTTTCTTTTCCCAGCTGCCCAGAGTTATCTTGTTTGTTTCTATGCTGTCGACTAGTTCGTCTCCCTGGTAGATCTCTATGTCAGCGAACACGTCTTTTATCTCTTCATTCCATTTGCTTTGTACTGAAAGGCTTATGCCTGCTATCTCGCCTTTTTTGAATTTGCTTATGGAGACATCCAAGATCTCTATCAATACATCTCCTATCCTGAACTTTGTTTCAGCTTCTTTTGCATTTCCATCATATGTTATTTTTGCTATTGCATTGTATATGCCTGCTTCAGCATCTTCAGAAGACCATTTTGCAGCAATATCTTTTTTTTCTCCAGAGCTTATGCTTATGCTGTCTGTTTTGATTGTAGCTATTTTTTCGTCATCAGAATCATAAATTTCAATAGATGCATCAAGATCAGCAATGTATTCTTCTCCTATGTTTGATATGCTTAGTGTAAAATCAACTATCTCACCCTTTTTAATATCTGTTGCTTTAAGGTCAGCTTTGATGTATTTTCCTTCATAAGGCACATTTATTATTAGTTTTGATTCAACACCTGCTTTTGCTCCAACAGTGCCTGCTTCAGAGGTTATCTGTGATTCCAAAGCGCCAATCCTGAGATTGTTCGGGCCTGGCGTGTCGATCTTAGAAGGCAGGGTTATATATACTTGAAATGTCGCGCTTTTTCCTGGATCAAGGTCAATATATTCTTTTTCAAGTGTTATGTATTCTGCCAGGTCGCCCCTGACATATAGTTCTGCGCGTATCGGGATACTGATCTGATTAAGGACCATAAAAGTGATTTCCTTGTTAAGGTTTGGCTGGAAATCAACTTCAACTTTTGGAGGTCCGATGCCTATTGCAGATGAATTTTCAATTACCAACAAGAAGAGAATGATATATTATAGGTATAATATGTATTTTTTTTCCATGTTTTCCCAGACGATGTTTATTTTTTGTCAATTCAAAAAAATTTATTTTTTATATAATAAAAAAATAAAAAAAGGTTTAAGACTGCTCAGCTGTGAATACTAGAGTTTCGTTCTTTGCACCAGGTGTCTCATCTGATGGCACGTTTATCAACAGATCAACTTCTGCTGAGTCTGTACTGTCCTGGTAATCAAGCATAGCTATCACGCTGTCTAAAGCTGTTGTTCCCGGCACATTTGTCCAAGTTGTTGTAGATTCTGTGTAGTTAAATGAGCCTGTTTCTGTTGTCTGGTCTATCTTGAACTGGAATGATGCTGTGTTGTCTCCTCCGCCAGTTCCGCTGAACAAAGCAGCACTTGAGCCATCTCTGGCTATTGATACATTCACGTTAACTCCGCCATCATTCTGCACCTTCAATGGCGCAGGATTGTTGTCTGTTGTGTTATCTGAATATCCCTGGAATATGCTTCCAAAGTCTACTGTATTCACCGGCAGCGATATTGCTACAACTCCTGTCACATTTACTTTTGCCACTCCTGTTGCTGCACCTGTTGTCGCTATTTTTATCTTATCTAAAACCATCATTGTGCTGCCAACAGATATTACTATTGCCAATATGACCAGAACAGCGAGTGTTTTGTTTGACATTTCTCCTTTTTTATTCATTTTACCTCCTTATGTTTTTTCAAGCACGTTTAGTGTTACTAGCCCGGTTGTCGGGGCGTTTTCTACTGGTTGTTCAGTTACATATAATCTTACTTGGCCAGTCCCCTGTGTTGCATCTACTTTTTCTGTAAGGCTGTTCAGGATTACCGTTGTCCCCACTACAGATATAACTACAGCTATGAGCAGCAGAATTGCCAATAGATTTTTAGTCTCCATCTTTTTTTACCTCCTAAGATTGTGTTGCAATGAAATTGATTGTTTCTGATTTCAGGCCAGGCGGCTCATCTGCAGGAACATCTATCTTTAGGTCTATCTCTGCACTGTCGTGAGCATCAGCATATTTGAGAGAGCCGATGACCAAGACTGGTGTTGTTCCAGGCACATTTGCCCAGGTCATCTGGCTTTGCCCAGGCACAAACCCATTATGCTCTGATGATTGGTCTGCTTTGAACTGGAAGCTGGTCGTGTTGTCTCCTCCTCCAGTACCTTCAAACAGAGGAGTACTTGAATTATCTCTTTCAATCGTGATGTTAATGATCACTGTGCCGTCATTCTGCACCAGAAAAGGTGCTGGATCATCATCTTCAGTATCATCTGAAGAGCCAGGCCCTATCTGCCCAAAATTTACAAAATTTACAGGAAGAGATATCATCACCATGCTGGTCACATTTACCTGCGCTATCCCGCTTACACGCCCTGTTATTGAGCTAGGGCTAGTATGGTTTAATATCAATGTTGTTGAGAATACTGATATGGTTATCAGTGCAAATGCCAGAATAAATAATGCTCTAAATGACACCTCTTTTGCCATGGACTACTCTGAAATTTGGACATTTATAAAATTTGTGGTAAATATTTATAAATTAATATACAAATTGTATACTAAAATGGATATTTTCAATGAGCTAATCAATTCGCTGAAAAAAAGAAAACTGTCTGGAAGAGATGTTAGCAGGCTAAAGAACAGGCTTTGCAAGAAATATAAGCTAAAAAAGCTGCTGACCAATATTGAAATATTGATGCATGCTTCTGCAGATGATCTAGATAGGCTGAAATATCTTCAGACAAAGCCTGGCAGAACAATCTCTGGTGTTTCGCCTGTAGCTGTTATGACAAAGCCAATGAGATGTCCGCACGGCAGGTGCTTGTATTGCCCTGGCGGTGTTGATTCTTTATTTGGCAGTGTTCCCCAGAGTTATACTGGAAAAGAGCCTGCAACAAGAAGGGCTATCAGAAATATGTATGACCCTTATCTGCAGGTGTTTAACAGGCTTGAGCAGTATGTCTGCCTAGGGCATATGCCCCAAAAAGTTGACTTGATTGTCATGGGAGGGACATTTCCGTCTGTTTCTAAAAGATACCAGAGAGAGTTTGTTACATGTTGTTTCAAGGCAATGAATGACTTTTCGAAGCTGTTTTTTAAAAACAATACTTTTGATGTTGTTAAGTTCAGGAAATTTTTTGAACTGCCTGGAGACATTCATGACGAGAAAAGGGTCAAAAAGGTTAGGGCCAAGATCTTAAAACTGAAAGGCAAGAGTGACCTTAAAAGAGAACATTGTAGGAATGAGGACTCAAACATAAAATGCATCGGACTGACAATCGAGACAAGGCCTGATCATGGTAAGCTGAAGCACGGCAATGAGATGTTGGAACTTGGATGCACAAAAGTAGAGCTGGGGATACAGAGTGTTTATGATGATGTTCTGAAAAATATACAGAGAGGACATCCTGTAAGTGATTCTATTGAATCGATAAGGATCTTGAAAGATCTTGGATTTAAGCTAAATTTTCACATGATGCCTGGATTGCCTGGAGTTAGCAGGAAAAAAGATCTGGAAGGGCTTAAGGAGCTATTCAGTAATCCTGATTTCAGGCCAGATATGCTTAAGCTATACCCTTGCATGGTTGTCAAAGGAACAAGGCTTTACAATCTATGGAAACAGAAAAAATACAAGCCATTGACAACAAAACAGGCTGCTGAACTTATTGTTGATTTTAAAAAATCAGTTCCTGAATATTGCAGAATAATGAGAGTTCAAAGAGATATTCCGACTTATGCTACAGAAGCAGGTGTTGGAATGACTAATCTAAGGCAGTATATTGAGGAATTACTGAAAAAGAAAAAAATAAAATGCAGATGTATCAGGTGCAGAGAACCTAGAGGTAAAAAGATCTCTAAAAAAATCAAGATATTATTTGAGCCATATGAAGCTTCAAAAGGCATGGAGTTTTTTATTTGTGCGGAGGATGTCAAGAATGATATATTATTGGGATTCTGCAGACTGAGATTCCCTTCACAAAGCCTTAGGAAAGAGATCACTGGCAAAAGTGCACTGGTGAGGGAGCTGCATGTTTATGGAACTCAAGCAGAGTTTGGCAAGAAGGGAAGTGTGCAGCACAAAGGAATTGGCAAACAGCTGCTGCAAAAAGCTGAGAAGATTGCAAAGACCTATTACAAGAATAAGATTGTTGTTATCTCCGGTGTTGGAGTAAGAGGATATTTCAGAAAACAAGGCTATAAAAAGCAGGGGCCTTATATGGTAAAATTGATATAATCTATATGGGTTGGATTAACAAATATCCCTTTTTGTTCTAAAATAGGATCGATCAGGACATATCTGGAAACCATCTTTTCAATATCTTTCTTATCAAATGCTATGCTATGTTCAACTTCCTGGTTATTTTTGAATCTTATTGTCTTATTGCATATTTTTGGGCTAAAACCTATCTTATTTGCAAGGCTCGAAGCTGTTTCAATGAATCTTTTGTCCTGGCTATACATAACCAGCACATCTTTGATAAATTCCCCTGTTCCTGCAACAAGCCCAGCCCATGTGGCGTAATTCTCTTTTTCTGAATCTCTTATCGGAACTTTGATGTTTTCTTTTGGAGTTGGAAAACCCATGACATATTTCAGGAAAGTATAGTGTGCTTTTGAATTTATATCCATCTTGCATCTGCTTTTTCTATATAAATTATTCAGCCAGGGCGTTTTGTGGTTATCAGACTGCCTTATCAAGTCATCTATGTTGAATATCTTGTTGACCAGGGGACCAAGAACTTTTTTGAACAGCCCCTCGTCCTCTTTTCTTGCGTTTAGGTTGAACTGCCCAGATCCATGATTGTACAATGAGCCTCTTGTAAGATACAATGCAAATAATGTCAGCATATTGCTTTCTATCTTTTCCGGGATTGTAATGCCTCTGACTATGTCATGCGCAGATATCTCTACCTCTGGGTATATCTCTCTTATTTTCTGCACATTTCCATAGCTAACTTCGCAAATCTCCCTTAACTGGTTCATTGACTTGAAATATCTTGATATTTTGCTTCCTATTGACCAGGATTTTTTCTTAGGATCATCCCATTCCTTGCTTATGATTGCAGCAAGATTTGTTGCTGTAAACTGAGCTGAAGCATCTTTTGGATCTAATTTCAAAAGTTTTTTTTGAAAGATCTTCCCAGCACAGAGTATTTTCTTTTTCAATGTGTTCTGTCCCCTTATGTTCCTGAAGTCCTGGCTTGAAAAACCATATGCTTCTTTGAGCAATCTGTCTTTTTCTCTGGAACTGGAACTAATTAGGTTTTTTCTGGCAATCTTGTTTTTTCTCATGTTTGGATGCAGTTTAGAATAAATATATAAATCTTTACAAATTTAAGAATGATTATGGATAAGCTTAAGAAGATTCCCAACACAGAAACTCTTGAATTCAAAGACAAGTTTGTTGAACGCTACAGCAGATTGACTGATTTTAACAGGTTTAAGAAATATTCCTTGTCTTTTCTAAGGCGAAGCATACGTGTTAATGCCCTGAAGATTTCTGTCAGTGACCTTAAAAAAAGGATGAAAAAATGGGGGCTTAAGCAGATTCCCTGGTGCAAAGAAGGGTTTTGGATCGAGCATGAAACTGGCAGAAGGGATATTGGGAATACTGTTGAGCATTCTTTGGGATATATCTATGTCCAGGAAGCAGCATCGATGATCCCTCCGATAGTGCTTGACCCTAAGCCAGGCGAGGTTGTGCTTGATATGTGCGCTTCTCCTGGAAGCAAGGCTTCGCAAATAGCTGCCCTGATGAAAAACAAAGGGATTTTTATTGCAAATGACATCAAGGGCGACCGGATAGCTGCTTTGGGAATCAATCTGCAAAGAATGGGTATTACAAATGCATTGATCACCCAGATGTCTGGGGAAAGGTTCAGAGACTTGAGATTTGACAAGATACTGGTTGATGCTCCCTGTTCTGGAACAGGAACTATAAGGAAGAGCCTGAAGACATTAAGGTTGTGGAACCCAAACATGATCAAACGGATAGCTATTTTGCAGAGAAAGCTTATTGAAAATGCTTTTGAGCTTTTGAAGCCAGGCGGAACACTGGTGTATTCAACATGCAGTGTAGAGCCTGAAGAAGATGAAGCAGTTGTCAGCTTTTTATTGGATAAATATAAAAATGCCAAGATACAAGATATCAAATTAGATATCAGAAAAAGCGACGCTGTAACAAAGTTTGAAGGGGCAGAATATAACAAAAATGTTGTGAAATGTTTGAGATTGTGGCCGCAGGACAATGATACAGAAGGGTTTTTTGTTGCGAAGATTAAGAAGGTGTGATTGAGCTTGCCTGCCCACCATCCCCCTTCCAATGCCGCCCAAAAGTGCTGATAATAATATGAAAAAAATAGTTAAGCGCAAGAAAACAAAGAAGATGAAGAACATTGCTTTGGAAAGAATCAATACTTTGTTTAAAGAGGCTCAGAAGGCTGCTAAAACAGACCCAAAGCTTGCGAACAGATATGTTCATCTGGCCAGAAAGATATCAATGAAAAGCAAGAAGAGAATCCCTGCTGAACTGAAACGAAGGTTTTGCAAGCATTGTTATGCTTATTTTATCCCTGGGAAAAACTACAGGATTAGGACGCAGAGGGGAAAGGTTGTTTATTATTGTCTCGAATGCAAGAAATTTATGAGATTTCCTTATCTTAAGGAGCAGAAAGCTAAGAGGAAGGCAAAGACTGTTTCTAAAAAACAATAGAGACCTTTATACAACAAAAACCAGAGATTTTTGAGCATAAACCTTTCTTGAACACAGAAAGATTTATATACTGCCATTTTGACTAAATATCCCTTTGGGGGTAAATGAAATGGAAAACAATAATATAGAAAACATATTAAACAAAGATGTGAAAGAAGTTGCAAGAGATGTTGCAGCTAAGACTAAAGAAATAGCAAATGCAGATGTTTCAGAAGTAGCAAAAAATGTTGTTGACACGGGAATAAAGATTGCAAATGCTGATGTTGGCGAGATTGCAAGCAAAAGCATCAAAACCATAAAAAAAGGGATATCTTACCTGCATGACCCTATGATAGATGCTGTCAGGCAACTGAATGAGATGCGTGGAAAAACAAATCCTGATATGAAGTATGTTAAGGCAGACAATTTTTTAGAAGTAGTCAGAAACAACTATTATATCTGATTAGGCAAATTTTAAATACTCGATTTCTTTCTTTTTGATTATGAATTATGATCTTGAATTAGAAAGAGCTGTGAATGCGATAAACAGGCAGAAAGCCAGGTTAGTGTGTGTGCAGCTGCCAGATGGCCTGAAGCCTCTGGCAAAAGAGATTATTGATAAGCTTGAATCAAAGACAAAATCAAAAATAATGCTGTGGCAGGGGAGTTGTTTTGGAGCATGTGATATCCCTTTTCAACTGGAAAACCTGGGAGTAGACCTGCTTATACAGTTTGGGCACAGTGAGCTAGAATGAAACAATTTGTCATTGATGATGTTAATAAGCTAAGGGATGTGAAAGACATCAATATTGAGCTTGAACAAAAGGCAGAGCATCTTGACAAGAAAAAGTTTGAGCTGAACCACATGTTTCTTGATTATGCTATTGAGATTGATACGTTCCTTGCACAGATCAACAAAGATTCTCCAAAACTAGCAGATTATCTTATCTCATTCAATCCTGAGACAGAGATGTTCAGAAAAGCCATCTCGCACCAGGTGGAGCACCTGACAAAAGAGTTTATTGTTGAAGAGAGGATGAGGGATGCGCTGAATGCATTAAAAAAAGGCAGAAAAATAGATTCTCACAGCACTGTCAAATCAAAGCTCAGAGACCTGGTAAGGCATCTTGAAGGAACAAAACCTTATATCAAGAAAAATATCTATCTCTGGCTTGACAGATTAAGGCATGCTCTTGATCATGCATTGTCCAGGGGGAAATTTGAATCAAGGTCAAATAAGAAACTGCTTAAGCTTACCCTGAAATACACTATCAAACAGGAAAAACTCCTTAAAAAGATGAAAAAGATAACAGGGGCTGAGATTAAAGAATTAAAAAGAGGTATTTCATGATGCAATTTTTGTTTTATCTCCTGGTAAGTATGGTAGCCTTTTTTGGCTTGGTATTTGGAATGATGGTGACATTTATCGCCAAGGATGAGCTAAGGCAAGGAAGAAACTATTTTGTTGCGCTGCAGAATGTTATTGTTGCATCGGCCACAGGGGTTTGGCTGTTTTACCTGAATCTTGACCTGTATTTTGTTGTCATATTGACCTTGCTGGTTTTTTTTACAACATATCTGAATGAAAGCGCCAGAAAGAGCTATATATTCTACCCTTTGATGGCAGTATTGTTTTATGTAAGCAGCGGAACAAACCTGTTCTTTGTCTTAGAATCATCGCTGATATTTTTGTATGGTTTTCCAACAGCCAGCCTTTTGGTCAAAGGAAAAAAAGATATCTTATCTGTCCTGTTGAATCACCTGCCTTTTTTGGTGATCGCTAATCTTTTGCCTCTTGTTTTTCCTTGAACAACACCCTGTTCACTTCCTGTTTATTGACATTTTTCAGGAAAACATTTTTTATTTTTGACAGCAATCTTGGGTCTTTGTAGTCCTCTCCGATCAATGCCCCTGCAAGCTTTTTGTATTCTATTACTGCTTTGCTTAAAGGCGCATGCTGTGAAGCAGCTGTTGTGTATGCGACTGACTCAAGCATCTTAATGTCATCGGGCAGCACGGCAAGCACAGGCACATCTGTGGATTCTTCTATCTCATCCAGCTTTAATTCGAATTTTTTGTTCCTGACCTTGTTCAGTATAAGTCCGGCAATAGGCGTTTTTTTTCTTTTTGCGACCTTTACTGCGTGCATTGTGCAGCTAAGTGTAGGATAATCAGGTGAAGTGACAGCAATCAGCTGGTCTGATGCAACCATTGTTGCTATGATCTCTTCATTCATCGTCGGGGAAGAATCAAGCACGATCAGGTCATAATCTTTTTTTATTGAACTTAGCTTGTTTTTCAGCTCAAAAGGATTTACTTTTCTCCCAAGCAATGCTCCTGGAATCACATCAAGCCCTTCATGGGGTTGAATCGCTTTTTTGATGGGGATGTTCTTGTTCAAGACATCATGCAAGGTATATTCTGGCTCTATAATTCCCAGATGCAGCCCCAGGTTCGGAGCTGAGAAATTGGCATCCACCACCAGTACTTTTTTGTTAAATTCGCTTGCAAATATATGGCTCAGATTAACTGCAGTTGTTGTCTTTCCGACACCGCCCTTTATAGAAATCACCCCTATTGTTTTTCCCATCATTTATACACCTCTTTCAGTTTGTTAAGCATGTGCTTTTTATAATCTTTTGTCTTTTTAGCCTGTTTTTTAGCTTTTTGATCCAGGTTTTCCAGCTTTCTTGCCATGTCTTTTACAAATTCTTCAGCTTTTTTATCAGTTTTCTCGTGTTTTTTTCCCCTGATGCCTGGTTTTTTTCTTTGTTTATCTTCTGGTTTTTCCTTTTGTATCTTTCTGAGCAGTCTCCTGTCTTTTTTAAAGTCTTGCTTTACTTTTTCAGCATCCTTTCCATACTCTTCTGACTTCCTGATCTTTTGTTTTATCTCCTTAATCTTTCTGTCTTCAAGCTTGCCTATGTCTTTAACTGATCTTTTCAGCTTTTTCATATCTTTTTGTTTTTTGACCAGAAGCACCTTTCTTATCTTTTCCTTGAAGCCTGCATCTTTGTCTTTTTCAGCCAGTTTGTTCTTTATCTTGCTCTCTTTCTGTTTCAGCTTTTTCATATCTTTTTTCTTCTTTGACATGTCTTTTTTAAGGTCTGACCTTGCTTTTTTCAGCTTTTTGAGAAGCTTTGCATTTTCAACTACTGCAAATGTGGAGGATGCAATCTTGTTGTTCAGATCTGCAAGCTCTTCCTGGGATATATTTAACTCATTTTTCTCCTGCTCTGCTGATCCTAGTTTTGACTGTCTGTTTAATATCAGTACCTTGCTCTTGTTTCTTATCTTTCTCAGCCTGTTCTCAACCAGCTTTATATTCAGCCTGATGTTTTTCAGGTTGTCTTCCACATTCCTTACGGCAGGTTCTATCCTCTTGTTTATCGCTTGAGGAACAGCAACTCCTGCTTTTTTGAATTCTGATATTTTTTCCTCTTTTTGCCTCAATATCCTTGCAAGTGCTGCTTTCAGCTCCTGCTCTTTTTCCTGCATGTTATTTTTGTCTTTTTCCAGGCTTTGCTCTATCTTAACCATGTTTGATTTTTGTTCAGAGAGTTTTTGAGATGATGTCTGAAGCAGGTCAACCCTCTCTTTCAGTATTGCTATCGCCAGTTTTTTGTCCTGTTTGGCCTGTTCCAGCTTTTTGATATGCTCTTTGTAATCATCAATCAGCTCTTTTGTTATGCTGATCTTTGTTTCAATGTTTTTGGACAACTCCTTGTCTTTCTTGATCATGTTTGACAGCATATTTTCTTTGTTTTCCAGCCGTTTTTCTTTTGCTTCAAGCTCTGCAGCATGTTTTTGGATGTTTTCTGTCATGCGCTTCCTTTCTCTAAGCTCCTTCAGGTCTTTTTCAAGCTGCATTATCTCTTTTTCCTGCCTTGCAACATCTGTCTCTTCTTTTTTCTTGAGCAGCTCCAGGCTTACGATGAATTCTTTTGCCTGTTTTTCCAATGCTTGTTCTTCTAGCGCACTTGTTTCCAGTTCCCTGATATCTTGTTTTTCTTTTTCAACTTTTTCAGCCAGGGCCTGCTCTTTGTTTTCAAGCTTGCCGAGCATCTGGTACAGGTTCAGGATTATATTCTCATGCTCTTCTTCGATCTTTTGTCTTGTCAGGTCAGGAAGAGCTTTGGTCTTTTGTCTTATTGTGGTCAGGGTTTTCGCGATTGTTTTTGCATCCTGCTTGATCGCTTTTTCAAGCATGTCCTGCGATGCGCTGATAGTTTTTTGAGCTTCTCTCTGCTCTTTTCTGGCCAGGCGCCTTCCTTTTATCCTTAGGGTATGCAGCGTCTGCCTTACTTTTTCCACATCTTCTTCAACATCTTTCTGTATGTTTTGAGGAAGCCTTCTCAGCCTTAGCTTGAACAAGTGAAGCACATGAGCTATGTTTTCAATATCCTTTCTGACCTCTTTTCTGACTGCTTGGGCTTTTTCAGCAACAGGTTCAGCTATTTTCTTGTCAAGTCTTTTCTCAGTTTTTCTTAACAAGCGCCCTGAATTTATGTTCATGTTATGGGCTGCTTTTTGCATGTCTTCTTTTGCTTCTGCTATGCTTTTTACAGCTTTTCTTTTCTCCTTTCTTATGAAGCGCTTTACACCCATGCCAAAATCATACAGTTTCTCATCAAGCTCGTCAACGCGCTTTTCAACCTGTTTTTCAATCTGCTTAGGTATGACAACCACAGATTCAGCCACAGTTTTTCCTGCTTCTGAAATCTCTTCTTCATGTTTCCTGACTGTTATGACAACTGCAACTGATCCTGATATGAGGACAATTGTAGCAAGTATCCATATTATATGTCTCATTGCCCAGTCTGATATGCTTGTTAGTTTTGGCAATAGCCATCCTTCTGCAGTTTTTATTGCTGACTTAACTGTTTCCACTGGTTTGAACAGCTTTTTGACATAAGGTTTTGGAACTTCTTCTTCAATAGGAGTTATGTTTTCTACAGGTATGACTTTTCCAACCGGAGTGTATGTGCAGTTTTGGGTTTCTGTTTTGTCATTATAAAAGCAAGTTCCTATGTTTGTGCAGAATCTTGTCTGTGTTCTGTTTTCTGAGCATTCAGACCATTCTGTACAGTTCCATATAGGTGAGCAAGGAATTCCAGCTCCTGCACCGCCACCCCCTGTATCTTCTCCGCCTGGAGCAGAAGGCACTGTTTCCTGCTTGATCGAGAATCCAGAGAGTGTTGTCAGGGTGACAGTGAACGTGTTTGCTGTCTTGTCTTGTGTTGCAGCTGTCAGTTTTGACCATGCTCCGGCGCATGTCTGGGCTGTGAAATTCCAATCAGCGCACCTGTATAATCCCATATAATTCTCGTTTGTGAATCCCTGGCCTGTGTAATCAAATGTCAGGGTCACGTTGCTCTGGTTGAACTCGCTTGTTATCCCGTATGTTACCAGATAGCCAGATATAGGTGAGGCTTTTTTGTCTATTCCCAATGTCTTGTTATTGTATTTTGAGAGATTTACATTATTTAGCCTTACAGTTATGGCTTTGTTGTATGCTGTGAACAACAGATCATAATTTGTGCCTGCATATGCATATTTCAGTGTTCCTGTGAGATTATGTGTTCTTACTTTTTTGTTTGTTCCTGTCAGGTAAATTGTCACGTTAGTATCAACGCCTGTGCTCGCATGATCTTTGACATTTAGAGTAAGATTAAATCCTGTTCCAGCTATGAAATAGTCTGTTTCAGATGCCTGATTTCCTGCTGTATCATTTGCATAGAAAGTTACATTATACCTGCCGTTGAGCGTTGTTGTGTAATCTGAGCTGTTCTGCGGATAGATCTGGACTGTTCCTGTTGACGAGTCTGGGAGGGTTATGACTGCCCAGGTTGATGAGATGTTTACATTATCAGTTGCTGTCAGGTTCAGTGTTGCATTTTCTCCTGTTATGACTGCAGGAGGTGATACAGAGTATGAGGTTATTGTTGGAGCAGTTGTTTCAGCGCTTACAGTGTAGTTGAAATAGTCTGTGCTGTTGCGATTATTGGAGGTGTCATTGGCATACCATCTGTATTGGTATGTTCCTGTTGAAAGGTTTGTCAGCGTGTAATAATATTGGTCTCCTGATCTTGTGCTTACAGTGTAATTATTGCCGTTGAATTCGAGCTGCACCTTGCTTATATTTACATTATCTGTCCATGTTGCATAGAATGTGAACAGCGTATTGTTAGATAATGCAGGTGATATTGGGTCAGTTGTTATGCCTGAGTAAGCAGGTGCTGTTAGGTCAGCTATGTTAAAGTATGTTGTTTCTGTGCTATTTATGTTGTTTGAGGTGTCATTTGCAGTAATTGTTATATTATATCTTCCCAGGTATGTTGTGCTTGTGAATGAGTTCTCATACAATGATGAGCTTGAATTGTATGCTAGCTGTAAAATATCGCTGTTTGCGCCCCAAGTTATATTTGCAAGAACTTCATCAAGCGCTGTTTCATCTGTTACATCTGCAATGATCTTGACCGAACTGCCGTAATCATATGTTGTGTTCGGAGCTGGAGCTGTTATGTTCGCGCTTGGAGCAGTTATGTCGTAGACATCAAAAAAGTCTGTCTCTGTGTTGTTTGTATTGTTTGATGCATCAGTTGCGATGATCGTCAGATTATATCTTCCTGCAGGATTACTTGATGTTGGAGTGTATTCATAATACCAAATATTGGAGCCAGCATCTGTCATGTTGTAAGTTGTTGTAGTGCTGTTTGGTTTGGTTATGTTTATCTTTACAGTGAGGTTTGAACAGTCTGTTACGATTGCAGATATGTTTGTTGTTTGAGTTTGATTTATCGCTCCAGGGTCTGTAGTGATGTTTGTAACAGAAGGGTTTGTTGTGTCTTCAACTGTTATGAAAAGTGTTTCTGAGCTTGTCAGATAGTTTTGAGTTGTTGGATAAATCGCTGTGATATTGTATGTTCCTATTGCATTGTATGTTGTTGTATTGACCAGAGGGTCTGTTCCATTGTTGATAAGATTGCCATCTTCATATAGTTCCAGATAACCTCCTGTTGGGGTTATTGTTTCTGCTCTTATGGTAACTGCTGTTGAGTCTGCTTCTATTGTCTTGTTTGTTGCAGTTCCGTCTAATGTCAGGTTGATCGATGAATTTGCTTTGTTGATCGTGTAATTCAGCAACCCTGTGTTGTTTGTATTGTCTGATGTGTCATTAGCATACCATGTGTAGTTGTGTATTCCTGCTGTCAGGCTTGCGAATGTTTTTGAATAGACATTTCCGTCAGGGGCAATTGGTGTGTAATTTGTCCCGTCAAATTCCAGCGTTACTGTATCTACAGCAAGGTTATCTGTCCAGGTTATGTTGAACTGGTATGATTGGCCCAGGGCATATGTTGCAGGATCTGTAGGAGATTCAGTTATGTTTGAATAGGTTGGAGCGCCTACATCGGCGATGATAAAGTAGCTTGTTTCAGTATTATTGACAAATCC
>JAFCEI010000004.1 GCA_017609245.1 Candidatus Woesearchaeota archaeon | reverse complement strand
CTCCATAGAAACTGGCTTCTGCCAGCCCGTCTCTCTCGCTTATGTCAAATCTTTCTATTGTTACGCTGTCTTTTTCAAGCTCTTCGCATAATTCTTTTGCTTTTGGACATTTTGGACAGTTTGGCTGCCAAAACAATTTTATCTTTGTCATACTCTCACCCTGTGCCTGTCATTCAGTTCAGCCAGCTTTCCCTTGTTCCAGCTGCTTATCTTTGAGAAAAATCCAGTTACTCTTGTTATATGCTCTACATTGTTTGATTTGCAAAAACCACAGGTTTCATTCAAGCCCCTTGATGTCTTTCCACAGTCAAGGCATGTTGTGAATTCTGGTGAAAATGCAATCTGGTCATTTGTAGTATTCTTGAATGTCTTTACAACAAAGTTAGATATTGCCGAGGCTGATGGTTGTGACTCTCCAAGCCAGATATGAGACAGTGCTCCTGCTTCAATAAGCGGATGAAACAATCCCTCATCATGAACTCTCTTGATAGGATCAACAGCTGCACCAACATCATAATATGTGCTGTTTGTATAGTATATCTCGTTTTTTCCGACAGCTCCCTTGACAACCTGGCTTGCATGGATCGGGAAATACTTCAGGTCAAGCTTTGCAAGCCTGTATGCTGTTGATTCAGCAGGCGTCTGCTCAAGAGCTATCTTGACATCATTTTCTTTTGCCAGCCTTTCACATTCCTTGTTCATGTGGGCTATTATCTTTAATCCGAATTTGAGCGCTGCCCTGCTCTTGTGCATCTCTTCTCCTGTGAAATTCTGGACCATCTCATTAAGCCCAAGCATCCCTATCAGGAAGCTTGCATTGTTGAACCTGTAATATGTCTCCTTGTCACGGTCCATTGCCAGCAATGCCAAAGGCCCTTGGTTTCCCATGTCAAGCAGGGATTTGATGAACTGCCTTTTTTCAAGATGCGCTCTTATGGCCATCTCTATCCTTTTTGTCAACAGCTCGAAAATATCACTTTCTTTTCTGCTCTCATAAGCGATTCTTGGCAGGTTTATTGTCACGTTCTGCATCGCAGAATACCTCATCTTCCACGGAGTAAATGCATCGTCAAGATCTGATTTTTTCAGCTTAAAAGACAGTCTGCAGCATTCTGATATCTTTGCTGTGTCCCCTCTGTCAAACACATAATATGTGTTTCCTTTTTCAGCTGCAACTCTCGATATCTGCTCAAGAAACTCCTCATGCCCTTCTGTCTTGAAAAATCTCTCTGTCATGTGCACTTCTGATTTTGGAAAGAAGAACGGCCTGCCATTTGCATCACCCTCCCTATAAACATCAAACAAGGCTTTTGCAAACCTCTGGGATTCTGGAAGATAGTCTGCATATGTGTTGCCTGTGAATTTTCCTCCAGGACCGATCGCCTTTACATCTTTGAAATGTTTCGGGGTTTCCCAATATATGTTGAGGTCAGAAAATATGCTCTGTCCTCCTCTTGCAACTGCCTGCTGCGCAAACTCATAGATAAGAACTTGGGCAAGCTGTTTCATATCTTTTTCATTCATCCCCTGGAGATAGGGTGAGAGGAAAACATTTACTGCATCCCATCCGATCGCACCTGCAAAACATCCTTGCAAAGCTGCTGAGAATTTTATCAGATGTTCCAGCAACACCAAAGGATGTTTTGCTGGCCTTGCTATTGACAGCGAGTTTGGAAGGCTTAGGCCGTACTTTGCAATATAAGCCATGTTGTTTCCAGAACAATATGGCCTATCGATAAACCCGAGGTCGTGCACATGGATATCTCCTTTCATGTGCGCTGTACCTATGTCATGAGAAAATATGTTCATCAATGCATATTCTTTTTTGATGCCTTCAGCCAATGTCAGGTTGGTCGCTTCTGGGCCGTGGGGCACATTTGCATTTTCCTTGTTATGAGCCCTGATTATCTGTCCAACATCAAAGATAGGAAACCCAAGTCTTGCGTGCTTGTTCCTTATATCTGTAAGCCCATATTCGACAAGCTTGGCATTTGTCAACTCCCTTACCAAAGGGGTTGTGATGTTTTTTACACCAGCACTCTTGAGCATGTTTTCAACTTCCCTGCTTACTATATCTGCAACTACTTCTTCAACTCCTGTTTCTCTTATGAGAGCATCAACTATCTTTTGCCTGTCCCATTTTACAAAATCCTTGCTAGAAGTCCTTATAAATAAACTAAGTTCAGTGCTGTCCCCTTTTTCCATCCAAAAGGGTAATAGGTGCGAGTATATAAATAATATTAAACTAAAATATATATAAAGAAAAAAACCCTTTTTCTTGTGCAACTCCCCAAGGGGTTTAATTGCATATCTTGTTTTATCGACGGAGTTTATTCAAAATTTCCACAAGAAACAAAAAGGCATTCCACTGGAAATATAGCTTAGCTTGCCTGGTGTTGTATAAATGATGTCTTTAATTGGTCTAGAATTTTTCCATCTGTCACTGAAATCTTAAAATTAAGTGCATTTGATGATTGAGTGAGGTATGTGATGTTCCATATCGTGCCTATATCTATGTTTTGGACTATTGCAACTGTCTGGAGAGTGCTTTCTTTGTATTTTTCTTTCTCTTTTTCAGCTATTTTTAGGGCTTGTTTCAGATCCAGTCTTATCTCTTCTGGGTTCAGCTCTTTTACAATGCCTTGTTTCTTGAATATTTCAGCAGGCGGGCTTATTTTTATGGGTGTTTCCATGAAAAACGAAGTTACTTTGTCTGATTTTTTATCATAGAATCCAATCTGCCATGATGTTTGAGTGTCATCTTTTATCATCAGAAATCCATGGACAAGGTATATGTCTGGGTTTTGTTTTTTCCAGTCTTTGAATTCTTTGCTTTGTTTTAGTCTTGTCAGCTGTTGTTTGAATTTCATGATTGTTTTATTTTGTTGATGATTTATTAATGTTTGGATTGAAAAAGCTTTTAAATTGAGTTTTCATTAATAAACATATGGCTAAAATAGGTTCTAAGCTGAAAAGTTTATTGGAAAAGCAGCATTATGAGGTTGTTGGCAGTCATTCAGCTGTAGAGATATGCGGGTGGACCAAGAAGAGTTTGTTAGGCCAAGGAATGTGCTATAAGCAAAAGTTTTATGGCATCAATACTCACAGATGCTGCCAGATGACCCCTTCAGTTGGGTTCTGCAACCAGAGGTGCTTGTTCTGTTGGAGAGCTATTGAAGCAACTGTTGGCGACAAGATGACTGGAAAAGTTGATCCGCCTAAGAAGATTGTTGATGACTGTATTAAAGCTCAGTTGCGGAAATTAAGTGGTTTTGGTGGAAATGAAAAATTAAATTGGAAGAAATTTAAACAAGCTCAAGAACCAATGCATTTTGCAATCTCTTTATCTGGTGAGCCAACTTTATATCCTAAATTACCTGAGTTAGTTAGAGAGATTAATTCGCGAGGATATACTTCATTTTTAGTTACAAACGGAACACAGCCCGCTATGTTGAAAAAATTGTTGAAGCTGAAAATTGAGCCTACACAACTTTATATTAGTCTTGATGCTCCAAATAAAGAGATATACAAAAAAATTGACCAGCCTCAGATAAAAGATGGATGGAAAAAATTGATGCAGAGCTTGGAGCTGATGAAGAATTTTAAAAGAAATGTTCTGCGTATAACAGCTGTCAAAGGATTGAATATGGTCAATGCTGAAGAGTATGCTCAGCTAATCAAAAAATATAAGCCATTGTTTGTTGAGATAAAAGCTTATATGTGGGTCGGATGGAGCAGGAAGAGGCTGGATGTAGGGAATATGCCTCTGCATTCTGAGATCAAGAAGTTCTCAAAAGAGATCGCTAAGCTGTCTGGCTATAGGCTGATTGATGAGAAAAAAGAGTCAAGGGTTTGTCTCTTGGCTAAGAAGGATTTCAAAGGAAGGAAACTTAGATTTCAATGATTTTCCCGTCAGGACCTGGATTGATTATCAATGATCTCTTTATCTTGTCTGTGATGCCTGCTGTCTCATGGAAATGGCCGCAGATCACAAGTTCTGGCTGTTTTTTTTCAATAAAATCCCTGAATGTCTTGTTGCCATAATGCTCGCCATAGATCTTATCTATCTTTGTGTTGTATATCGGAGCATGGACAGCAAGAACTATCCTGCCTTTTATCTTTTCCTTGTTTTTTGATATGAACTTGCTGAAATCAGGCTCTGTCAAGCTGAATCCTCCGCCACCATATCCGATGAAAGTGATCTTATCAATCCTTTTTATCTTTTTGTGGAAGAAAGTTATGTTTTCCAATGGCTTGCACATGTTTTTCAGGGTTGACTGCATCTCGTGATTCCCGTGCAGCATAAGGATTGGCTTGCCCATCTTATTCAGCTCAAGAAGAAGATATTCAAGGTCAGCTTCAAACAAAGAGACATCGCCTGCGCAGATGATCAGATCTGCTTTTTTCGCTTTTTTCTTAAGCTTTATCAAAGAGCTCAGATTGCCGTGCATGTCTACAAAAGCCAAAATTTTCATTTTATCAATACTCTTAAAACAATCATGGCAGTTCCTGCTGCAAGAGGAACTGTAACATTATCATCAACAAGCTGCCTGTTTACTTCTATCTCTAAAACCTCAATTATCATTCCTGCCAGAGCTGCTACAAATGCTTCTAAAGGAGCTACAAAAAATGCAGCACCTACAAATCCTGCAATAAGCCCTGCTAAAGAACCCTCTAATACTCTTTTGCTGCTTAACGGGTGTTTGATCGTCCCAAAATATTTTCCAACAAGGTGTGATGCAGAGTCACCGAACGCCAAAATAGCAATTGATGCCAGAGCAATGTCTTTTGGAAACAGCTGTAATGCCAGTAAAATTCCGATAAAATAAAGTATTGGGCCTTTTCCAGGAAGTTTTTTGAATGCCAGCTTTCTTTCAAATTTTTTCAAAAACCAGCAGACAACAGGGATCTTATAGTTCCTGCTCATTATGGCCAATAATCCTCCAAACAAAAGCGCGATGAATATGTACCACGCACCGATCAGGTCTAGGACCAGAAGTATTATTATTGCTAATCCTAAGGCAGCATGAAATATCTGTCTTCTTAATTCGAGTTTTGGAATTTTTCTGTTGATCATCTTTTGAATCTGTTTATCAAGTCACCAACCCCATAACCTAAGATTGCGCCAGCAATCACATCTGAGAGATAGTGATGGTTCAAATACAGCCTGCTTAATGCAACATAACATGCAAGAACTATCCAGATGCTTTTAAATCTTTTTAAAAATACAGTTGGCGTAAATGTCAGGCTAGTGTGTGCTGAAGGAAATGAGTTTTCCAGGCCTGTTGGACGCGTTCTTCCTGTAATTATCTTCAGAAGATAGGTTATCCCACCTACTGCAACAAGGCTTATCATCAGTTTTAAGCTGAGTTTTTTGTTTTTGATCAGAAATAGCGCTTCTGATACTATTATTAAAACAGCAAACGCCAATAAAGCAGGCCTTAGAATCTCTACTGCTCCAAAAAATGCATCAAGAATCGGATTTTTTATCAGGCTGAAAAAATCTAAGACCATCCTGTCAAATATAAATGATATTGCCAATGTTGCTGACGCAATAATGTATCCATGTTTCATTGTAATGCCCATGTCAGTGCCTGTGCTCCTGTAAGATAAGCTGCTGTGACTATGATGCCTGCAATTATAACTCCGAGCGCTATCGAGAAGAATGATCTTGTCTTATTCATGCCAAAAAGCCATGCTGCTAGTGTTCCTGTGTAAGCGCCTGTGATCGGCAGGGGGATCATGACAAATATTGTCAGGCCGATGTAGCCGAATTTTTCAACTTTTTTATGTGTTTTTTTATGCGTTTTTTCCAGGAATCTGTCAAACCTTTTTTTGTAGACAGGGATTTTCATGAAAAGATTGTGCAGTGTGCCCAAGAATAAGAATACAATAGGTATTATCAGGATGTTTGCTGCAACACATGCGAGATAAGCTGTGACTGGGTCAATGCCTGATGCTAGAGCTAACGGGATCCCTCCTCTTAGTTCTGCTATTGGTGCAAGTGATAAAAGAATTGCATTGATTATTGCTGACATCTTATTGATTTTACTTTTTCTTTGATATAAGGTGTTTTGATAAGTTTTTTTATGAACTGTTCAGGGTCTGTGAAGTCTCTTTTTACTTTTGCATAGAGCTTCCCTTTTCTTTTGAATGTGTTCTTATGCTTTTTCCTGAAATCTTTTTTGAATTTTTCAGGCACCTTAGATTTTGGGCCAGGGATCTCCTTATATCCTGACAAAGGCTCTTTTTTTGTCATTATCCAGAACAACACCAGTTTTTTCTCATCCCATTCCCATCCTGAGCTGATGATCTTAAAATCATTTTCTTCTGTTTTTTTTATTATCCACCTGAATGCTTTTGCAAGCTTGCTGCCGACAACATCTTTTTTTCCTGGCAAAGCCTTGACATCTATCAGGATAAGATTCTTACCTTTTGCCTTGTTTTTTATCTTTTCCAAGGAGAATTCTTTTTCTCTGAAAAACTCTTTAGATGGTTTTTTCAGGAATTTCTGGCATATTTTCTTGAACAGGTTGAATTTTTCTTCTGACAGAGCTGCTGTGACATTTCTTGTCTTCTGCACAGGATCTATCATGACTATCGGTGACTGAAGCTTTGATGTGTTCAGCTCATCCAGCGGGTTTTTTCTTTTGTAGTATTTTTTGTAGTCGATTATGACTTTTGGCTTCCATCTTGCAGCTCTTCTTGCAAGTTTCATAAATGAGCCATAGTAGATTATCAGAACTTCGCATGCATATCCTGAGAAACCTCCGATATATGATTCAGCCCCATAGCAGTTGTTGGCCTTGCAGAACTGTTTTAGCAAGCGTATCTCATCTGCGAGTTTAGAGTGTTTTTTCACAAATGAAGCATGCAGCGGAGAGATATCTGTTATGTTCATGGCTTTTTTTGGATCTTTTATGTTTAAGATAGGTATGATCTCAAACAGGAATGAGCCTTGTTTTATCTGGAAATAGTCCCTGCTTCCATGAACTCTTGAGATGTTCTTGAAATTCTTTTTTAGAGTCTTATGGAGGATGTCTGACAATTGGTCTGATCTGTCCTTATATTTGCTGTAGTTATATAAAACGAAAATGTCGGCATCTTTAACTCCCTTTAACCAGGTGTCTTTTGCTCCTGAGCCGCCAAGAACTGCCCTTGCATCTTTCAACGAACTGTTTAGGATTTTAAGAATGAGATTTATCTTTTGTTTAAGTTCTTTCTTATCTTTTGCAGAAGGTTTTATGTCTTCAAGAACCTCTTTTAAGATTTTCATAGGCAATATTAATGTTAGGCAATTTAAAAGGTTTTCTAAAACAAAAACTTAATAAATGAACTTAGTCTTTATTAATCAAAAAAAGAGGTGAAAATTGGCAGAAACACTGACTATACTTACATCTTTGGCTGCACTGCTTTTAGTAGGCATTGTTGCATCAATGATCGCGACAAAGCTGAAGCTGCCTGATGTTCTTATACTTATATTAGCCGGAATGGGGATTGCCCAGATAACCTATAAAGGTGCAGCTGTTGTACAGTTTCCTACATCTTTCCTGTCTGCAATATCTATCCTGGCGCTAGTGATGATCGTTTTCCACTCTTCATCCAAGTTCAAGTTCAGGGAACTGGATACGTTTTCTTTCAAGGCAATAAGGCTTACAGTTGTTTTTCTTGTGATGTGCCTACTTTTCCTGACAATCGCAACATATCTTGTCTACAGGATTCCAGTAATCTTATGCCTGGCATTTGCAGCTCTCATGGCCGGCACATCCCCTTCAACAACCTTGAGCATGGTAAAAAAAGGCAAGAACAAGATCATGAGCTTTTTGGAGATAGAGTCTTTGGTGAACACTCCGCTGATAGTTCTTCTGCCTTTTGTCATACTTGGTATGTGGGGGATAGAGTTCAATGTCCTGCTTACAAGATTTGTAGAGCAGATATCGCCTTTTTTGCAGCAGATAATCACAGGCGTTGGGGCAGGCATTGTCTTGGGAATAATCGCATTTGAGATAATGCGGAGGAAATATTCTGAAAAATACTCACCAATCGCAATTGTTGTCATAGCCTTGCTGACTTACATACTTGCTGAGAACCTGGGGGGGAACGGAGTGCTGTCTGTTGCTGTGCTTGGGCTTGTGTTCGGCAACTTCCATCTCAAGGAGAAGGCTGCTGTCAAGACATTTGAGACTGTTTTTACTGACTTTTTGCAGATATTTGTATTTTTGCTTATAGGGCTGACGATCAAGATCCCTTTTACAACTGAGTTTTTGATATCATCAATCTATATCTTTGCCATATTTATCTTAGTGAGGTGGTTTGCTGTAGCCTTGACAACTGCAAAAGAGAAGTATACTATAAAAGAGAAGATCTTCCTGACCTTGCACGCTCCTAAAGGCATTGCAACAGCTGTTGTAGCATTTTCTTTTGCAACATATACATTTACAGGGATTACAGTCATCCTTGACCTGACCCTGGCCTTTATATTCTACAGCGTGATACTTGCCACAGTACTTACTGCATTTAAGGGATTTTTCCTTGGCAAAGAGGCTGTCAAAGAATGATAAGACTTGGGCCTGCAGGGATTGGCGGAAGTGTTGAAGCTGCTAAAAATCTTGAAGAGTATCAAAGATTAGGGCTGAAAGCTGCAGAGATTGAGTTTACTTATGGTGTTTATATAAAAAGCAACAAGGTTGCTGAAGAGATAGGTGCTGCTGCCAAGAAGTTTGGTGTTTTATTAAGTGTGCATGCTCCTTATTATATTAATCTTGCTTCTTATGACAAGAAGAAGATAGAAGCCAGCAAGAAAAGGATATTGTCTTGCTGCGAGAGAGGGGATGCTTTAGGTGCAAAGTATGTTGTTTTCCATGCTGCTTATTATGGGAAAAGAAGCGAAGAAGAGACTTATGAGCTGGTGAAAAAAGCTATATTAGATATACAGAAAGTGATCAAGGCCAAGAAGTGGAAGATAAAATTAGCTCCTGAGGTTAGCGGCAAGAAGTCACAGTTCGGAAATCTGGATGAATTGTTAAAATTGAAGAAAGAGACCGGTTGCCATCTGTGCATTGATTTTGCACATCTTTATGCACGGCAGGCAGGAAAGATAGATTATGATAAAGTTTTCAAGAAGCTGAAAGGGGTTGGGCATGTGCACGCTCATTTTTCAGGTATTGAATACACATACAAAGGTGAGAAAAGGCATGTGCTTACTCCTTTGAAAAGGCTTAAAGAATTGCTTAAATATGTAAAAAAATATAAGGTTGATATCACTATAATCAATGAGTCGCCTGATCCGATCAAGGATAGTGTGAAGGGGTTGAAGTTATTATGAAAAAGATAATCTTAGACACAAACTTCCTGCTCATCCCTGCGCAGTTTAAGGTAGATATATTTTCAGAGATTGAACGCGTGTGCGATTTCAAGTATTCGCTTAATGTTTTGGACAAGACTGTTGGAGAGCTGAAAGGCATTGTTCAGAAGCAGAAAGGAAAACAGAAACTTGCAGCTGCTCTGGCCTTGAAATTATTAAAAGCTAAGAAAGTCAAGGTTATCAAGACTGAAAAAGGCAAATATGTTGATGATGTTCTGGTCGAAATGGCTAAAAAAGGCGATATTTTGGTAGCTACGCAGGACAGGGCATTGAAAAAAAGGCTTAAAGTTCCTTTGATCCTGCTGAGGCAGAAGAAATACCTTGTAATAGTGGGCTGACAGCAGCTAAAAACCAAAGATTTTTAAATATGATATATTAACTTCTATATACGATGTTTTATAAGAGTGAGCTAAAGGACTATATTCGGGTTCCTCCGCGATTATTTGATATGCCTGTTCAAGAGGCAATAATACAGAGGATCAGAAAAAAGTATGAGAGTTATGTGTCAAAAGAGCTTGGAATAGTCATAGATGTATTGGCTGTAAGCGATATTGGCGAGGGAACTGTAATCCCTGGCGATGGTGCAAGCTATTATGAGACTCATTTTGAACTGCTTACATATAAGCCAGAGATGCAGGAAGTTGTTTATGGGGAGATCAAGGAGATAGCTGATTTTGGGGCTTTCATGACAATAGGCCCGATAGACGGCATGATCCACATAAGCCAGACAATGGATGATTTTGTCAGTTTTAGCAAGGACAAGACCTTGCAGGGAAAAGAGAGCAAGAAATCTTTGAGGGTTGGCGACAGGTGCAAGGCAAGGCTTGTTGCCATATCTTACAAAGATGTGTCAAACCCTAAACTAGGACTGACCATGAGGCAGCCTGGGCTCGGAAGGCTGGACTGGATAGAGGACGAGAACAAGGCTAAGGAAGCAAAGCCTAAGAAGGAAAAGAAATAAAATGAAAAAGGTATGCAAAAAATGCAAATTATTTTATGAAGGAGCTAACTGCCCCATATGTAAGAGCAATGAGACTGCAACAGGATGGCAGGGCCGTGTTTCAGTATTGGATGCTAATAAATCTGAGATTGCCAAGAAGATAGGGATAACTGTCAAAGGCGAATATGCTCTTAAGGTAAGGTAAATATGAAGATTATAGAAAAAAACCAAAATAAGTTATTGTCAAGAACCGAATTAAAAGCAGAGATAGTCTATGAAGGTGTGACACCTTCAAATGATAATGTCAAGCAGGAGCTGGCTAAGGAGCTGAAAGCAAAGCCTGAGCTTGTTATTGTGAAGCAGATAAAGCCTATTTTTGGGCTGAAACAGTCACTTGTTTCTGCTGTTATCTATGATGATGCAAAGGCTTTGAAAGAGATAGAGAGGATAAAAAAAGAGGAAAAGCCTGTTGAAGGTGAAGCTAAAGCTGAAGAAGCTCCAAAGGCAGAGGAAAAGCCTGCTGAAGAGGCTAAAACTGAGGAAAAGAAAGAAGCTCCTGCAGAAGAAAAACCTGCTGAAGAGAAAAGTGAGTGATCATGGCCAAGACACAAAAAAAACCAAAGAAACCAACACAATTGTGGAAGCTTTATGAGAATGGCAAAGCAAAGAATCCTACCTGCCCTAAGTGCGGCAAGGGAGTTTTTCTGGGCGTGCACAAGGACAGGAAAGTGTGCGGCAAATGCGGCTATTCTGAGTTCAACAAGAAAGAAAAGGGGGTGAGAACTTGAAAGGCACAGTTAAATTCTTTAATGACATGAAAGGTTTTGGATTTATCTCAGGCGAAGATGGTAACGAGTATTTTGTACACCAGACAGGCCTGGAAGAAGGCGTAACTTTACATGAGAACGACCCAGTCGAATTTGAAGTAGAACAGGGAGACAGAGGTCCAAAAGCAGTTAAGGTAACAAAGAGTGAATAAGTATCTTATCTTATCAAGAATTCTATAAATTATTTTTTGATTTTTTATTGTTTAACTAGAACTATTTTTCTGATTCCTGAAGAGCAATCAAGTCTTCAGTTGTAAGTTTTTCTTTTTTCTTGATCTTTTCCTTGACCTTGTCGCCGATCTTTTTAAGAAGATTCTTTTCCTGCTCCTGTTTTCTCTCTTTTTTGACAGATGGTTTTTTTGGAGGCATTCCTGTTGAAGATTCACTTGCCGGCATCTTGCTCAGTTTCATGAGGTTTTCTTTCAGCTCCTCATCAACCTTTCTGAATGATTCTTTCACATTCTTTATGCGTTTTGAGAGCTTGTCTTTCTGGGCTTTTAGTTCCTTGACTTCTGAGGACAAGGCGATGATCTCCATGTGCTTTTCCTGGCTTTGTTTTGCCTTTTCCTGGATATCTTTATGCACTTTTTCTGCCTTTGCCTTGGCCTCATCAATCTCCTTTGACACCTTGTTGATGTCATCCCAGACGATGCTCAGCTTCCCAAGCTCAGCTTGAACCTTTTTAAGATCCTTAAGGCGCTTCATAATCTCTTTTTCCTTGTTGAACTTCATCACTTCTGTCTCAAGCTTTTGCTCCAGTGATTTTATCTCATCAAGGATCTTCAGAGGGTCACCCTCTATCTTCTGTTTTTTGATTACCTTGTCTTTTTCATCTCTTAATTTTTTTACGTCTTTTATTTTTGCCTTTATCTCTTTGTTGTGCTGGTCTCTTAACTTTTTTCCTTCCTTTACCTCTCTGATAAGAGAGTCCCTCTCTGCTTTAAGGGACTTGATATTAGAAATAATTGAAGAGATCTTCTTGTCAATCTCTTCTTTTTCAGAAAAAAGCTTTTCTTTTTGGTCAGCTACCTTGTTCAGGTCTGTCCTAAGCTTCATTGCCTGAGCCTTAGGACTAGATGCAGGTTTCTCTAGTTCTGGCTTAGCTGACTTTTCTTCCATATGTCTAACCGAATAATGCTCCTAGTCCTGCAGCTGCTTGTGCTTCTTCTTTTTTCTCTTCTTCAGGTGATTTCTCTTCTTTCTTTTCTCCTTTAGCTGGTGCTTCTGCTGCTGGAGCTGCTGCTGCGACTGGTGCAACTGCTGCTTTTTTAATAGCTTCTTCGATATCAACACCTTCTAGAGCTGCGATTAGAGCTTTTATCCTATTATCATCTGCTTTTACACCTGCTGCTTCCAAGACTTTTTTCATCGTTGTTTCGTCAACTTTTCTGCCTGCCTTGTGTATAAGCATTGCTGCGTATATATACTCCATTTTAATACCTCCAAACCTGTTTGGAGACCAGCAAATTTTAATTTGCGTTGCCTCCATGAATATTATTTATTTCTCAGGCTCTTCTAACAATTCATCTGCTGTTGGCGCTTTTTTACCTTCTGCAAACTCTTTTGTCTTTTTAACCAGTTCTTCTGCTGAAGGGATCTCTGGTTTTTCTTCTTGCTTAGGTTCCTCTTTCTTTTCTTCAGCCTGAGGCTCTTGTTTTTTTTCCTCAGCAGGAGCTTTTTCTTCCTTAGGAGCTTCTGCTGGTTTTTCTTCTTTAGCCTCTTCTTTAGTTTGAGACTCTTCAGGAGTCTCTAACTTCTCAGGAATCTCTGATTCCTTAGATGGTTCCTCAGCCTTTGCTTCAGGTACTTTTGACTGCAAAGACTTTGCTGAGTTTTCTGCCTGAGATATCATATTTTCAATAACAACATCAGAAATAATTTTCTGTTCTAAAGCTAGTATTTTAGCCTCGTTAAATGCTTTTGAAAGCAATTGCTCGACCAGTTCCTTGATCGGGTATGCGATCTCCACTGCAAGGTTGATGGATTCTGATGCAGCTGCTGTGAAGTTGTCCATATATTCTTGTTCATCGATGGTCACATCTTTTCTTGACATGATGTTTCCGTCTTCATAAACTGCTGTAAGGTTCAAGCCTATCTCCATGGGCTCTATCTTTAGCTTTGTAAGGACATCTGCTACTTTTTTACTGATAGTCTCTCCTTCTTTTACTATGACCTTGTCCTCTTTAACAGCTACTTTTCCGTCTTCAACACCTGTTTTCAATCCGACACTGCCTAATTCTGAGATTATAGGTCCAGGAGCCATGCCTGTTGATCCTTTCTTGACTTCAATATCTTTAGGAGCTATCTGTCCTGGTTTAGCAGGTGCAGGTGTCTTGTTCTGGTCTAAAAGTTTGCATAATCTGAATGGATTTTGGTCTGTCAGCATAAGAGCTGGCATTCCTTTTAGTTCTGGTATCAATTTTTCAATGCCTGGCTTCTTGTCTTTGATGTTTTCGATGGCTATCTTCATAAGCCTTCTTTTTGTCATGACTATGTCTGCTATGCCTCTTAGCTTGCCTCTCATCTGCTGCAGCTGCGAGGTTGGCAGTGATTTCATGTTTATCGAAGCGATTATAGGTGATTTTAGCAGTTTTTCTGATAGCTGTTTTACAACTGCTTTCTTCTTATCTGAAACATGCGCTTCTGGAGTCATTCTATCTTCACCGGCTTGCCCATCGTTAATTTGATCAATACTGATTTTATGTTCTCTTTTTCTCTTGGTAAGTGATGTACAATTGCATCATGTATTGCCCAGATATTTTCTGCTACCTGCTCTTCTGGCATATCTTCTTTACCTACAATGCATTTGAATGAGAATGATGTTTTGATAGATACTTTGACTGTTTTTTGTAATTTGTCGTATAATACTTGTAAGTTTGCGTTAGGTGGGACTACGCACCCTGCTTTTGGATTTGGCATTTTTCCTTTTGGACCTAGGACTCTACCTAAGCCTGCTGCTACTTTTGCCATGAAGTTTGCCTGAGCAATGAAATAGTCAAATTCTGATGCCAGTTTGTTCAGGACTTTTTTATCTGTGTATTTTGGCAGTTCGTCAATTGTTATTGTTTTGTCGCATACTTTTTCTGACTGAGCTTTTAGCTCTGGACCTACGATTGCGCAGATCTTCTTTTTTTTACCTGCTGGAAAATGTAATTGTGTGAAGAATTCTACCTGGTCTGTAGGTTTTTTAAGATTTAATCCTTTTAGATTTATGATTAGATCGATGCTTTGTTTGAAGTTTCTTTTTGGCCCTTCTTTTGCTTTATTTAGAATCTCTTGTATCTTTTTCTTATCCATGGTTTCATTCCTCCTACACCAGGGTCCTCAGTTGCTGAAGCGGAAACTCCAGCCAAGGTAGTACGAACGGAATCGCTTTATACTAACCATTCAATATATTGATTATGAGAAAAAGGGTGTTTATAAAGGTTTTGGTGGTGGGGGAGATAGGTGAATTTGAGGCGCTGGTCACTGGACGCGCCTGCGTAACATTTAAATACGAGATTTGCATAATATAATTTATGAAAAAAGGGATGAAATAGAAGTACCTAGTTTCTTAAAATGGGCAGGAGGACAGGGCAGCATTTGGCGCCTTGCTTGCAGAGGGGATATGCAAGCTTTCCTCACTCTATCAACCCAGTACACCGCCAGTTCACCACAGCGTCTTTGGTGATTGTGCTGACAACACATGCAGGATTGCAGCCTTCTTTGCCCTGCTCTAATTCAATCCACCATGTGTCAGTGTTTTCATTGAATATTGCATCATTTGCTATTATGCCCAAGGCAGTGCATTCAGAAGATGTTTTAGCTATCTTTACAGCCTGTGACAGAGTCAGGTAATCAGAATCAGCATCTGCACTATCTGCTTTATTATTCATGATTACTAGGCCAGAAATCGCAATTACTATCGCAATGATAACAATTATTATCTCTTTATTTGTATCTTTTATTTAATCACCTCTGTTTTAATATAGTAATATGCTTACTATTTAAAAACATTACTTAGGTTCAGGGCTAAGAAGATACACCACAATACCTGCAATTGCAAATGCCAAGACAAACACAGCCTCTTCTGGCAAACCGATTGAGGCAGAAAGAACAGCAACTAATACAAAAACAAGAAATCCAATCAAAAGTAAAAATTTAAGGGATTTTACAGGTTTCATTTTAGCATAAACTCATTAAGAATTTATAAAATTAATTAAAAAAATAAAAAATAAATTTATTTATTTTTCATCATCATTGCTTTAATAACTGCTAATAAAACAATTATTGGCAGGTATGGAATGTTCAATGCAATAACAGCTAATTCCTCTAATAGCCACAATACAGCTGCAATCAATATTAAAATTCCAATTTGTTTACAACAGCATTTATCCTTTTTCTTTACCATTTTATCACCTCCTTTAGAATTCAGCCTTTGTTAACAGGCTCTCCGTAATATAATTTTTGCTTAAAAATCAGACAGTCAATCTCACTTAGTTCACTTAACATCAGATCACCTCTATATATTAAAAAACATAAACCACTTATAAAGTTTACGATACAAGCTCTTTCAGCCTATTGACTATCCATATCATCCCTTCTGTGTCCAGACAGCAATACTCTTCAAGGTCTTTACGAATCTTCTGCTTCCTGTCTTCTGAAATCGACTGGTAATTGGCCTTGATGAATGCAATTGATGCATCTCCGCCATTATTGATCCCTAAACCAGAATAGTCTTTGCCAGTAAGTGCTGGAAGAACATACTTTAGGGATGCACTCCCTTTCTGAACAGGATTATAATAATGAAAGTTCCTGAAAGGGACTAGTAGGTCAACAATCCTGTCTGAAACAGAATCAACCCAGTCTTTGTATCCTGGAAATGAGTCAGCAAGCTCATAAAGAACCCCTTTTTCAAATGCCTGGCTGTATACGACAACACTTCCTGAATCTCCAAGAACATCTTTTAAAGAAGATAAAAATTTCAGGCGTGGATCATCGGGCCCGTCAGCCAGGAATGAATGATGAGTAACCCTTCCATTTTCAACAACATGCAGCGAATACTGGAAAGCAATCCTTTGGTAAGGATGCATGCCATCATATATCGGGATGACTGGATTTATTGTCTCAAAATCAAGATAATAAAGAGGTTCTTTCAGCGAATCAAGGAAATCTTTGATAGCATCCTTGTTCACAAATGTCTTCCCTGTCCTTGCGCACTCTCTCTGCAGGGCCTGCTTATCTGTCAGCACAATATCATCAGGTATCTCGGCAATAAGCTGGATGCCTTTTTCATACAGCTCAAATGATCTTTCTCCTCCGCGATGAAGCTCAAATACATGATGGTCTGGAAGAAAATCCCAGCAGTGCTTTACAGGGCATTCATAAGGCATTTTGCAGTGCTTTCCGATGCCATTGTCAGGGCATTTAGGAGATCTGATCAGCCTGAACATCTCATCGATCCTCTCAACCAGGCCAGCGCTTTTTTCATTTACCTTTTCTGTGATATCCTCAAGCTTGAAAAACTTATGAGGATCAATCTCGCCCTGCTTAACATATGAAGTGTCAACATGCGCAATAAAACATCTTCTTATCTTAAGGCCAGACAGCTCATAACAATGCTTCTGGAAGCACACATCATGGATGTTTTCGTCTTTTACCCTTGTAGAGCTCTTGACCTCGATTATATCCCATCTGTCATCTTCAACAGGGTTTAGAATATCTGCCCTTGAAAAAAGGTCATTGACCATGAACCCTGCTTCAAAAACAGGCACGCGATGCACAAGAACATTTTGGGTCTTTTTGATGTTGTCCATGAACCTGTCAATAGGGATTTCCACGCCACCTGGAAATAATCTCTTGGCAAGATCTCCGACCAGATGGCCCTCCCTGAACCTGTGGAGCGTTGACTCGTCAAAATCAGGAACATTCTCAGGTTCATGATAGAGCATCCAGAAATGCTTGGGACACTGCAGTCCTATCATGTATTTTGATTTGGTCAGAAGAACCATATCTCAAAGAAAATTCTAATACTTAATAAGCATTATTGTAATGGAATGCTTATGCGCATATGACTCCTACAATATCCCCTAAAAAGTGAGTGATTATCACAACTGCAACAGATATCATCAGGTGTTCTAGTATGACTTTTGATGGCTTCATCTTGTTCACCCTGGCAATAAAATAACTTGCAATACATATCAGAGACAGGCCCCAGATTATGCTTGCGATTATCGCAGCATTCAGGCTTAACAAGATTATCGGGATTATGAATGTTGCAGCAACCACAAATTTTGACAAGAATGTAGAGATGGTAGATTTCCATATCGCCCTGTTTGAATGCTGCCCTTCTGACTCTTCAGATATGTGTATGCCCAATGCGTCTGAAAGAGCATCTGCAACCGTGATTATCAAGATTCCGCCAAGAACAACAAGCTTGGAGTGGGTTCCTGAGTGCAGGCCAACGATCATCCCCAAAGTCGTGATTATGCCTGAGGTCAGGCCAAAGCTAAAACCTTTTCTTGTGGATATCTGCATCCTTTCCATGACTCAGCAGATACAGTGGCTGTTTTTAAAGATTGTGCTTTGCTTCACATATATCAATAACAGCAAACTTTATAAAAGCCAAATATATTATTACATTAAAAACTCATCAAGAGGTAAGGGGAAATAAGTTTCTCTATAACCTCAAAATGAAGTTAGAGGTGATGTGAAATGGCTAAAAAAAATACAGTAGCAACAATCGCTAATGTTCTGCTGATCATCGGAGGTTTGAACTGGGGTTTAATTGCTCTGGGCATCGACCTTCTTGGGATGGGAACAGTAGCAAAAGTTATATACGGACTTGTAGGTCTGTCTGCATTGTATGCAATCTTTATGAAAAAGAAATAAAAACTAAATTCTTATTTTTTTATTTTTTATTTTATGATATTTTCTCAAGCTATAATTATTTTTTAATCAAACCACCTAGAAAGCTTTATGTTATGTTCTTTCTGTAATATCTATAAAACCCTGGTTTCTGCCTTATCCTATCTACAATGCTTTTTCTGATTATCTTGAAATCATCCTGGTCTGGCTTCTAATCATTAAGATGTTTTTTGCTGAAACCAGCAAGGCTTATTGTTTTTGAAGCATGCCGTGCTGGAATTGCAGAAGAAGTGAATACCGAACCGATCACTCCTGTGAGCTGGCAGATCAGTATTGATATCACAAACTTTACTGACTTGAGCATATTTTTGGTTCAGATGTTTTTATTTAAATATCTTGCCAAAGTATTTAAAAGTTTTTGGTAATTATGGTCTTTTATGAGAATAAAACAAATCCCTGAGGATTTTATTGTTGAAGAGCTTATTGACATCAAAGCTTCTGACAAAGGCGACAATATCTATTTTTGGCTGAAAAAGAAAAACTGGACAACAGATGCTGCAGTCAGGGCTGTTGCAAAAGCATGTAATGCATCTTCGAGAAGATTCAGGTTTGCAGGGACAAAAGACAGGGCTGCAATAACAAAACAGGCTGTTTCTGGGTTTAAGATATCAAAAAAGTCTATTAAAAATGTCAAGATAAAAGACATTGATGTTGACTTCATCGATTTTGGAGACAAACCGATCTCGATCGGAAGCTTGAGAGGAAACAGGTTTGAGATTGTTGTGAGAGATCTGGATAAAGATGATATTGAAAAGCTGAACAATAATCTGCCTAAATTAAGACAAAAAGGATTCCCAAATCTTTTTGGCGAGCAGAGGTTTGGAAGGGGCAACACTCACCTTATAGGCAAAGCGATTATCCAGGGTTATCTGCAGGATGCTGTCAAAGAGATGTTATGCACAAGAGGGAGCAATGAAAGCGATGAAGCAACAGGGTTTAGAGAGCTTGCATCAGGAAACTGGAAAGAGTGGAGAATATTATTGAAAAATATCCCAAAACAACTGGGATTGGAGAAGATGGTGCTTGAGAAGTTAGTGAAGAGTAAAAATGACTTTGCAGGGGCATTGATGGCTCTGCCAAAGCACATAAGGAAATTATATGTGCATGCATACCAGTCATGGCTGTGGAACAATGCTTTTGACTTTGAGAGCGATAAAGATATGTTTCCGATACCTGGTTTTAAAACAAGACTGAGAGATGATAAATTTTCAGAAAATATCAAACAATTATTAAAGCAAGATAATATCTGTCTGGATGATTTTAGATGTAACCGAATGCCTGGCCTTGCTTTGGAAGGTGACGAGAGAAAGGCATTTGTTGTTCCTGAGAATCTTGATATTAAAAAACTAGAAGATGATGAGTTAAATAAAGATAAGTTAAAGGTTAAGATAAGTTTTGAGCTTCCTAAGGGATGTTATGCAACAGAATTAATCAAGTTTCTCTTCCATTAGATACTCAAGCTCTTGTTCCAGCTTTTTCCTGCCGTCTTCTGTCAGTTTTATGACTATCTTTTTGTTCTTTCTGATCTTTTTTATCAGACCGCTTTCTTCCAGCCTGTTGCTCATCCTTGAGATGTAGGAATGATGTATATCATATAACTCCCTGAACATCACCCCATTCTCATTGCAGTGAGCTTTTGCCAGGATATATGCTGCTGAAGCATTGATCAAGACAGTTTCTTTAAGATTTTTATAATCTTCAATAATTTTCACTACTTTTTCTGATTCTTTTACATAATTCTTTTCCATGTTACTCCCCCAAAATTAGTGCAAAACTGCCACTTTTTAAATCTTACTGAAATCAGTTAACATATATTTTGGGCTTGTCAATATTTTGCACAGGGATTTCTCCGAACTCGCAGCCAGAACAGGTCAGATCTAGATTGATCCAGTCATCTTCTGCCTTGTATTTTTTCAAAGCCTCTGGAATATCTGCCTGCAGGTAAACATGGCCTGGGATGAATACAAACCGTGTCCTTATGCCGACAGCACCTAAGAGATTTGCAGCAAGGACAGATGCATCATCGCAGTCTCCTCCGCCTGAATTTAAACTCTCTTTTGCTGTCTTGACATATTCAAAAGCAGCTGGATCAGAAACATAATCAAAATTATGCCTTACAAAATAAAAGATTGCTTTTGCATGACATATTTTTCCTGAATCACAAGCTGCTGTAACAATCTTGTCTGCTGTCTGTTTTATTATTGGATCATTGAAATTCAGGAATTTCAGAAAATCATCTCTATTTTCTATTGAATTGCTGATATTATCTAATAATATTTCATCAGGAACAACCTGTTCAATTGTCGGGATGTATTTTGGAGAAGGATCAAGCTTAATAGCATAATTAGGCATCAGCCAGAGGACAAGAAGCATAACAAGAAAGATCCCCAGGATTATCTTAATGGGGCCTTTGTACCAGGGTTCTAGTTCTTCTCTAATCGGTCGAATATCTTCCATGATAATGTTGTAAGAAACAGTTATTTAAAACTTTACTCATTAGGGTCAGAGATATATTCTCTTGGTAGCTTGAACAATGGAGACAATGACTCGCCTTCATTTATGCCGTAGATAGCATCTGCCACAAGCTTTGCAAGGCTTATGACCTCTACATTTGGAGCAGAACCTCTGTATACAGTATCTGTAGTAAATATATGATCTATGGCTTCCAGGTCTGTGCCCTTTGTAAACAACCCATGCGTGGCATAAGCATATACTTTTGATGCTCCTCTTTCTTTGCATATCTTAGCAACATCTACTATGCTTTGGCCTGAGTCTATGATGTCATCCACTATAAGCGCATATTTTCCATCTACATCACCAAGTAGCTGATGCTTGACAATCTTTCCGTTTTTCCTGACTTTGTGCCCTATAGCTATGTTTTCTATTCCTGCTTTTTCGATAAATGATTCTGCTCTTGAGCCCCCTCCTGCATCAGGCGAGACAACTACGCAGTTCTTAATAAGGTCAGGATAGTTTTCATTTAGATAGCTTATGCATGTATTGAATGATCTAAGCCCGTCATATGTTGTCTTGATGCTGAAGAATCCTGTCAACTGGGGAAAATGTTCATCGATTGTCACTATGCCGTCTGCATAGTCTGAGATCGAGTTAGCGACCATCTTTGCAGTTACACATACTCTTGACCTGTCTTTTCTATCCTGCCTCATAAACCTGAAATAAGGGAGGATATCATGCACTTCTTTTGCAGATGAATTACGCAATGTTTCATTTACAGTATCTAAACTAAAATACCAATCTTTGGGTTTTTTTGCAGAATCATGGATAAAATAACATCTTTTTCTTCTTACAGTGTCTATGACACGAGGAACCTCTTCCCCGTCCCTAAATCCTTTAGTCTTGATATTGATGAGGTCAAACCTGCCTGTCTTTTCTGATAGATGCTCGTAGACCTGTTTTGCAAAATCACCTACAGAACTCTTCAATTCAGCAACTATTGCAGAATCTTTCATATGTTATGAATATAGAGGAGTTTAATAAGATTTTTTATCGTTGAAGCTATGTGTTGAAATCTATATATAGAAATTCATTGTTTGAATATCTGGGTCTGGAACTTGTAGATCTTTAGCTTTAGTTTTGCCCATTCATTTTCTGGCAGCCCAGCTTTTATGCAAGTATGGTTCAGGAAATGATCTGCATCCCATCCCCATTCAACAGCAACTTGCGGAAGCAACAATCCATTCTGAATTATCAGGCCATCTCTGCCTATCTTTATCTGTTTGATTATATCATCTTTTGTCGTGTATTTTAGCTCAACAGGTTTTGTCAGGATAGATATCTCGATCCTGATGTCTTTTAATTCATGTTTTTGTATTGGGGTGAACCTTGGATCTGAAAATGCTGCTGCCTGGGCAGCTTCAACAACAGCCTGCCACAAAGGCATCACTGGCTCTGAATAGCCGATGCACCCTCTTAGTTCATCTTTTTTATATAATGTTACAAAAACACCTTGTTTTTCAGAGAATTGTTTTTTAATAGCTTCATCAACCTCTAGTCTCTTGCTGAAATAAGAACTAATCGAGTCTTTAGCTAGTCTTAGTAATTTTTTGCCTTGTTCTTGGCTTAGCATGATAAGAATTTACTTTACTTTCTTGGCTTCTGTCTTGAATTTAGCAACCTGTTTTTCAAGCCTTTTGACTGCTTCTGCAAGTGCTTTTTTAGGAGTTTCTTTGCCATCTGTCTCTATCAACAGCCTTGGAACTCCTACTAAAGGATGCTCTATCCTGTAAGCAGCCACTTTTATATGATCATCATTCCACAGCTCTGTCTTCAAAAGATTGCAGAACGTGTGTGTTTCGCCTTTTATCTCTATCTCGAGCGAGTTTTTGCTTTCTTTGATAACTTTCAGTTCCATGATATTGTAAAAATCTACAAGGTTTTTAAAGGTTTCTAATGAAAATATTTAAATAACAGATAAAATAAAGAATAGGTATGATAACAACAAAAGAGCTGAAAAACAAGTATCTTGAGTTTTTTAAGTCAAAGAAGCATGCTATTATAGAATCTGCTTCTCTTATACCTGAGCATGACCCTACTGTGCTGTTCACAACAGCAGGGATGCATCCTTTGGTGCCTTTTTTGATGGGACAGGAGCACCCTTTGGGAAAAAGGCTGGCTGATTTCCAGAAATGCATCAGGACAGGAGATATTGAGCATGTTGGTGACGCTTCCCATCTTACATTTTTTGAGATGCTCGGCAATTGGAGTTTAGGAGATTATTTCAAGAAAGAAGCTATTGAGTGGAGCTATGAATTTCTTACAGAGTGGCTGAAGTTTGACCCTGAAAAGCTTTCAGTGACTGTTTTTGCAGGTGACAAGGATGCTCCAAAAGATGAGGAATCAGCCAATATCTGGAAATCATTGGGCATTCCTGAAAAAAGAATATATTATCTTCCGAAAGAAGATAACTGGTGGGGGCCTGCTGGAGCAACAGGGCCTTGCGGACCATGCACTGAGATGTTCATCGACACTGGAAAAAGAAGATGCTCTCCTGAGTGCAGGCCAGGATGTTCATGCGGAAAATATTTTGAGATATGGAATGATGTTTTTATGGAGTACAACAAGGTTTCTGAGAAAAAGTTTGAGAAACTGAAACAGAAAAATGTTGACACTGGAATGGGTGTTGAAAGAACTGTGGCGATGATGAACGGCGTTGACAATGTTTATGAGATTGACGCTTTTGCACCTATAATAGACAAGATAAAGGAACTGGCAAAGGTTGATAATTTCACGCACGAGCAGTTGAGAAGCGTCAGGATAATCGCTGACCATATGAGAGCTTCAACTTTTATATTAGGTGATGAGAGGGGCGTGACACCTTCTAATCTTGACCAGGGGTATATCTTAAGAAGGTTTATCAGGAGAAGCATCAGGCATGGAAGGTTATTAGGTATCGAGTCTGACCTTTGCATACCGATCGCCAAAGTTATCATAAGATTGTATAAGCCTGATTATCCTGAGCTGAATGACAAGAAAAAACTGATACTTGATGAGCTGGTCAAAGAAGAAGAAAGATTTAGGGAAACACTGGAAAAAGGATTGAGAGAGTTTGAGAAGATAGCTGAAAAAGGGGATATTTCTGCTAAAGATGCTTTCTTATTGTTCCAATCATATGGCTTTCCTTTTGAGATTACCCGTGAATTGGCAAGTGAAAAAGGCCTTAAGGTTGATGAAAAAGGCTTTGACAAGGAGTTCAAAAAACATCAGGAACTTTCAAGAACAGGAGCTGCTGGAAGGTTTAAAGGCGGTTTGTCAGAAGCATCTGAGATAACAGCAAAACTTCACACTGCAACGCATCTGCTTGGAGAGGCATTAAGGGTTGTCCTGAAAAATAAGGATATTAAGCAGAAAGGATCTAACATAACTCCTGAAAGGCTAAGATATGATTTTAGTTTTGACAGAAAATTGACTGATGAAGAAAAGAAAAAAGTTGAAGATTTGGTAAATAAGAAGATTAAACAAGGGTTGGAGGTCAAGAAGGAAGAGATGCTTCTTGACAAGGCAATAAAATCAGGTGCTCAGGCAGAGTTTGGAGCTAAATATCCTCCAAAGGTTTTTGTCTATTCTATTGGTGACTTTTCAAAAGAGATATGCATGGGGCCGCATGTTGAGAATATAAAAGAATTAGGTCATTTTAAGATCAAGAAAGAGGAATCAATTGCAGCTGGCGTCAGAAGGATTAAGGCTGTTTTAGAGTAAAGAAAATCTTTTATAGATTTTCTGTCTCTCAAATTTTTGAGAAAAATTTAAGATATGAGGTGGTGAAATGGAATGTATTTTTCCTAAATGTTCTAAGTGCGAGAAAGGCTATTTAGTGCCGTTTTCGTTCAAAGAAGATGTTTTTGAGAAATGGAAATGCACAGAATGCGGTTATACTGTAGAAAAAAGAGATTAAAAAAAGAAAAGAAAAAACTTATTTTTTATATGCTCTTATCAATGGTCTTAGTGCAAACACTATCGTTGCTGCAATAAACCACCAAATGTTTGTGTTATGAGTAAAATTCATTGCAGCTGGCCATATCTTTAATATGAATAACACAAATGCTGCTATTGACAGCTTTATCAAACACATGTCCCGACAATCAAATCTTTTAATTCTTTTTTTATCAAATAACATCTTATTTACCTCTTTTATTTAGTTATTTTAAACACTTCATCATTTTCTCTAACAACTTCATCAACTTTCATGCCGATTGCCTGGCCTTTCTTAGCTTCTTCTAACTTTTCGTGCTCTATCTGCATGCTCTCTACTTTTTGCGTAAAGTCAGTTGTAGCTCCTTTGATATGTATCGTGTCGCCTACATTTAAATCACCATCTGTCAATTCAATTACAGCAACACTTATCTTAGAGAAAAAGTGTTTTATCTTACCGATTTTTTCTTCTGGCATATATGATCACCAAACAGGATAAATATATCTGTTTTTATTAAGTTTGCGGTTTAAATAAGAAAAACAAAAACCTAGCACTTCTTAGGATTCTTATTGCACCACCAGTCTGGCTTGCCACTATTTCCTTTTGAATCTGGCTCTGTGTCTACAGAATCTGATATTCCGTCACCATCATTGTCTCCAGACAGG
>JAFCEI010000042.1 GCA_017609245.1 Candidatus Woesearchaeota archaeon | reverse complement strand
TATGATCTGGTCATCGCTCTTGATATCTTTTCCTTTTATGTCTTTGTCATACCCTAATTCTTTTAGTTTGCTGACAGAAGTTGTGATTTCCCCAGCCTTAAAATGTGTCAGCGGCAGTTCAGTCATGTCATAACGGATGGTGCCATCTTTATTGACATAAACATTATTCTTGGCTCTCAAGATTCCTTTTTCAAGCCTTTCAGGAATATGGTCTTTATTAGCAGTGCCTCTTACGCCTTTGATCAAGTCAGGGTAATGTATCTCGTCTATTTTTTTAAGTGCCTGATCAAAATACGGCTTAATATCGATTTCACCTTTCCTAAATGTTTGCGCTTTGCCGTGCTTGCATTTGTCCCCGTCTAAGATACCGCAAAAAGTGCAGAAATATTTTTGTTTTGTCCTGCTCCCACATAACTCACAAACAGGATAAATGCTCTCTTTATTGCATGTGTGGCAGAAAAATAATGGAAAATCTGCCCTGATTTTTCCTTGCTCAAGCGCTGCCTGGAAACACCTTAACCTTCCGCCAGCATCTCCGACAGGAAAAAGAACCTGAGGAGAGCCTGTCAGTTTTCGCATTTTTGCTTTTTCAGGCCTTCCCATTCTTGCGCCAATGTATGTGCCTGATTTATCCCGCAACCTGATACCTAAAGTTTTTATTATATCAAAAGCGTTTTTTTCTGGATTCTTGCCAATAGCCTCCTTGATCTTTGTCATCCCGCTTTCTTCTGTGATCCCTAAACTAAAGAAAAGTGCTGCAGCCTCTGCCTTGTTAATCATTACAAATTCACTGGTAATGACAGAGTGGGGAATGCCTAGCTCCTCAAGCACCCTTTTCTCTTCACCGACAGGGATTATGACTTTATCTATTCCATGCTCATTTTTTTTTACTTTTGCATTGTCTAGCCAGTTTAGCAGGCTAAAAAGCTGTTCCCTACTGATGTCTGCCCAGTGATAAGTATATTTAGGATGTAAGGGAATGTTGAGCTTTTCAGATATCTTTATGCTTGCTTCTGCTGTAGGTACATAATTAAAACAGTCATTTAATATCTTGTCCAAATACTCTGCAGGAATTTCAACTAATTCAGATAATTTGTCTATGTCAATCGATCCAAAAGAGTTTACAACTGCTTTCTCCAGTTCCTGTAGCCACCATTCCTCATTATAGCCGCAAGGTACTAATTTGTGGCCATTTTCTGAAAAATCCCCATAACTTATAAGAAAATCACCTAAAAATAATATCTCAACTATATCACTAAAAAGCTGTTTTGCCTGCTTTTCACTGCTTACCGCCAAGACACTGCCATCTTTTAATTTAACAATTGGCCCCTCTATTGTGTCGCAAGGGGTTATTGCAGCTGCTTTTCCAGGCCTCTCAACCTTTAGTTGTGACCCTGTCGCAATATATTTGTTCAGCAAAAACATTGTGGCAGGATGTATAGATGCTGCAGAATAACCAGATATCCTATTTCTGCCATACCTAAGCCTAAACCCCCCTTTTTTCATAGGCTCTGTTAGAACAGGTCTTCCGGCAACAAGGTCTGAAATAAAGGTAAAATCAGGTTTTATTTTTTCCTCTATAATTTCTTTTTCCTCTAATTTTGCTTTTGCTGATTTTTGTATCTTCAAAAACTCATCCAAAAAACCCCAGTCTAGCTCAAAATCCCTACCCCATTTATCAAGCCTTTTCCATAATTTTGGTGCCTTCAAGGCCATCATAGAAAAAACTAGGCAAAGTCCGCCCCTTATCCTGTTAGTCTCTACTCTTGGCAGATCCTTGTAATTGCTGACTTCCATTCTCTCTGTCGGGTCCCCATCAACCTCGACAGGGATATTTTTTGCCAAAAATCTTATCTCTTCAGGGCTTGGCTTATACTGAAGGTTTGTAACCCTATCATGATAATCATACAATTCACTGATGTATCTCTCGACCTCTCTTTCATCAGGATCATAAACATCTAACCCCATTTTTTTTCTTACATAATCGGCGATTATGACTGAAACACTTGCTGCAGTTCCTCCTGCCCCTCTGACAGGTCCTGCATATTTCAATGCGAGATAATCCTTGCCGTCTTTCCTTTTTTTGATCACTATCTCGACCAAACCCTCAAGAGGGGCCGAAACAATCCCTAATGTGTGATATGTAAAACCCGCTCTTATCCCTACCTCCATTGCTTCTTTTACAGAATCGAATTTGCAAAATTTCTCTTTGGCGACCTCTTCTGCTATGACCAATGCAACCTGCCAGGATAGTGTACCATATTTCTTTTCCAGCTGCTCAATTCTTTTTGTGATCCCTGATCCCACTAATTGCGGAGCAACAGTGGATATCAATCCCTCTACTCTTTCAGCCATATTGCTAGTTAAAGGAATATCAACTTTTTCTTCTGGGTCTAATCCGAGCTTTCTTGCTTTTTCTGCTATAGCATATTCTGCCCTTACTCTTTTCTCAATATTTTCAAAATAATTTTTTATATTCTCGCTTAATTGCATCTTAACTCTTTTCTCAAAAGTTTAAGGCTCAAAAAACTCATTTATGAATTTTTTTGTTGTCTTAAAATTTAAGGATTTTAGTCCTTCTTGTTTTTAAATTTACCATCACTGCCCTTGCCGGCTTAGGTACAATACCTCTTCTGATTTGGTCGTCTGTCTGTGTCATCCAGCAAGAGACATTTATCATTGAGATGTTTTTATATTCTGCAAAACCCAAAGTATGGATATGACCTGTAACAAAAAAATCAGGAATAGTATCTATGACTAAAGGATCTTTGTTAGCATCAGGGATTGTTAATGTTGAAGAATGCGAAGGTGCGAGATGTCTCCTCTGAAGTAAAAATTTCATTATCAGATCGCTTCTCTCCATCCCTCCTTCATTTCTTATACTCTCAACAATATCTGCATAATATGGAAAACTGAAACCGTGATACAATAATATGTCAAACCCTTCAAAATCTGGAGTAGAATCAATATTTAAAAGTGCTGGATTGCTTACCATCACTGTGTTTTTTAGTTCATAAAGAGGTTTTGCAAAATCTTTATACAGAGGTGGCTGCGGTTCTGCTATTCTCATAGCATCATGATTACCTGGACAGATTATGATTGATATATGGGATGGAATTTTTGAAAGTATCTTGGCGCATTCCTCATATTGTTCATATATATCCTCTATAAATACATCCTTTTCTTGACCAGGATAAATTCCAGCTCCTTCTACAACATCTCCCACAATAAAGAGATATTTTATTTTCTTTGCTATTTGTTTATGTTCTTCACCTCCCACCTCACCATTAATCCATTTTATGAACTGTTCAAATTTATCTCGTAGAAAATTTTTAGCGCCAAAATGAAGATCTGATATAAAAACTGCGTAACCCTCTTGTTTTGATTTTTTTAGTGTTTTATTTAAAGGTATGTCTGGCTGTAATATATTGTCAGCAAAGACTATTTTGTTGCCACTTGTGCCCTTTATTCCGATTGCCTCATCCTCAACAATATCTTTTGCTTGTTGAAATAGATCCTTCCTGTCTTTGTTTACCAAAACCCTGATCTTTCCTGTAGGATCTTCAAGAGTTATGAAAATATGGCCGTTCTTTGTTATCTGTTTTTCTTCTACCAAGCCAATTAAAGAAATGGTTTCTTTTTCTGTCTTTGCTAAAGCTCTATTAATTGATATTGCATCCTGAAGCTCAAATCTTTGTTTAAGGATTTGTTCCAATGCTTTGTACCTGGAATTAAAATAAGCTATAAAGTCCTGTTCTGTCCTTTTTTTAGACTCTTCTTGATAGTTAAACAAAACCTTTACATTGGATTTGTTTATTTGTTTTTCGTTGTTTTGATTTTCAAAAATATTTTTATCGAGAAAATTGATATCTTCGTTCTCTGCAATAAATCTTTGTATCTTTTCTAATTCTTCTTCCTGTAGTTGATTCAGAAAATCAGGATTGACCAATATGTCTTTCTCAAAACAAAGTTTTATAATTTCTTTCTTTTTTTCAGAATAATCCATTTTATAAACTTAAATTTTCTTCAATTATTTTCTTTAGCTTTGGAACAAGCAGATAGTCTATTGCTAAGGAAATCTCTTTAGTTCTTCCATATCTTCCTTTAGATATTACATTTGTATTTATCACCCCAAACATATCATATTCTGATATAATATCAGACACTCTTCTTTGCGTTAAAGGTCTTAATCCACACTGAATACATATTCCTTTGTAAACTTCATAAACCTCTCCTGTAAATATTCCTCTCTGTCTCTTTGAACATATAGAGATTATAGAAAAAAGAACTGCTTGCTGTTGTTTAGGTTGCGCAACAATTATATCTTGTATGCGATTTTTTTCTATTTCCCTTTCTGCCCTATCAAGGTGTTCTATTTTTATGTTGCTAAAACCATTTCTCTCTGCTATTTCTGCTGAAACCCTTAACAATTCTAAGGCCCTTCTTGCATCTCCGTGCTCTCTTGCTGCAAAAGCTGCACATTTTTCAATCAAACCTTGTTCTAAAACATTCTTTTTAAATGCTTTGTCTGTCCTTTGTTTCAGAATATCTTGTAGCTGTATTGCATTATATGGCGGAAAAATCAACTCTTCTTCTGATAAAGAGCTTTTTATTCTTGGATCAAGATGGTCTGCAAAAATTAAGTCATTACTAATCCCTATTAAAGAAATCTGGCTGTTCTTCAATTCAGAATTGATTCTGGTCAAATTATAAAGCAGTTCGTCACCTGCTTTCTTGACCAGATAATCAACTTCATCTAATATTAAAATCACTAGTTGTTCTTCATTGTCGATTGCAGAAAAAAATATTTTGTAAACTTCATCAGTAGGCAGTCCAGTAGGAGGTATGTCTTTTCCTAATTCTCTTGTAAACTGTGCAATTAATCTGTATTCTGTATCAGCAACTCTTTTTAATTTACAATTGATGTAAAGAATTTTTAATTTTATGTCTTTTTCTTTTGCAACCTGAGCTATCTGGTTTGTAATATGTTTGATAGTTAGTGTTTTTCCTGTTCCTGTCTTGCCATAAATGAACAAATTAGACGGTTTTTCAAGTTTAAGCGAAGGTGCTAAGATTGTAGCAATTTTTTTGATCTCATCTTCTCTGTGAAATACTGTCTCAGGCATATAATTGGCTTGTAAAATCCTTTTGTTGTCAAACAAACTTTCTTTATCAAGAAATTTTTCAAAATAACCGATCAACCCCTTTTGACTCATATGTTTCCATCAGAACAAGAGGTATATAAATATTATTGCTTTTGGAAATACATACAAATTAATCATTATTAGAAACCATACAACACACCCTTTGACTTCTATTGGAAACCTTAAAAATAAAGTATGTTTATTTTTATTTAATTTTTTATTTTTTATTTAATTATTTACAATATTGTAAATAAATAATAAATATAATAAACAATTATTTTTATTTTATATACTTCTACAAGAAACAAAGGAGTGTCTACTTATTTATCACCAATCAATAACAAAAAATAGAAACATTTATATATTAGTTATCACTTAAAAGTAGTATGATAATACAACCAGAACTACTGAACAAACTAAAAGATTTTAGTTTAAATTCATATGAAAGTAAAATATGGGTAGCATTGCTTAGCAGAGGAGTAAGCACAGCAGGTGAATTATCAGACATTGCAAATGTCCCAAGATCAAGAAGTTATGATGTTCTAGAATCTTTGGAAAAAAAAGGGTTTGTTGTTTTAAAATTAGGAAAGCCAATCAAATATTTGGCAGTTGCCCCAGAAGAAGTAATAGAAAGGGTAAAGAAAAAAATAAACAAAGAAACACTATCTAAATTAAAAATACTTAATGAGATAAAATCAACAGATATCTTAGACGAGCTTAATTCTTTGTATAAACAAGGCATAAAATCAGTCACACCTTTTGACCTTTCAGGAGTTATAAGGGGGAGGACAAACTTATATAACCATATAGAATCAATGATAAGAAAAGCAAAAAAATCAATTTCAATATCAACATCTGAAAAAGGTTAAGAAAAGCAAAAAAATCAATTTCAATATCAACATCTGAAAAAGGTTTGATAAGAAAATTAAGTTCTCTAAAACAACATTTGAAAAAAGCAAAAGATAACAAAATCTCTGTTAAGATTGCAGCACCGCTTACAAAACAAAATCTTGCTCAGCTTAAGAAGATAAACCCTTCAGCAGACATAAAAAACATAAAAAATGATGCAAGGTTCTGTATAATTGACGGACAGGAAGTCCTGATTATGCTTTCAGACGATAAAGATGTCCACCCAACTTACGATTCAGGTGTGTGGGTGAATGCACCTAATTTCGCTGCACATCTTGAAAAAACCTTTAATTCTAAGTTTGATAAGGCGAAATAGATTTGACAATAGATTTATTGTTTATGTATAAACGAGAAAGAAAATGCAATCAAATTTCAAAACATATCTTACTGGCTACAGTAAATTATATAGAGTTTTATATAGAAAAAACCCAACCCACATAAAATCTTTAATAGAAATCGAAGATAAAATAAAAGAATATCTTGATCCTGAAGAACAAAATATAATATTAAAAAGATTTGGGATTGGTTATAAAACAGGACATACTTTAGAAGAAATAGCTCAAAATCATAATTGCAGTAAGTGTAAAATTAGTAACTATGAACATCGCGCTATAAACAGACTTAAAAGATCAATTAAAATAGATTCAATTAAATATTGCGATTCAGAATAAAGAAACCTTTTTAAACGCTAATTTCTTTCTGATTCAGTAAAGAGGTGAGACAGTAATACGTTCTAATCAAAGATGCACTTTAACAAACAATTCAACAATATAGTGAAAGACATAAAATCGTTGAAAATACAGGGAGCGACAAATGTTGCAAAACAATCTGTTAAAGCAATAAAAACAATCCTGAGGCACTCTCATGCAGCTACAAAATACAAGCTAATTGAAGAACTAAAAGCAGCAAGAAAAGAACTAGTAAAAACAAGGCCAACAGAACCATACATGAGAAATGTGTTGAAATATATTCTGACAAACACTGAGGTAAAAGATATCATTGCTCTAAAAGCACTGTTAGATGAAAGAATAAAAAAAGTCCAAGAACATATTGAAAAATCTCAGGAAACAATTGTTGCAATCGGTGCCAAGAAAATAAAGAACGGGATGACTATTTTCACTCACTGCCATTCATCAATTGTAAACAATATTCTAAAACAGGCAAAAAAACAAGGAAAAAAATTCCAGGTTCACGTCACAGAAACAAGACCTTTGTTCCAAGGCAGGATAACAGCTACAGAACTTTCAAAAGCAGGAATTCCTGTAACAATCTATGTTGATTCAGCAGCAAGACTTGCACTAAAAAAATCAGATCTGTTCCTTTTTGGTGCAGATGCAATAACCTCAGAAGGCAAAGTTATAAACAAAATAGGAACTGAAATGTTCATAGAATTCGCTGACAAGTATGATATCTCTTCTTATTCATGTACAGATAGCTGGAAATATGATCCAAAAACTGTTTTTGGAATCGAGGAAAAGATAGAAAAAAGAGCTTCAAGAGAAGTATGGAAAAATCCTCCAAAAAACGTAAAGATATCAAATCCTGCCTTTGAAAAGGTCAAACCAGAGCTTATAACAGGAATAATATCTGAACTCGGGATATATAAACCAGAAATGTTTTTAGAAATAGTAACAGAAGCATACCCTTGGATGTAATTTATTTTTATAAAACTAAGAGGTTTAGCAAATACAGAAAAATTTAAAATTTTTTTATTTTAGTTTTTTGACTTCTTTTTCAAGTTCTTTAACTTCTTTTTCAATCTCTTTTATTTTTTCTTTATTATCTTCCTGGCTCATTAAGGTTCCGCACTCAGGACATTTAAACTCAAATTCAGTTGCCTGCTCAAAATTCAGCCTGATGCACGTATTTGGGCAGATAAAAAAATTACCTTGTTTTTCCCTTTCTAGCCTGTCTTTTAACTTATTCAATCTTTCCTTTTTAAGGCTCTTAACAAGATCTTTTACTCTAGAAGGATTAAATGTCCAATAATATATGTACCACCCTTTTTTCTTATCTTTTTTTCTTATGAAAGAAACAAGATTATTCTCATAAAGCCTGTATAGCATATTCCTTGTAGCATTAATTTCTCTTTTGATAGCAGAAGCAAGAGTAAACTCAGAAACGTTTTTTTTATTTTTTAAAGCCTTGACTAAAGAAAGCACGTCATCCCCAGCAACCTCACTTACAACAGACTCTATTATTTTGTTTGTTAATCTCATCAGAAATAATACTATTTTATGATAAAATAACTTTATAAACCTTTCGTTAAAGATTCAAAACTAATGCCTTTTTCTTTGATTTTATTTAAAGAAACGACAAAATTTTTAGCTGTTTCATCTAGATCTGAAGAACTAATGAAAAACCACCCCTCTCTATTAAACCTAACTCCTATAAAATGAAGAGCTCCAAAAAGGTCAGCAAAATTAATCAAGTCTTTTACCTCCTGTTTTGTCAGATAAATATGGTTTTTTTTACTCGCTTTGCACTCAACAACTATCTTTTTATCCCTGTTTCCTGCTACAACATCTGGACTTGGGTAATTCATCCTGCCGCTGCCAGCAACCCTTATAGCAGGTATGTTCTTGTTCCAGAATAAATGGATCAATTCCCTTTCAATGTTGCTGCCTTTATGTTTATTCATAAAAATTACACCTTAACTTTCATAAAATCTTTAGCAGCCAAAGTATTCTTAAAAACCTTTTTAGCATCTTTTTCTAAAACATCTGTTTTTTTGTATCGCTGACTAAAATGAGTCAAAATAAGCTTTTTAGAGCTTGACTGCTTGGCTAACAATGCAGCCTCCCTGGCTGTCATATGCATAACTTCTTTTGCCCTTTCATACAGTTCATGAAGATAGCACCCTTCTGCAATCAGCAGATCAGACCCTTCTGCAATAACTAAAGCATTTCTGCATGGGCGAGTATCAGTGACATAAGATATTTTTTGACCTTTAACAATATATGTTGATTTATCGAGACTTACTGTCTTCCCATTCAACTTCACAGCTTTGCCCTGCTGAAGTTTTCCAAGCAAAGGCCCTTTTGACAGCCCAAGTTTTTTAACATAATTCAAATTAATCCTTCTCCTGTCTTTCTCAGTAAAACAATAACCGAGGTTTCTGACACCGTGTTTTAAAGGCAAGGCCTCTAAAAGAAAATCTTTGTTTTCAAAAAATTTCCTTTTCTTTATATCCATAATTTTAATTTCAATGGTTTTTGCTGAATCAAAAACACCTAATAGTGATTTAATTCTTTTTTTAGTGCCAACAGGCCCATAGATTTCGAGAGTTTTACTATAACCTTCTTTTTCTAGCGTTTGGATAAGTCCAGGCAGGCCTAGACAGTGATCCCCATGCCAGTGAGAAATCAGGATTTTTGTTATTTTAGTTGGCTTTATCCCGGCAATCTTGAACTGCCGTTGGGTCCCTTCTCCGCAGTCAAACAATATGTTCTCACCTTTATATCTAAGCAAAACAGCAGAATGGTTCCTGTTTTTAGTAGGTACCATGGCACTTGTCCCCAAAAAAGTAATTTCCATTAAGCAATTAAAAGCACAAGCGTTTATAACTTTTTTGATTTAAAAAGAAAAGCTTATTAACCAAAACATAATAAATATGACTATGGCAAAAACAAAGAAGAAAAAATCAGAGCCCAAGAAAACAAAAAGAAAAAAGATAATCAAAGCAGTATTTGCAAAAGAAAGGGTTTTGACAGAAGCATCAAATGAGGCAAGAGAAATTTATGATCAAAGCAGATATGGAAGTATGCTTGAAAACGGCAAACTGCAGCTGTCACTTCCAGAAGCATTGTATTTAATGGAAAAAAAGAAGCTAAAGGTAACAGACTATAGAAAAAATAAATTAAATATAGACGCATTCATAAGAAAAGCCCAAAAAATAGAACCTAATTTCTGGATAAGATATTGTGTTTTAAAGGACATAAGAAATAGGGGTTATATTATTAAGACGGCGCTTAAATTTGGGGCAGATTTTAGGGTCTATAATAGAGGAGTTAAGCCAGGCGAAGACCACGCACGATGGATTGTTTACCCTGTGCATGAGTCTTCAACAACAACATGGTACGAATTTGCAGCAAAAAACAGGGTTGCTCATTCAACAAAAAAAAGACTTCTCATAGGAATTGTTGATGATGAAGGAGATGTTACTTATTACGAGATCAAATGGACAAGGCCATAACCCCTATGCACAAAATATATATACTCATACATTCTAAAATTTTTTATGCTAGATAGCCAGCAAGTATTGGAATTAATAAAAGCAAAAGGACCAATTTTGCCAATCCAGTTAGCAAAAGAAATTCAGACGAATACTCTTTTAGCTTCTGCTGTTCTTTCTGAGCTTGCCAGCAGAAAAAAAATCCATATTTCACATGCAAGCATAGGGGGATCCCCTGTTTATTATATTGACGGGCAGGAATCAAAGCTCCAGACACTCTATGAGTATCTTAAAGAGAAGGAACAAAGAGCATATGATTTATTGAAACAAAAAAAGATTTTAAGAGATAAAGCGCTTGAACCTGTTGTAAGAGTTGCCCTAAGAAATATAAAAGACTTTGCAAAACCATTCGAGACTCAGATCACAGGCCAAAAAGAATTATTCTGGAAATGGTATTTGACACCAAAACTAGAAGCAGAAAATATACTTAATGACAAGTTTAAAATCAGACAGGAACTGCCAAAAAAACCTGTACCAAAACTAGAAGAAAAAAAAGAAGAAACGTCAAAAGATAATGCAAAACCAGAAATCAATCAGACAAAGCTACCACAAAAAAGAAAAAGAATGCCTCAAACAGATAAATTTTCAGAGCAACTGGACGAATATTTCTCACAAAACAAACTTCATATAATCAATAAAGAGATAATAAGGAAAAATAAGGAAATAGACCTGATAGTTAAGATACCTTCAGCAGTCGGGGAGGCAACATACTATTGCAAATCAAAAAATAAAAAAAGGGTAAATGATTCTGATCTTAGTTCAGCATTTGTTCAGGGGCAATTCAAAAAAC
>JAFCEI010000041.1 GCA_017609245.1 Candidatus Woesearchaeota archaeon | reverse complement strand
CAAGCTTTTGAGGCTTGTGTTATTTTGATTAATATAATTTGAGTATTTAAACTTATCGTATGAATTAACTGTCCAGTAGTAAAAAAAAGGAAAGATTTAAAAATCTAGAAAACTTAATCCAAAGCCTCAATCAATCTTTTGCTGCTAACTAAAACCACGATGCCTATCAATATTGATACTATGCCACTTGTTAATTCATTCTTTGGGAATATAACATGGTCAGCAATCAGCCATGTGCCTCTCCAAAAAAGAACAATTGCAAGGCCAATTATCAATGCATGCAGTCTTTTTTTCCAAATATTTTTTTTCATGTTTTTTTCTCTATTTTCTTCAACCCATTCATATAAGGCTGCAATACTGATGGAATCTTTATTGAGCCATCTTTCATCTGGTTGTTCTCAAGAATAGCTACCATAACTCTTGATGTTGCGATGCCTGTATTGTTCAAAGTGTGCACATAATCTTTAGGAGGCATGCCTTCCTTCTCTCTAAACTTTATGTTTGACCTTCTTGCCTGATAATCTGTGCAGTTTGAGTTTGATCCTGCTTCACGGTATTGCTTGTCAGCCATGTAAACCTCTACATCATACTGTCTTGCAGCTCTCTTGCCTGCTTCTGCAGAGCACATCTCTGTAACCCTATATGGGAGTTTTAATGCTGAATACAGCTCTTCACAGTTTTTCTGCAGCTCTTCAAAATATTTCCAGCTGTCTTCTGGCTTGCAGAAGATAAACTGCTCAACCTTGTTGAACTGGTGCATCCTGAACAATCCTTTTGTATATTTTCCATGACTGCCCACCTCTTTTCTGAAACAAGGGCTAAATGCGACTATCTTCAATGGCAGTTCTGCTTCATTGAAGACCCTGTCTTTCAGCATTGCTGCAACAGGATGTTCTGCTGTCGCAATCAGATACAGGTCTTCGCCGTCAATCTTATACATAACTTCTTCAAACTCTTCTAAAGAGGCAGCACCTTGATACGCCTCTTTGTTGAGCATAAACGGCGGCTCGATCAGTTTATATCCTTTTTTCATGAGAAAATCAATTGCAAACTTTTGTAGAGCATGGTCTAATAATGCCAGTTCATCTTTCAGATAGACAAAACCATGGCCAGCAACTTTTGATGCTTGCTCCCTGTCAATCAGACCTAAATCTTCTGCCAGCTGCAGATGGTCTTTTGGCTTGAACTTGAACTCAGGTGTTTTGCCGCCTTTGTATATTACTTTATTATCTGCTTCTGATTTTCCAGGAGGGACTGATCTGTCTAGGATATTTGGAAAGCTCATTAGGTAGAAATCGATCTGTTTTTTCAATGCAGCTGTTTTTTCTTCTATTTTTTTTATCTTTTCTGGCAAGGATTTTACTTCTTTGATCTTTGCTTTGATATCCTTACCAGATTTTTTCAGCTCATTTATCTCTTTAGCAGCAGAGTTTCTTTTAGCTCTCAGCTCCTGGACCTGCTGGATCAGTTTTTTGTATTCTTTATCTTTTTCAAGAAAATCATCTACTTGTTTAACTTTGTCTGCTTCGCCTCTTTTTTTCAGGTTATCCTTGACCAGTTTAGGATTCTGCCTTATTAAGTTGATGTCAAGCATAAACTAACCTAAACCTAAAGAATTTATAAAGGTTATGGTGCAAAGATTACCTGAATGCACGTTCTTCTGTCTTGACATAATCTTTCATCAGAACACTTGCAAGATCATTGAAATCTTCCATTGTTCCTGATACAAATGTGCACAACCCCGTCTCATGCGCGAACTCTCTCTGCCTATCATCCAAGTGAGTTGTCCAGAGGTTAGAATGGTTGTCATGATGGATCCTTGCAACTCTTGTCAAACCTGCAAGATACTCTTTCACCTGCCCATCTGACATCTTCTGTCTGCTGAAAGCCCTGTCAACCAGCTTTAGCGTGTTCATTGTGCTCTTATCAAGACCGAACGTCTTCTTGATAAACTCCCGATGATTTCCTTTCGGGTCGATAAAATATTTCATTTTGATTCACCTTGTTGCTCCAAGAATTCTTGGAGGTTAGTGTTTCACCCCGTAACAATATCCTTTATTTTTAGGGTTTATAAAGATTTTGCAGAAGCAGTTGCACTTGTGTTTAAAAGTCATTAAAAGCCTGAATTTGGCAATTTATTTTTTATATCATTTAATCTTTCATTGAACATACAATATCTTGTGTTGTTTTTGACATCCCTATATATGCATTCTCTTGAATCATAGCAAAAATAATCATATTCGCCAAAATACAGCTTGCTTGTTTCACCATTTTTTCTTATTTTTGACCTGTGCATTGAAACGCCATCACTAGTGCAGGCAGCTTTTTTAAGAGCTGACTCCAGTATCTGATCTAATTGTTTTTGAGCAGATACGCGCTTTTTTTCATCCAAATATTTTTTGATCAATCCTACAAGTTTAACTGCTTTCCCCATCTTAATTTTTTCATCACTCCGGTGATTGCTTATCAAAAGATAATGCAGTTTTATAAACCTTTCTATTTGTCACTACTTGTTGGTCAGTATGCAATAATGCTTCTTAACCCCTTAACCGTCAAAATTTTTAAACCCTTTAAAACCTAAAATTTAACCATTTCAAGCCGTCTAGAGACAAAATTTAATAGAAAGCTTTTTAAAGAAAGGGGTTTTACTTTATAACAAAGAAGAGCTTATTTTGTTCTAAAAACACTCGCAAAATAGCCTTAAAACCGCTTAAAAATGACTCCAGAAAAAGAATATACAGCAGAAAAGATCCAGGTGTTGACTGGCCTGGAAGGCGTGAGGAAAAGGCCAGCGATGTACATAGGATCAACAGGTATTGCCGGTCTGCATCATCTTGTTTATGAGGCAGTAGACAATTCAGTAGACGAAGCTCTGGCTGGTTTCTGCACAAAGATCATAGTAAGACTCAACAAAGATGGTTCTGTAACAATAATCGACAATGGGAGAGGAATCCCTGTTGATATCCATCCAAAATTGAAAAAACCAGCTGTTGAAGTTGTCATGACCAAATTACATGCTGGTGGAAAATTTGAGGGAAAAGCCTACAAGGTAGCTGGCGGGTTGCACGGGGTGGGCATATCTGTTGCAAATGCGCTATCAGAGTGGCTTGAAGTCAAGGTTTCAAGAGATGGCAAGATCTATTATCAAAAATATGAGAGAGGAAAACCTTTAGCTGAGTTAAAGATCATAGGGGATTCTGAAAAAAACGGGACAGAAGTTACGTTTCTTCCTGACAAAAATATTTTTGAGACAACTGATTTTCATTTTGATACATTATCAACAAGATTAAGGGAACTGGCCTTCTTAAATAAGGGATTGGAGATAATAATCGAAGACGAGAGGACAGACAAAAGGCATGAATTCAAGTATGAAGGCGGCATTGTGCAGTTTGTTGAGCATCTTAGCAAGAACAAGAAGCCGCTGCACAAGGTCATCTACCTGCACAAGACAAAAGATAATGTTGAAGTAGAGGTTGCTTTGCAGTATAATGAGGGATATATAGACAATGTTTTTTCTTATGCAAACAATATCAACACGCTGGACGGCGGAACACACCTTTCTGGCTTCAGGGCAGCCTTGACAAGAAGCATAAACAACTATGCACAGAAAAACAAGCTTGTCAAAGACATATCTCTTGCTGCTGATGACATGAGGGAAGGGTTGACAGCGGTTATTTCTGTAAAGCTGCCGCACCCCCAGTTTGAGGGCCAGACAAAAGCTAAGCTTGGAAATTCCGAGATAAAAGGTATTGTTGATTCTGCAATCACAGAAGAGCTTAATTATTATCTTGAAGAAAACCCAAGCAAGGCAAGAATTATTGTACACAGGATCATTGCTGCAGCAAGGGCAAGAGAAGCGGCAAGAAAAGCAAAAGACCTGACAAGAAGAAAGAGCTTATTAGAAGGCTCCTCACTGCCCGGAAAATTGGCAGATTGCTCTGAAAAAGAGCCTGCCAAATGTGAGATTTATATTGTTGAAGGAGATTCTGCAGGCGGCTCTGCAAAACAAGGCAGAGACAGGACAATACAGGCCATCTTGCCGCTGAGAGGAAAAATCCTGAACGTTGAAAAAGCAAGATTAGACAAGATATTGAAAAGCAATGAGATTCAGGTGCTGATATCTGCAATCGGAACTGGGATTGGAGATGATTTTAATGTTGATAAGTCAAGGTATCATAAGGTGATAATCATGACTGATGCTGATGTTGACGGGGCGCACATCAGAACTTTGTTATTGACATTCTTTTACAGGTATATGAAGCCATTGGTCGAGGCAGGTTACTTGTATATTGCTCAACCTCCGTTATACAGGGTTTCTAAAAACAAGAAAATAACTTATGTTTATTCTGATGAAGAATTAGAAAAAATAATGAAAGAGATTGGGAGAGAGGGCGTCAGCCTGCAAAGATATAAGGGTTTAGGAGAGATGAACCCAAAACAACTGTGGGAAACCACCATGAACCCTGAGAACAGGATATTGGAACAAGTTACATTAGAAGACGCGATCGAAGCTGACAAGATATTTACAATCCTTATGGGGGACCATGTGCTTCCTAGAAGGAAATTCATACAGCAGCATGCAAAAGAGGTGGAGAATCTAGATGTTTGAGAAGATTGCAAAAAAGATAAAAAAAGAATTATTAAGCTGCAAAAGGCCGCTGTTCTTTTTCCATGATGATCAGGATGGCCTGGCTTCATTCTTATTATTATACAGGTTTATCAGAGAAGGAAAAGGCGTCATTGTAAAGAGCAGGCCTCTTATTGACATGAAATTCTTAAGAAAAGTGCAGGAATATGAGCCTGACAAGATATTTGTCCTTGATATTGCTAGCATGGACCAGGATTTTATTGATGCAGCCAAAGTACCTATCGTATGGGTAGACCATCATGACCTTGTCAATAGGGATAAAGTCAAGTATTTCAATCCTAAACAAGTCAAGAAAGGCGATACAACACCTGTGACCTATCTTTGCTACAAAGCTGTTGAGCAGGATGACTGGATTGCGATGGTTGGGTGTATTGGCGACTGGTTTTTGCCTGATTTCTTCAAAAAGTTTAGTTCTGAGAATCCTGATCTTCTGCCCAAAGGTGTAACTGACGCAGAAGATGCTCTTTTTGATACAGATCTGGGAAGACTGTCGAGGATGCTTGGTTTTGTTCTCAAGGGCAAGACATCTGATGCGATGAAATGCGTCAAGATATTGACAAGGATTTCAGATCCTCGCGAGATATTGGAGCAAAGCACTCCTGCAGGCAAGTTTATATACAAAAGGTTTGAAAAGGTCAACCAGAAGTATGAAAAATTACTGGGGGAAGCTCTGACACAGTCAAAAAAAACTGACAAGATGATTGTTTTTGCGTACAAAGAGGCTCAGATCAGTTTTACAGGAGTGCTGGCAAACGAGCTGCTGCACCGCTATCCTAATAAGTTGGTCTATGTTGCAAGAGAAAAAGAAGGTGAGATGCGCGGAAGCCTGAGATCCAAGAATATTGACCTTACGAAGCTGATTCCCAAAGCCTTGGAGGGCGTAGAAGGCTATGGCGGAGGCCATCCAAATACTTGCGGAGCAACTGTTAAGGCTGGAGATTTCACTAAGTTTGTTGAAAATCTAAAAAAAGAGGTCTAGATGTATCCGTTTACTCATCTGATTTATGCTTCTGTTGCTGCCCTGTTTGGTTTTCAGACAGGCTTGATAAGTGTTTTTGGGGCTGTTGTTCTGGTTTTGCTGAGCGTTCTGGTGGATATTGACCATTTGATATGCTTTAACAATAAAAACAAGGACTGGAATTTGAAAAGATGCTGGAATTATTGCATTGCAAGCGATCTTACGCAGGAAGACATGATATTCCATAAGAGAAAATTTGTGATTCCTGCCCTGTTGATAAGCATATTTTTATATTTAATATGGTCTTCAATAGGGTATGTTTTTTTAGCAGGACTTGCTGTGCATTATGTTCTTGATTTTGTTCATTTCCATATGATCTACAGGAAACAAACGCATCTTGGTCTTAAGATATTTGGACTAAAAACACCATTGCACATCTATGAGTTGGTTGCTGATGCCACCGGATTGGGGCTTTTGATAGCATTAATTTTATAAACCAGCAAAAATATTCAGATATATACGCGCAGATGGTCTAATGGCATGACAATGGCCTTCCAAGCCAT
>JAFCEI010000003.1 GCA_017609245.1 Candidatus Woesearchaeota archaeon | reverse complement strand
CTAGCATAGATATTTTTCTTAATGAAAATGGCCCTAAGATCAATTCAAGCCTCGAGCTAAATCTAAAGGATTTTGATGTTGAGTCTGTCTACAACACATCTGATACAAAGATCAAGACACAGACTCAGGAGCAGACAACTTACTCTGAAACCGACACAATAACAAACGGCACAACGCAGACAGATGGCAATATAGTTGAAACAAATGATTCTGAAGACAGGCAGGCTATTGATGAATATGGCACCGAGATGAGGATTGATTCGCCAACAACCAACACAACATGGATAATTGGCTATAAAAATTCTGAGCAGAGAACAACAAACCAACAGACAAATAAGACGCATACAGAAGAAGATTATCTGGAATCAACCCATGAAACAGTAGGTTCAGGCACTGTTGACACTATGACTGAGCTGGAAACAAAAGTAAATACTCAGACAGATGTTAATGTCAAGACAAAACAATCGACAAACCTTGTAAGGTTTGGCATAGAGCAGATGATGGAAGACATATTCCTGAATTTTTACATGATAGGCAATCTTACCGATGTAGACACAAAAATTACGCAGAATACAGATGTAGAGACAATACTTGAAGGCACGACCAGAGTAAGCATAGATGGTGGAGACCCTTTAATATATCCTATTTCAGATACATCTAATTCCAATACAAACTCGAGCTCAGTGATCGAAGACCAGATAGCCCAGTTCATATTTGGATGCAGGATGGCTAAGCAATATGATAGTTTTCTGGCAGGCATAAAAGCAGGGTTTAGCAATATGGATAAGGATGCTCAGCTGGATATTCTGACAAGATATGCTTCTCTGATGGGCTCTGTAAGAAGTGATCATAGTTTTAGCTCACGTCTCGAGCTTTTGCTTGGCAATAACACACTAAAAAAATCAGTGCAAAAATATCTTGCCCTAAACAGGATCTCAGACAGCATATTATACAACCCAGACCAGATAGCACAGCTTGAAGAAAAGATACAAGACCCTCATCTCAATGATTATGAGGGTTTGAGAGCAGCATTTGGCATATCTACAGGCCCTGATAAGCAGACACTGTCAGCTCCTGTTGAATTAGGATATTATTCTGGTCAGAAAGGAGCTTCTGCACTTTATGATGCAATGGCAAGACTGGCTTCACTCAAGTTTGATTATAAAAGATGGGGGGTTAAATTTAACCAAGATATAGACACCAAAGATTCAAAAGTTATGTTGACCTATACTTTTGACTAAAAGTTTATATATCTCAAAAACATAATAAAATGTGGGGGATAAAAATCTTCAAAACCGTCGTATTCTTGCTAGTGGTTGTTTTGCTAGCTAATGCTGTATCAGCATCGATCCTCCCAGACAATGAGCCTGTCCTGTCATTTGATTCTAATACAAACACTGCAGAGACAGTAGCTGTTCTCACAGCTGTTGCAGTAGACACACTGACAAATGCTCAGATAAGCTATATCGAGATATATGAAGATGATGAGCTGTTAGGCAAAAAAGAATGCACATCCTCAACATGTACTTTTGTAAAGACAGTTGTAGAGACAAATCCCAAGGCCCATAAATATTATGCAAGAGTAAAGGATGTTGGCGGCCATGTAGTTGTATCAGACAATGTGCAGGTTGAGTTTGAAGGCATAGAAATAAAGCATTTTCCGGTCATTGTAGAAAAAAAGACCATTGTTACATACCCGGGCCTGATTGGCGGATTCTTTGGCTGGATGAATGGCCTGTTCAACCCAAATTATCAGGAACAGACATCCCTTACATCAATATTCATCACAACATTCCGTAACCTTACATTTGAGGTAAATGTAACAACTCTTGATGACACTCAGGTAGTCCATAACTGGGCTGTGAGAGACAAGTCAAAATCAGGGCAAAGCCTTGCAGAAGCAGAATCAATAGAGAGTGAGAGTGACGATTTTAGCTACTTGTTTGACGAGCCAGGAGAATATGAGGTTGTGCTTACGTCAACAGATGCAGAAGGTCAGAGTGTTGAGCAGGAGTGGGACGTGACTGTAGAAGATTCTGAAGCACCTCCTGAGATTACAGGAACTGTAGTTGATATTGATACTGGTGAGCCAGTAGAAGGCATCAATATTTCTGTTTACAATGCATCTATCTATGATGTATTTAATGATACTGGAGATTACACTGCCTTGGAACCAAAAGATACTCCTGATACAGCCACTGGTTCAGACGGAAGTTTTAAGGTCTACCAGCCTCTTGAAGATTCTCAGTATTATAATCTGGTCATGCAGGGCAGCAAGGAGATTGATTTTAATATAAAGAAGACAAAACAAAAAATAATTCTTCCTGAAACAGGAAAGGTTAAGATTACAGTTGAAAAAGCTTCCATGTTCTCAGATATTGACCTGTATTTTGGAGAGCCAAATGGCCAGAAGGTCATAGATTCAATATCTGAAGGAGATACTTATACTCTTAGCTCACAATCAAATGGCACAGAGCTTAAGTTTTACATCAAGGTTAATGGTGATTATGATCATGAATCAGACAGCAAATATGCAAGAGTTGAGCAGATTGATGAAAACTCTTGGAAGATCCATTTTGAAGACCTGCCTGCCTCAACAGCAGACTGGGATTTCAATGACGCTGTCATACTTGTGGATTTACTTGCAGATGTTTCAGAAGAATACACTCTAGACCCTTATGAAAACACTGTTAACGCAGAGATAGATGAAGATAGGGTTAAAACTAACCTCAATGCAGAAGGTCATCTTTTGTATTCTGGAAAATATGGCGGAGAGAACAAATATGCATGCGGTGACCTGATCAGGTTTACTATGTTTGGTGTGAACAATGGCGGAACAGATGAGAATATCACATTTGCTGTTCAGGACCATACTTCAATTGGAGGCCCTACAGCTCCGATAATATATAATGGGAGTATTTCAGACCCTGATGAAAAATTGACTATTCCTGCAGGCAATAAAGAACATGGAGTTTTTGAATATACGTTGCAGTGCCCTCTTGCAGAAGGAAGATATGATGTTCATGTTGTCTGGGACAATGAAACATGGCACAAGATAGGTAATTTCTTTGTTGTCAATGATACGACTGCGCCTGAAGTTAATGGAATTGATTCTGCATCAACTTATACAAATCAATCAGTTCTAATAGGCATAAATGTAGTCGATACAGCCCAACCTAACACGATTAGGATACAAGAAGCTTCAACAATGGGCAATGCGTCAAACATTCAAGGGATAACAGTTTATGTTCACAAGGATACAAACACTTCAGATATTCCTTTGGACGAGATTATAAACAATAAAGATTACTCTGTAAGCGCATCTTCAAATTTTGATCTAAATTTAACTTATAATGAAAGCGGACACTACACGGCAGGCATATTTGCAGTTGATGAAAGCGGAAACATTGGGAAACATTTTGTTGATGTTGATGTGTTTATCACTGAAGAGGAGGCTGATGTGATTGGGGATGCAATTTATACTTTATTTGGGTTAGATATATTTTTAACATATGATTATAATTATACTGTAACTACATCTTCACCAAACATACACCTTGTTTGGGACAGATTTACTGATGATAATAATTATGGAGACGAATACATTACTGCTGACGACGGATTTAACGGTTTTAATGGGATCAATATTACTGAAATAAGTGCCGTTGAAAAAGAAAACTATGAAAAAACAGGCCCTGAATATGCCCTACCAATATACCCTATGATAATGGATGAATATAATTATACGCTGACAAGCTTCTTTTATTGGCTTAAATGTGGAATTAATAGCGAACCTCTTGTAGGCCCATCATGCAACACAACAAACTTCGCCCCAGAAATCTGGAAATGTAATCCAGGAGATGGAGTTGGAGGCATTCCGTGCATTCCAGCAGATGTTGGAATAAATGCCACTGAAGCAGCACCCCTCTCAATTTCAGTTGTAGACCCAAATGACGATGACTATTCAATATACTGGTACGATGACGATGAATTAGTTGAAACAAACTCAACAAGCTATACATTTGTAGCAAATGAATCTTTGATCGGAAGTCACATAATTAAAGTAATTGCTTTAGATCAAACAGGAGAAAACATAAGCATTAGCAATGGTCCCCATAACTCTTGGGCGTGGAATCTGACAGTTACCTGATAAAAAAATGACACAGACAAATACACAGAAAAATTTAGTATTTATTGTTCTAGTGCTTTTAGTTGTAACAGCAGGAGCATATCTAATAGTTCTTGTTCTTGAAGATGGATTATATATTCCTATAAATACAGCGAAACCTTCCGCAGAACCTGAACAAGTTCAGCAAGCAGAAAAGCCAACAACAGAAACGCCTGTTGTTGAAACAGCAGAAGAGACTGAAGAAGCTGCTGAAGATATTATTAAAGAATATGATAAAGAAAACGAAGAAGAGGATGAAGAACAAGAAGAAACTGACAAACCAATAGCTCCAAGTAACACATGTTTAGCTGATTTTAACTTGACAAGCGACACAATTATTTTTTTCTACTTAGATGAACCCCACAGCAATTCTATGAAGCCAATTGTTCAAGAACTAAGTTCAACTTATGATTTTTTCTGGAAAGAACAAACATGGGATCATTATTTTAATAATTGTTTTGATCATGATCTAGGAACAGTGCCTGCATTTGTCTGTGCAGGAACAAATGAAAAACTCAGAGGAGAAGTCTCAAAAGAAACATTAGCAGCTTTTGCTGATAGCTGCAGCTAAATTCTTTCAAATACTGTTTCTAAACCAAAAACTTTATAAATCAATTATCTAAATATAGTTAATATAATATAATAATGGATGTAATTATCTATTTTTAGATACTATGAACATTGAATTTATCACCAAGATACTGAACTTATTTACTTCTGACCCTTTTACTGAGCTGACAATATCAGACATCAGCAAAAGATCTGGATTGAGCTATAATGCGACACACAGAACAGTACAATATCTGCTAAAAAAACAAGTTCTAAATGTCAAAAAGATAGGAAAAGCAAGTGTTATCTCATTAAATCCCACAGAATTGACACTTAGCCTTCTCGTATTATCTAAGTATCAAAAACCAATAGAACTTCATGACAAAGAAAGACTTAAAAATAAATTTTCAGAACTCAAAAAGGCGATTGAAAAATCATGATAAAAAATAAAAACAAGATATCAGACTCTGTATTGATTTTCTTAGGATTAGTGATAGGCATAGGATTCATGGTGCTTGTAAACCCTTCACCAACAGGATATTTTGTTGCAGGCCCAAGCCTACAGTATGAGCAGGCACTAAACTTGTCGTTTAATCAAAGCCAGAATCTAACAATCAGTTTAGAAAATATGCCTGAGCTATTTACCTTGACATCATTCAGCCTGTCAGGCTCTTTTGAAGGAGATGGAAATGCATCAGTAATTCTGAATCACAATAACCGAAGCTATGTTGTTCTAGATACAGTTGAACTAGTTAAAAACACATTCAACAATTATTGCAAAGAGACTTGCACACTGCCTTCAGATTTCAATGAAACACATTACAAACTTTCAATCATAGTAAACAATGCGACAATTCACCTGAGTTCATTCTCATACTCTCTATGGAATTTAACTACGCAGCCAGCTGAAGACCAGATCGAGCTTACAGAGAACCTTGATTCAGAAGTCATAGATGAATTAGAACAGAACAATGAGACAAGAGTCATCGTTCTTATGAAAGAGCCTAAGGCAAAAGATATCAAGACTAAAAAAGCCAAGATCAAGAAGAATGTTGATTCTGCTCTTTTAGATATGGATGAATCTGAATTTAAAGTCAAGCACAAATTCTCAAGAATAAATGGATTCTCAGGAAATGTAAACAAAAATGGACTTAAGAAACTGCAGAAAAACTCAGATATCAAAAAGATATACCTTGATAAGCAATACAATGTGACGCTTGATGACAGCATTCCAATAATCAATGCAGATGATGTATGGCAAACACAAGTTAATGGAGTAAATATCACAGGCCATGGTCAGACAGTATGTGTCGTAGACACCGGAATTGACTATAACCATTCTGCATTAGGCAATGGATGGGGAAATAAGGTCATTGCAGGATATGATATTGTCAACGATGATTCAGATCCTTATGATGATGAAGGCCATGGAACACATGTAGCAGGGATAGTTGCATCTGAAGATGCAACATATAAAGGGGTTGCACCAGATGCAAAACTTGTAGCAATCAAAGCATGTGATGCAGAAGGAAGATGTTATGAATCAGACTATGCAGCTGGAGTTGAGTGGTGCACTGATAATGCATCTCAGTATAATATATCTGTGATTACAGTAAGTATTGGTGGCGGAGCATACAATGATCATGCAAGCTGCGACCCATACTATGCAGCCCAAGCAATATCTGCTGCAAGAGGGGAAGGAATTCTTGTCACAGTAGCTTCTGGAAACAATTATTATAGCAATGCGATTAATTATCCTGCCTGCGCTTCAAATGCAACTGCAGTAGGTTCAACTGACAAAGATGATTCTGTTTCATCATTCTCAAACACAGACGAAATACTTGACATGCTTGCTCCTGGAAGATCAATCACATCGACAAAACTTGGCGGAGGGACGCTTACGCTTTCAGGAACATCTATGGCCACACCTCATGCAGCAGGAGCTGCAGCTTTGCTTTATCAATATTATGAACTTGTTAATGGTGTGAGTCCGACACCGGCAGAAGTTGAAGAGCTCCTGAAAAGAGAAGGGATACAAAGGACAGATTCTGATAATGGTTTAAGTTTCCCACGGATCGATATTCTGGCTTCAGTCAATTCTATATTGCTTGTAGACGATGCTGAAGATTCAATCGTAAGCACAGACAATAATACTCAGGTTAAATTTACCACAGAAACAGATATGGCAGACGCATCTGCAGCATTTAAGTTTAGCCATAATTTTGTAAGGATGGATTCAAATGCTTATCCTCAATTCAACAAATCTGCAAATATCACATTCAAAAACCTGAACTTTGGAAAAACTCCTATTATTTTAAGAGATAATGCTGTGTGTCCTGACTGCACTATTATTTCCTATGGTTCTGGAGAACTGAAGTTCACAGTGCCTCATTTCACAAACTATACTTCAGGAGCAAATTCAGAACTAACAATTTGGGATGAGACAGATTCTGGAATGCCTTATTATGAAGATGATGAAGTAAGGGTAGGTGATAATGTAAGTTTTTATGCTAATTATACAAATACAACCTCTGGAGCAGTAATAAGCACAGGAACCTGCAATATAACTTTCTCTGATCAGTCAGCATTGATGACTTTTAATGCAACTAAAAATCTGTTTGAATATACAAGGACATTCTCTTCAATAAATTATGATGAAGACTATAATATTCTTTGTAATCACGCTAATTTTGAAACGCTAAATCTTTCAGATACTCTCGAAATTTTATCATCAGATGTAAACTGTTCACCTCCGAGTTCAGGCAGTGATTGGATAATAAATGCGACAACAGGAAATGTACATTGTGTTGGAAAAGATCTGAGATTTAATGAAAGCAGTTTGATTGTTACAGATGGATACTCATTCACTTTAGAAAATAGCAATTTGACTTTGATTGTTGATGCTGACAGCAACAATATAATCAATGTTTCAGATAATGCTAATTTTACTGTTAAGAATTCAGTAATTAAAAGTGCAGTAGATGGATGGCCATTTGACTTGAATATTAACGGTTATAGCAATTTAAACAACTTAACATTAAATTCTTCAGAACTCGATATTAGAGGAAACAAAACACATAACATTAACAATTCAATGTTTTATAACAGAGTATTTTTTCAATTGCATAACCCAACAGTTTACATAACTGACTCTTATTTTGCAGATAATCTCTATATAGATGACTATACCAAAACAATTTTAAAATCCACATTTACAAATTATGTTTTTTTACGTGATAATTCAAATAATATAATTGAGAATTCTAATTTTACAAACAGACTGTATGTTTATACTAATTCTACATTGAATTTTACAGAATTATCAAATATAAGTACATCAACACTTTATTTGATTAATTTAGAAAAAGCAACGATTACAGGTTATGTAGATATGCCTAGTGCTCTCGCTTCATTTACTGGAAATGATATGGAGAGATCCTACCCAATCCGCATAACCTACACACTCAACCAAAGTAAAGGAGTATTCAACAAAACAATAAACATAACAAGATTCAATGCAACTGGCGATTATGTAACGTCCGCTGTAACTGATGAAGAGGGTTGGGCAATAATTAATCTAACCCTGAACTCAACCAACTACGGAGACGGCAACTTCACCATATCTGTAAATCCTTCTTCAGACATCTCATTGCTGACAGACACGCCAATAGAATTTGACATATCAGATGAGTCCAGCCCGACACTCAGCAACATAAACGCAACCCCAGACCCTGTCAAGGCAGGAGACCCTTCATTCAGCATCACAGCAACTGTCACAGATGACCTTGAAGTAGACCAGGTCTGGGTAAACATCAACGGAACAGACTATCCTATGGCTTTGGGAGACGGCACAGCATATTACAATAACTGGGATACAATAGGCAATTACGGCCTAATCAATTACACCATCTATGCAAATGACACGACAGGAAACCTTGCAAGCCAATCTTCCAACTTCACAGTGCAGGAGACAGTCCCTCCTTACTGGAGCAATCCGACAGTATCGCCAGCTTCAGGAACCCAATACTCTCCAGCACAGGCATACCAGTTCAACATGACCTGGAATGATGCAGGAGGCTCAGGATTAGACACAGTCAAGTTTGAGCACAACTTTACAGGCTCTCCAAGCACAGTAAGCCCAACAGGAAATTATGGCGATGAATATTACCTGAACTACCCTTCTTTAGCAGCAGGAACATATTATTGGAGATCTATTGCAAATGACACAGATGGCAACCAGAACATAACAGACACCTTCGCATATACAGTTTCAAAAGCAGCATCAACCTGTTCGCTGACATTCAACCCACCATCATCACAAACATACGGCACAGCAATAAACGCCTCCTGCTCATGCACAAACCCAGAAGCAAATGAGCAGTTATATAGAAACGGTCAGAATGTAACATCTGAAAACAATCAATTAATTACTCTGGCAGCAGGCAACTACACCTATGTATGCAATGTGTCAGCAACACAAAACTACACCTCAGCATCAAACACAAGCAATTACACAATCACAAAAGCAGCAGGCGACATACATCTGTACCTGAACGGAACAGAATCAGACCTGACAGCAACATATGGAGCACAGACAAATGCAACAGCAGCCACTTTATACGGAACAGCCATATTATACAGGGATGGATCACCAAAAGGAACATCTGAAATAACAGTTTTAGGAGCAAACTACTATAATTACACAGCCATAAGCACAGGTGACCAGAACCACTCATCAGCTTCTGTAACAAGATTTGTAAACATAACTCAGGCCAGCTCAGCAATAAACCTGACATTAGATGGAGCAAGCAGCAACACAACTGTAGACCAAAATACACCTATCAATATAACAGTCAGCATGATAGCTCCTGCAGCAGGTTATTTAGAATTATACCTGGACAATACTCTTATCAACAATGGCTCAACACAACTGACAAACATAACCTCCTTCAGCAGCACAGGATCATACAACATCACAGCCATCTACCCTGAAACCCAAAACTATACATCATCTCAGTCAACATACTTTATAATAGTCAGTGACACAACCTCTCCAACATGGTCAAACAATGGCCTAAACGCAACAACAATAAGAGTTGGAGACAGGGTAGAGTTCAATGCAACATGGCAGGACAATGTTAACTTGTCAGGATATGTATTTTCGATAAATGACACAGGCAACTGGGTAAACTCATCATTGATACCTTTCACAACAAGCACATCAAACTATACGACAACAATCACCTCAACAAGAGGTGAAACAGTCCAGTGGAAATTCTATGCAGTTGACACATCAAACAACTGGGCAAACACATCAACATTTGAATTTATAGTTGCAAACACTGCTCCAACACTTGCTACACAGCCTTCATTAAGCACAACAACACCCAAGACAAATGATGTGATCACATGCAATGCAGGGATATATGCTGATGCAGATTCAGACTCCCAAACACAAACCTATTGGAAGTGGTATCTGAATATGATAGAGATACCTGGAGAAACATCAAATACACTGGACTTAAGCCAGCCAGGAAACGGAAACAGGAACGACAACATAACCTGCTCACAAAAAGTATCAGATAGTTTTGACAACTCTTTATGGTACAACTCAAGCAATACAGCACAGATAGCAAACACAGCCCCAACAACATCTGTCCCAGACATAACTCCAAACAATCCAAACACGATTGCAGACCTGAACTGCTCATACACATATTCAGATGATGATGACGACCTTGAATCAGGAACAACATTCAGATGGTATAAAGATGATGTCTTTACAGGACTGACAACCCAGACAATAGGCTCTGGAAACACATCTGATGCAGAGACATGGAAATGTGAAGTTACCCCTAATGATGGAACCTCAACAGGAACACCTATAAACTCAACAACAGAAACAATAGGCTCTTCAGCACCTTCAATCAACGCTGTGACTGATAACTCAAATACAGCAAACCCGACAGATGTAAGCAACAATGTAACTTTCATAATAGACTGGTCAGATGCTGACCAGCCAGCAGAAAACATAACAGCTTATGTCTGCAACTCATCAAGCATCACGATCTTAGGCTGTGCAGACACAGAATTCTGCTCGATAACAAACACCCAGAATAACCCTGCGAACTGCTCATATACAGCACAGCAGTCAGACCAAACAACACAAAACTATTGGGTGATTGTATGCGATGATTCATCCTTGTGCTCTTCTGTTGAAGATAACTATGCATTTGATGTAAACCACGCTCCAACAGCATCTTCAGTAAACATCCTACCTTCATCACCAAACACAACATCTGACCTGACATGTAATTATTCATATTCAGACCAGGATTCAGACCCAGAGGCTTCAACAACATTCAGATGGTACAACAACTCAATACTAGTCCCATCCTTGACAGCTCAGACAATAGGCAATGTCAGCACAACAAGGGATGAGAACTGGACATGCGAAGTGACTCCAGAAGACCAGCACAGCTTTTCAGGAACATCAGCAAATTCATCAGTAAGAACAATCCAAAACTTGCCGCCAGTCCTTCCTGAAATAGGGAATAGATCAATTGATGAGAACTCGACCTTGATAATAGACCTTACTGCATCAGACATGGATAATGACACTTTAACATACAGCACAAATGCGACATTTGGCTCGCTAAACAGTCCATCATTTAACTGGACACCTGGATTTGACGATTCTGGAAATTACTCTGTTCTGTTTAATGTGACAGATGGCAGCATGACAGACCAGGAGACAATCACGATAACAGTCAATAACATAAACCGCGTACCTTCGATAGATTCATACATCCCTGTAGACCTGACTCCTGATGTTGATGAGAATGATGAGCTGCAGTTCAATGTAACTGTGACTGACCCTGATCTTGATATCTTATCTTATTCTTGGGAACTGGATGGCTCTGAAGAAGCAACAACCCAGGCATGGCTCTTTGAGCCAGATTACGATGATGAAGGTGATTATAATGTCACAGCCATAATATCAGATGGAATAAACACAACTTCACAAGGATGGGAAGTGACAGTCAATAATGTCAACAGGGCGCCAGTCATTAGCCTATACTCTCCAACAGACACAACCCCTTCAATAACAAAAGGCCAGTCCAAATCATTCAGCATATCAGCTTCAGATCCTGATGGAGATTCGATGTCTAGGCAGTGGTATGTGAACAATGTTGCGCAGCCAGGCCAGACAGGAACATCATATACCTATACGAGCACTTCTGCAGGCACTTATACGATAAAAGTCATTGTAGATGATTCTGACCTGGATGATGTGCAGTTATGGACCCTGACAGTGAACAATCCTGTTGTAACAGACAGCTCTTCAGGTGGAGGAGGCGGAGGAGGGTTTGCAGCAGCACCAATACTGTGCATAGAAGACTGGCAGTGTTCAGAATGGGGCAACTGCACAGGCACTACCCAAACAAGAGTGTGCACAGACCTGAATGATTGCGGAACAACAGCAGACAAGCCTGATGAGACAAGAATATGCGAAGAGATGGCAGAAGAGTCAGATATGATAATAGAGATTCCTGCACCTGTTCTTACAGAAGAAAGTGTAAAAGAGACTGCAAAAAAGATCGCTTACCAGACAGGCGATGCCTCTACAGAAGCACATATATTGGAAGGCTACAGAAAAGCTTCAGATTCAGTTGAAATAGACAGAAAAATAGAATATGATCCAGTTGAAAAGAAAACAAGGATCCATACAGTGCTGAAATCAACAAAAGTCATTTGCGGATTAAAGGTTTATGAAGACATTCCAAAATGCCTTGCTGAAAAGCTCGAAGAGATAGATTTCGAGGATAAAAATTTTGAGATAATCAATCCAGACCCTATGATAATGTGGCACTTCACAGCAGCATATGACAAAGATATTGATTTATCATACGAGATAGAAAAGCTGGCAGACACAGGATGCACAGACCAGATAACAACACTTGCTGTTGCAGAGGAGATCGGTAAAGACTGCGTAAAACAGCTCACGCCTTCTTTGTTCAAGGCAGTATTCCCTGTATTGCTTATACCATTGATTGCAATGCTTTTCATATATTTTGATAGGTTCAAGAAAGAGAAAAAAGGCAAGAAATCGTGGATACATAAGCTTGGCATAGGTGTAGAAGAGCTGCTTCTGCTCATATTGATTCTGCTTAATGTAGCAGACTTCTTGCATCTGCTTCCAGATTACTTGGATTATATCAAAAAGATAATCTCATGGACAATACTTGCATATCTCTTGTATAAGATAAGCCCTACAAAGCTGTTCTTTGGAAAGAAAAAGATAAACATAGATTTTATGATAGTGTTCTCTTACTTGTTGTTGATAATAAAAAATGCTGTGGCATTCATTGTAGTATCGATCAAAGAATCTGAATTGATGACACATTTCTATTCAACTGTGCTTGAAAACACGTCGATTATTGAACACACAACTTTTGTTGCAGGAGGCATATTGCTCATACTCCTAGCTCTTTACTGCACATTTAAGCTAAAGATTACCAAACCAAGTGTCATGAGCCTGATACACGAGCAGGGCGATATACCTAAAAATCTGTTCAGGTCTGTTGTAAGGTTCTTGTCAATATTCTTTGTGCTTCTTGCATTTTTCGTGATAGTCTTCAATCTTATGATGGAATGGCTGGCAATATCAGTTTACGCATCTATCTTGATGACAGCATTATTCTTCTATCTGTTCATATTCATAAAACACTCCAGGAAATTCAACCCAAAAACACTTGTCCACAAGCTGGGGGCTGTTGGTGAGAATTTCTATGAAAAATTCATAGAGATGATGAAATCTAAACAAGGCATATTCCTTGCAATATCAGGACTATTGATCCTTCACCTGCTTGTAGACCTGGCAGTTTTCATAATATCTTATCTCTTGAATATCCCAAATCCATTATATCTCGAGCACCTTAACCCATTATATCACCAGCCCATCATAGACCTGTTCATGCAGCAGTTTATCTCAGCTCCATTGTTGTCGGACAAGATTGCGATAAGCACAATATATCTGCTCAATATTATTGCCATGATCATGCTCCTTATCTCTCCAGCATACATATGGAAATATATGTATAAGAACAAGCACCTGGCAATTGCATCATTTCCTCTTGGCTTGTTCATAGGTTCGGCAATCTGCTTTGCAATTGCACCTCTTTTCAGGCTGGCCCAGATAAATGCAAAAGACATGGTTGGAGTGGACATACAGAGCCAGCTGATATCTCCCTATCTCTTGTCAATGCAGAACATAGCAATAATAGCCTTGTCAGCAATACTTATAATCTCAATATTCAGGTTCCTTAAGAGGTTCATACTCCCTCTGGCTGTTGCAGCTGCAACAGGATTTTTCGGATGGTATATCTATTATTATTTTTTTGACTCGATCAATTATTATGTGATTACGATCTTCTCGCTGTTCTATTCATATAGCTACTTTATTGCAGTATACTTGCTGCTGTTCCTCACTATAATCCTGCTGTTCTATACATTAGGAGTTGCCTTCTTCATAAGAGAGATGATCATCAAGAGAAGGTTGGTGTTTTTAGACCCTGATTACAGGGATAAGAAAGAGGTGCATGTCCTGTTCAAAAAGATAAGATCAGCGATCAGAAAAAGAAACAAAGTAAGGACAAGGGCGCTTTACTCTTCCATAGAAAGGAAATTCAAGTCATTGGATGAGCATCTCAAGAAAAAGATGCAGAAAAAAGTATTCAAGCTCCATTACAAGATACAGTCAAGGTTCAAAAAATAATCCAATAACTTTATAAATACTCTATTTTCTATTTAAAATTATGAGAATCGTCACTAAACAAGAATTTCTGATGAACAAGCAAGAGTTCTTTGAAAAGATAGTGAATGGAGCTGTGTTTGTTTATCCGACTGATACAATATATGGATTAGGATGCAATGCGCAGATAGCAGAGTCTGTCAAAAAGATAAGAGAGCTGAAACAGAGGCCAGACCAGCCGTTTTCAGTGATAGTTCCTGACAAGGAATGGATATATGACAACTGCGACATAGGGTCAGAAGGTCCGGCACACATAGAAAAGCTGCCCGGCCCATATACATTAATATTCAGGCTGTTGAACAAGGACGCAGTGGCAAAAGAAGTGATCCCTGATGTAGAAAACATTGGCGTGAGAATACCTGACCACTGGTTCACAAAGATATCGACGATGCTTGACCTGCCGATAGTCACGACATCTGCAAATGTATCTGGTGACAATTATATGACATCTATCGACGACCTTGATGACAGGATAAAGAACCATGTTGATTTCATAATATACGAGGAAGAAAAACATGGAAGGCCATCAGAAGTAGTTAATCTTGCTGGCCAAGAAGTTGAGATACTAAGGAAGTGATTTATTTTCTTTTTTTCTGAAAAAATACCAGATATATTATCGGGATTATTCCAAGAGTATTTGTGACCAGCACCGCAATAAACCATACAAGTTGCTTGTTTCTTCCGCATCTCCACAGCGCAATACCTTTCCAAGCCAAAGACCACACTGTGATCAATGAGAACAAAGCAATATTCTGTTCTATCCAGGTCGCAATTTGTTCATATGCTATTTTTATCACCTAGTAAGGGATTATATCAACCTTTTCTTTCAGTTTCTCAGCAACACTCTTTTCTTCTTCATCTGCTGCAGGAGTGCTTGCCGAGCCCCTAAACATCGCAGAGAATGCATTATTGCTATCTTCATTTGAACCCTCAAAAATGTCATTTGAATTAGAATAAACAGGCTCATTAACAAGAGCTGTCAACAGATTGATCAGCTTTTTGATCTCTTCTTTGTTGTCTTCACGCGTGTCGATTGTTATTTTGATTTAAATCACCTCTCCCAATAGTATAATTTGATTATCTTTGGATCATAATTGCTTATATTACCTGCTATGTAGACAGAATCAATATAAATATCTTTCCTAGGCAGGCCACTGACAATTGCATTTGGGTCTGAGCTGATGTTGATGATATAATCATACCTTTTCACAAAAACAGGATCAAAACTGCTTACTGCAGAATCAACACAGCTTATGTTCTGGCAATCCCTTATGTTGTCTGCAATTGATATCAACAGATCGACACTTTCAGCAGGTGTTTCCCCTGTGACATATGTGGGCATAACGTAGACAACAAACATGAATGTAGCAAGAACAGCTATCACAACTTCAATTGTCCTTAGATATGCTTTTTTGTTCACCATATCTGTATCCTTATGTTGCACTTTTTAAAGTTTCCATATTTGTCCAGGCAATAATTCTCATACTCTCTCACATATACATTTGCAAACTGTTCTGGCACTTCTTCACTCCCTATCGCCAACATCTCACACGCATCTCCGCATTTAGGGTCTGACAGATATGGTTTTAAAGGGCAGTCTCTGTCAAAATCAACCTGTAATGGATTTTTAAAATACCAGCAGTTGTCACATACATCTCCAACACCATCATTATCGTAATCGGCTTGGTCTGGATTGTAAACACCAGGACAGTTATCTTCAGTATCAAGCCAGCCATCGCCGTCTGAATCGAATGTTACAGTAAAATAAACTGTGCTTGAGTTTTCATTATTAGCTTTGTCTTTGGCATAAACTGTTACATAATGAGAATCAGGAGAAAGCCCTTGCATTACTGCACTATTTTTTATGTGACACATAGCGCCAGTAGTATGTAACCAAAATCTTATTACATCTCCACTTTGAAGATCGCCAACATTTTTACAAAAAGTCGTAGGTGAACTGCCCTTGATATTTCCTACATCAACAACATCCTCTCGATTTTCACTATTTATAGTGTATCCCCACCAAACAGGATAATTTTGATCACACCAGATATCAGCGCATAGCACGACATCCAAAAGGTTTTCATCTAAAGTTTTACTTATCCTTCCTTTAGGACAACATGTAAAATAGTTAGTATAATAACTTGAGTATGTCTGATACTTATTCGAATTTATCCAATATTGTGTCATTAAGTCGGTTTCAAAACTTATACAAGAAGGACAAGGAATCATGCAAGAAAGACAAGGAATCCTGTTGGGGCCAGAATCAATAGAATAGTGTACATCACCTATCTCAGATAAAGTTGCTTTTAATAAAGGAGTGGTATCAGATGTTGTTGAACCATTTTTGGGTTGATCTATTGTTATTATTGGTGGGGTGTCATCGAAGATAAATTGGTAGGTTCTATGATTTATATTTGTAAAAATATCAGTTGCCCAAACATCTATGTTTGTGACACCTTCTGACCAGCCAGTTGTGTTAATATCATATGGGCTACTTAATGTATGATTAGTTACCCCATCATCATTGCTCCACCACACCTGGGCTAGATGTGCGTCTGTGATATCTAAATCGATTATTGTTCCGGTATTAATTATTGAATCTGTTGCTGGTGATTTTAAGACAACAGCTGGACATGTTGAGTCGATAGTAAAGTAACTTGTAGTAAAATTTTCATTTCCTACTGTGTCTTTACCGTAGACTGTTACTTTATGAGAACTATCTAAAAGGCCCTGGTACATTATTCTACAATTTTTCATATAACAGGTATTACCAACGCTGTGGAACCAGAATCTCACCACATCTCCACTTTTGAGGTCGCTGACATTTTTGCAGAAGGTTGTAGGTGATCCACTATTTGTATTGCCAATCTCAATGACATCCTCTCGATTTTCACTGTTTATAGTGTATCCTGCCCAAACGCGATAGTTTAGTCCTTGGGAATTCCATATATCAGCGCATAATGTGACATTTGAAAGGTCCTTATCTAATCTTTTACTTATTTTGTCGGTGGTGGGATACCAACCATAATTAATATACGTCTTTGAGTACGTCTCATACTCATACGAATCTATCCAATATTGTAATTGTTGACTTTCTGTTAAAATAGACTCAAAATTAGTACAGTTAAAACATCCTGTTCGATTTAAACCAGAGTCAATTGAGTACCACATATCGCCTATTTTAGATGAAATTGCTTGTAACAAAGGTGTATTATCATTAGTATAGCTGTTATTTTCTGGCTGTATTATTGTTATGACATATATTTGAGCAGCTACATTCTCAACTAAAAACAAACCAAAAATCATCAACACCAACAAAAAACCTATTTTCTTCATTTTTCCTCTTCAAAATAAATCTTTAATTCTTGAGCAATCGGATAACCTAATGATTGTTTAAGCTCAAAATAACTTAAATTTGCAAGCTGTTGAGCTTTATCTGTATCAATTCCCTTTACTTCTTCTTTAATCCCCCATTCATAATCATAATAAGGCAATTTATAATCCAAAATTCTGCTGTAGCTTCCATTATGTGCCACAATTATGTAAGAGACATTTCTATTCAACCTAACTGTTGCACTAAAACTCAAACCCCCATTATAACAAAACTCAATATCAGCATCTTTATTAAAAATAAAACTTAACCCATCGTCACCATAAAAATTAACATATCTAGAACTGAAACCTTCGCATCCTTCTGAACCATAATTTATATTCCCTTGATCCAAATTATTACTGTAATAATTTGGAAACTCAGCCAACTCAGCTTTAATTGTCATATCATGGGGTTTTTCCTTTCCTAAATTAACAAAACAATAAACCTTGCTATTCTCAGCTAAAACATAGCATTTATGTTCTACATTCTCTGTATAAATCTTGTACCCACCCAAAATAGAAGAATTTACAAATGAGGTATCTGTCCTATCAATGGCAATATCATTGATATAAAGCTCAAAACTATTTAATTTACTCTCATTATTAAAATAAATCTCATCTAATAAACCAGAGCTGAAATCTGCTCTAAAATTTGCTGTTGTCGTATAGCTTTCAGTAGCTGTAATATCCTCAATTATTGAAGGCAGAGAATAGTTCTTAGTGCTGCTAACAATCCAGAATAGGTTTGCCCCTTCTGTTAGATCAGCCAAAAATAATAACCTTCCTTCGTCTAATGTAAAATATCTATTATCAGAAAACGCAAACTTACTTAAATCATAAGGAAAATCAACAATAACTCCTTCATCTTCGCCAGTTATGTTGGAAAAAACAAATAAAGGTCTTTTCTCAACAACCCACTGCAGATTCTCAACCAAGCTCTCTCTTGTGGATTCCAGCAGCTGCGTTGGGCTTTCATCTGCAATAAACTGCGGCTTTACAAACACAAAAAACCACATCAGATACAGTAGAAATATGCCTAAGCTGATTGCCCAGTCCACATGGCTTAATCCTTTTTTATTTGATCTCATTTTTTTATCTGATATACAGTTGATTTTCCTACATCTGTTTTAATCACAATATTTCTCGCCCTCAATGATTCCAGCAACCCTCTTACAAACTGCCTGTTTTCGTTTAATGCCCTTGAAAGCTCAGAAATTGACATAAGTTTAGTAGAAAGAATGTTCAGGATTTTTCTGTCTAGATTGCTGATATTGGCCAATTTATTACCTGTGTATGCTAAATACTATTTAAATGTTACTATATAGAAACAATATTGTAACAATAGACAGCCAAAAAAAAATCATTCAACAACAGTTCCAGTGAATCTCTTTCCTTTCAGGCAGTTCTCAAGATTTTTCAGTCCAGAGAGGATGATTGTTTTTATCTTGGATTTTCTTATGACATCGGCAGCATACTGGTCCAAGACAAAGTGCTGGCCAGCTTCAAACCTGATATGCTCGGCAATATCCCAAAACTCATCAAAACTTATCTTTAGTATGAATTTGGCATTCTTGTATTTTTTAGGATCTTTATCATATAATCCTTTGACATTTGTCACATTGATGAACATATCAGCTTTCAGATACCTTGCGATCTGCGCAGCATCACCATCAGATGTCATTCCAGGCTGAAACCCCAATGCACCGCACACAACAATATTTCTTCTTCTTAAGCTGTTCTTGACCTCTTTTAATGAGTCAGGTATCTTCTTAATATTCTTGAAATAACTTGCAATAAGCCTTGCATTTAATTTGGTTGTTGCAATCCCGACCCACGAATATACATTCTCGTTTAATTTTTCACGTCTTAATGCAGAGATATATTCTCTTGCAGTATGTCCTCCACCAGTCACTATCACTATCTTGTTATTTTTGCTGAATCTGCTGATAACTTTCTTAAATTCATCCAGAAACCTATGGTCAACCTTGTCAGGAACTATCACACTTCCGCCTAAGGAGATCACCACTTTTTTCATATGACAAGTGATGATAATTTTATTTATATAGTTTTTGTACAAAAAATATTTAAATGCAGTAATTTATCGTATTATTATGAACAAAAAAGTAGTGGAGAGATTCTTAGAGTTTTTTATAATAGGTTTGTTGATGGGGATTGCAGAAGATGCAATTGCAGTTGTAGCGACAACCGGCGCACATGTGAGCTGGAAGATGATAGGGATAATAGCATTAGTTGCCCTACCATTCGCAGCGTTTTCTGAATTGATTGTTGATAAGACAGCATTCTTTGGAATCAAGCGCAGGAAAAGAAGAAAAAAGAAATGATCATGTCAGTTCAATGACTAATTTTGCCCCTAGCTTAGCAGTTAATTCATCTTTTTCAGGGTTTACCTCAACAATATCAGCAGCCTTGAAATTCTTGAGCATCTTCATCCTTTGCAGAAAATATATTAACTCCCTGCTTGCCATTCCCCCTGGCTCAGGATAGCCAGTTCCAGGAGCAAAAGCAGGATCCAAAACATCAATATCAACAGAAACATACAATGCTCCCCATTCTTTTGCAACAGACATCACACTGTCGCATATGTCATGTATTCCTTCTTTGCTTATCTCCTGCATGCTGAAATATTTTATCTTGTGTTGTTTCAGGAACTTTATTTCTTCAGAATGCCAGTTTCTTGTTCCAAGCAGGATTATATTTTCTGGTTTGATCAGGTTTTCATTTACCAGTGCCCTCAGAATATCTTCATGCGTAGGTATAAAATCACTCTCAGCATCAGGATGCGCATCAAAAATAATAACTCCTGGATTTTCAAATTTTTTAGAGAAACCTCTGACAGTTGCATAGGTTATGCTATGGTCTCCTCCAAGAAAGATTGTTTTTTCATCTAAGACCTCTTCAGCTTTTTTTGAGATGCTGTCAAATGTCTTTTCCAGATCAGACTCAGCTATCTCTGCTTCATCGATTTCAAACTTCGGCTCCCACTCATTCTCATTAGCATGAAACTGTTTTAGGTTCTCAACTATCGCATCAGGAGCTTTCTCACACCCTTTGTTTTTCCCCAGGCATCCTTGGCTGCTTTTTATTTTTATGATATTCATCCTAATCAACCACTCTTGTCTCTAATTTATCCAGGTTGCAAAAGCTAGTATTAAAATTATATGCTCCTGCATTTAAAAATATTAGTCTATCGCCGATTTTTGGCTTATCCAGATATACCTTATACCTGAATAGGTCCAGTGAACAAGGGGTTTCACCCTTTATAACATAAGGGGTTCCTTTATCTGATTCACCTTCCACTAAAAGTTTTACAGGAACTATTAAAGCATCCATATCAGTATTGTATACAGAAGCATCCACAATTATGTTATTGTCATAGATGCTTTTGATATTGGTTATGAGTTTTACAGCAGGAGCTGCAATAAATCTTCCAGGCTCAACAATCATCTGTATATTTTTCTCATTAAGCCAGGTTTTAAATTCTTTTATCTTGTTAAATACGACACGAATCACATCTTCATTTGTATTTGCATAAACAGAAGGTATTCCGCCGCCAATATCGACAAAATCAATTAGGGTGAAATCATCAACAATCTCTGAAATCTCATATTTAAGATCCCATTCACTCATGTTTTGGGTTTTTCTGTGGAAGTGGATTCCCAGTTTTGATATTTTATCATTATTTTTCAATTCTTTCAACCTATTATTGACAGTTTCAGCACTCATTCCAAATACATAATATTTTTCAGTCCTTATTGTGTTTTCTTTTAACTTAACCCTCAGCAAAAGATTAATTTTTATGTCTGTGTTATCTAAAAAGTTCAGCAGCTCATCAAGATCAGGCTTATTGTCAACGACAAATGAGCCTATTTTCATGTCAGTTAGTTCTTTGATCAGTTTTTGATCCCAGGCCTGAGCAAGAAACAAGACCCTTGATTTGTCTGAAATATCTTTTAATTCATTGACAGAATGCACGCTGAACAAACAATTTGTGTTTTTTTCAAGAATCTTTGTAACCTCTGGATTAGTCTTGTTGCTGTATGAGACAATATCTGTAATATCTTCTATCTTCTTGTACTGTTCAATCGCTTTGCTTTCAGACAGTTCAAAATATGCGCTCATCTCAACAACCCCTCTTCATCTAACTGCTCTAATGCGCTTATCATAGCCAAAGGAAATGTTATTGTCACATCACCGATAACTGTTGCAACATCACTTTCATCTTTTACCTTTCCCCATGATTTTGCCTCTTCTGTTGTTGCTCCTGACATACTTCCGTCTGTCTTATGAGCAGTCGTCATATACACAGCATAGTTTGCGCCGCCATTCAGCAAGGTGCTTAGGATTGCATGATGCTTTGAGATGCTTCCGCCCAATGCAATGACCCCTTTTTTCTCATCATGGTTTGTTGACAAGAGTATATTTCCAAAATCTTTTACAACATCTATTATGAAATCTTTATGTTTCTGTTGAAACAGGTAGAGATGAAACCCAAAAGCGCCATCTGTTATTGCAGGGCAGAATATTGGAACATTATTCTTGGCAGCCTGATATAAAATCGATGAATTGTCATTGAGCATCAGGCCAATCTCTTTCAGCATCTCAGAAACAGCCCATGTTTTTTTCTTTTCATACAGCTTGTCAAGCATTTTTGTGAGTTTGTCTTCAAAATGCATATAACTCTCATTATTCACAAAGATATTTCCAACTCTATTAACTCCTTTTTCATGCAATTCTACATCATCAGAATCAAATCTTCCGATATTGAATTTTTCACCAGTCGCTTTCATTATATCTTCCTCTATTCCGCCAACTGTTGTCACGATCACGTTTGCCAGTTTATTTTCAATAATTTGGGCAAAAAATCCCCTTAAACCAGATGTGACCATATTTGATGTAAATGTAAGAAATATCTTTGCATTATCTTTCTTCATCTTGACAATCACATCAGCAGCTTTTTTCAGCTCAACACTCTGGTACCCCAAATCCCTGTATGAACTGACCAAATCCTTCACAGACATACCTTTTTTCCATTTAAAATCTTTAACATGCGCCATAATAGACCTCCAAATATTCTAGAAATACAGCTATAAGAATAAGTGCTTATGATCCGTGTTTTCTCACAGAATCCATGCTCATATATAAAATGAAAAAATATATAAAGCTATGCTTTGTTTTGCAGATTGGGTGGTATAAAATGCCGATATTAGGTTTTAACTTTAACAAAATAACAGTAGAAAGAAAGACTGCTGCAAAAGGTAAGGTTGGAGTGAGCAACAACATCAAGCTAAAAGGTGTAGAAGAGGCAAAACTAAAGTCAAAAGACGGAAAGCAGAGCTCGATCAAGGTTGATTTTGAGTTTGTTTCCAAATATGAGCCTAAGCTGGGTGAGATATCCCTTGATGGAAGCCTTGTTTACATGGGAGATGCTGAAAAGCTGAAAGATGCTCCTAAGATGTTCAAGAAAGAGAAAAAGCTTCCTCCAGAGATAGTTGCACAGGTTATGAACACTGTGCTTGCTCGTTGCCACATACAGGCTTTGATGGAAAGCCAGGCAGTTGGCTTGCCTTCACCAATAGCTTTGCCAAGAGTAAAGTCAGGTGAAAAAGAGCAGAGATATATTGGTTGATTTCTTTTTTATTTCTTTATTTAAGAACTGATTCTTTGATATTTAGAAAAAGAAAAAAAATTTAGTAGCACTCAAAACCCATGGGCTGAGGTCTGCACAAATAAACTACTTTACAATATGATCCGTCAGGCAATACCTTGGGATAAGTTAATTGCCTCCATTCAGATTAGCAAAAGCGCAGTTTGTTTCTTTACTATTAACACTACATTTAAATTCAGTATCAAATTTTTCGTCTCTTTTGATCAGTTCATGTATTTCAGAGAGGTCCATATTTATTAAAAAATCATTAACTATTTATTAAATTTTTATTTTTTAAAGAATCTTAATAAATTAATCATTAAATTTAAATTAAATAATCATTAAATTTAATAAAGTTTAATTAATTAAACCAAAATCTTTATATACCACTTGTATATACTTAGTGTGTATACAATGGCAGACTTATTTGATAATAAGATATTATGCAAGGATTGTGATAGGGTGATGACTAAAGGGTTTTGCATCAAAGACGGGTTCAAGATAAGGTTCCTGCAGTGTCCTAAATGCCATTCAAGGACATTTCATCCTGTTGACAAGAAAGAATACGACGACTTCAATGAAATAAAGAAGAAAGAGTGGAATGTAAAGCTGAGGATGGTCGGAAACTCATACGCAGTATCAATCCCAAGGGAAATAATCGAATTTGAAGAGCAGTTCCAGAGGGAGATGAACAACATAATCAGGATGACCCTGGAAGAACCGACAAAACTATCATTATTTTTGACAAAACGAAAACTTATTAAATAAGACCAGAAGGAGAATCAATATGGGAAATGAAATCAAGCTGAAAGTTGCAGAAGCTGTTCAAGATGATGTTAACAAGGGAATCGTAAGACTAGATTCTATTCTGATGAAGCAGATAGATGTAAAGCCTGGCGATATTGTAAAGATAAAAGGTGAGAGAGACACAGTTGCTGTTGTCGACCGCTCTTATCCTGGCGATGTCGGACTGAACATAATACGGATGGACGGGCTGACAAGAAGAAATGCAAAAACAGGGATTGGAGAAAACGTGATGATCTCGCAAGCAGAGATAAAAGAAGCTAAAAAAGTGATCCTGGCTCCTGCAAGAAAAGGGATGTCGATCAGAGCTCCAAATAATATTTTCAAGCAAGGCCTTTTAGGAAGAGCAGTTGTCAAAGGAGATGTAATCTCATTTGGAGGGACAAAACAAAGGCGTTCTGCAATGGCCCATTCACCATTGTTTGCAGACATATTTGAGATGCTTGATGAAAGTTTAGCAGGCGGTTTTGGATTAGGCGACATAAAGTTCATAGTGGCTGACACGACCCCGAAAAACGCAGTCATAATCTCAGACCTTACAGAGGTTATCCTAAACCCAGAAGCAGTTGATATTGAGGAAAAAGAAGCAATCCCAGAAGTAACATATGAAGACATCGGCGGGTTGAACGAGGAATTAAAGAAGATAAGGGAGATGGTAGAGCTGCCGTTAAAACATCCTGAGATATTCCAAAGACTGGGTATTGAAGCTCCAAAAGGGGTTCTATTGCATGGACCGCCAGGAACTGGTAAAACATTGTTAGCAAAAGCAGTTGCAAACGAGACTAACTCTAATTTCATACTGATCAACGGCCCAGAGATCATGTCAAAATTCTACGGCCAGTCAGAAGAAAACCTGAGAAAGAAGTTTGAAGAAGCTCAGGAAAACGCACCTTCGATCATTTTCATAGACGAGATTGATGCAATAGCTCCAAAAAGAGAAGAAGTAAAAGGAGAGGTAGAAAGGCGTGTAGTAGCACAGCTCTTAGCTTCGATGGACGGCTTAAAGGCAAGAGGAAAGGTTGTTGTTATCGCAGCGACAAATGTCCCCAATATGCTTGATCCTGCCTTGAGGCGTGGAGGAAGGTTTGACAGGGAGATAGGCATCAATGTTCCTGATTTTGAAGGCAGGTTAAACATACTGAAGATCCACACAAGAGGCATGCCTCTTTCAAAAGACATCAAACTAGAAGAGCTTGCAGATGTAACTCATGGTTTTGTAGGGGCTGACCTGGCCTCATTGGCAAAAGAAGCAGCAATGGTCGTATTAAGAAGAATATTGCCAGATCTGAAGCTAAAAGAAGATGAGTCAATACCAAAAGAAGTATTAGAAAAGCTTCAGGTCACTTTAAAAGATTTTAAAGAAGCATTAAAGACAGTAAGGCCTTCAGCGATGAGAGAAGTATTGGTGGAAGTTCCTAATGTTAAATGGGATGATATCGGTGGATTAGATAATGTCAAACAAGAGCTAAAAGAAGCTGTTGAATGGCCGATAAAATATCCAGACTCATTCAGGAGGATGGGGATAAGGCCTCCAAGAGGAGTATTGCTGTATGGGGCACCAGGAACAGGCAAGACTCTTTTAGCCAAGTCAGTTGCAAATGAGTCCAAAGCAAACTTTATCTTAGTGAAAGGTCCAGAACTATTGTCCAAATGGGTCGGAGAGTCTGAAAAAGCAGTAAGAGAAGTGTTCAAGAAAGCAAGACAGACAGCGCCATGCATCATTTTCTTTGACGAAGTAGACTCACTAGCACCTAGACGAACAGCATCAGCAGATTCAAGAGTCACTGAAAAGATAGTTAACCAGATATTGACAGAGATGGACGGACTGGAAGAGCTGCATGACGTGGTTGTTGTGGCAGCGACAAACAGGCCAGATCTTGTTGATACTGCTTTGATGAGGCCTGGAAGATTTGACAGGATCATACTGACACCAGTCCCAGATGAGAAATCAAGAGAAAGGATATTTGAGATACACAC
>JAFCEI010000040.1 GCA_017609245.1 Candidatus Woesearchaeota archaeon | reverse complement strand
CTATCCTGGGCGTGCACAAGCGCCCAAGGGTGAAGGTGTTCACTTATTAAAAGGGATCGTGAGCTGGGTTCAGAACGCTGTGAGGCAGTTTGTTTGATATCTACTGGAAATGTTCGATGTCTGAAAGGAAAAAAGCCATAGTACGAGAGGAACTGGTTTTTGAGGCCACTGGTTTACCGGATATCCGACAGGGTAAAACCGGGCAGCTACGCCTTATGAGGATAAGAGCTGAAAGCATCTAAGCTCGAAGCCTTCCTTAAAAAGAGACATCCTGAACACAGAAAGAAGATCTGTTTGATGGGAGCGGTGTGTAAGTATAAAGCTTCGGCGATATATTCAGCATGCGCTTTCCAATAGTTCGTTGTTAATCTTGTCCAATTTATGCATGGTTTTCATTTATTTCTTTTAGAAAACTTTTTAACCTAGCTTTGGCTCTAAAACAAGATGATATGTTTAGGCATAGAAAGCACAGCACACACGTTTGGCGTTGGGCTTGTAGATGACAAAGGTAATGTGCTTGCCAATGTTAAAGATAGTTTTACAACCAAGAGCGGAGGGATGATTCCTGTTGAGGTTGCTGAACATCATAAAAAATGCTGTGATAAGGTTGTGAGAGATGCTCTGGGTATTGCTAAGATTGAATTGGATGATGTTGATCTGATTGCATTTTCGCAAGGACCTGGTTTGGCACCTTGCTTATGGGTTGGCCTAAACACTGCCAAAAAACTAGGTGGGCAGATTAAAAAACCAGTTATTGGTGTTAATCATTGCATTGCCCATCTTGAGATTGGAAATCAGGTTACAGGTGCAAAAGATCCTGTTTTATTGTATGCATCTGGTGCAAATACTCAGATAATTGCTTATGAAGCTAAAAAATACAGGATTTTTGGCGAGACTTTAGATATGGGTGTCGGAAATTTTATCGATAGTTTTGGGAGAACATTAGGTTTGGGTTTTCCTGCAGGGCCTAAGATTGAGGAACTGGCTGCTAAAGGAAAAAATTTTATTGATCTGCCTTATGTTGTCAAAGGGATGGATGTAAGTTTTTCAGGTTTATTGACAAACTTGAAGCAAAAGTTTGAGTCTGGAAAATTTAGCAAAGAGGATTTGTGCTATTCAATGCAAGAGAATGTTTTTGCAATGCTATTGGAAGTTAGCGAGAGAGCAATGGCTCATTGCAACAAAAATGAATTGTTGCTTGGCGGAGGGGTTTGCTGCAACAAGCGGCTTCAGGAAATGTCTAAGAATATGTGCGAGCAGAGAGGAAGCAAGTGTTTTATTCCTGAGAATAGCTTACTGGTTGATAATGCTGCAATGATTGCCTGGCTGGGCATTGTTGAACATAAGGCAGGAATCAAGACTAAGCTGGAGATTAAACCTTATCAAAGGACTGATCAGGTTGATGTTAAGTGGAGGTGAATCCATTTTTTACAATTTCATTATTTTTAATATCGATAGATTTTTAAATTATAAAATAAAAAATAGTTTTTATAGCCCTGTGGTGTAGTGAGTCCAACCCTTTTCTTTCAAAAAGAAAAGCGTTGATGGAAAAGAAACTTTATTCTTGCAATAAATTTAAAAATAGAGAGTGTAGCTTAAATAAATATAGCCCTGTGGTGTAGTGGTCAATCATAACGGGTTCTGGAGAACAGAGGTCCAAACTTTGTTTGGAAGCACCCGTTGACTCAGGTTCGAATCCTGGCAGGGCTATTTCTTAAAAATTTAAGACACCTATGTGTAAGAAAAGATTTTATGCGCTTATTTTGACCTGACTCTTTCGAATTTCTTCTCTTTGTCAGGCGTCAACTCTTCGAATATTGCACCGCAGTCTTTACACAGGGTTTCTTCTGTTCTAGACTGGTAAATAACATTTGTACTGCCGCACTCAGGGCATTCTGTTCTGTATTTTTTAGGTGTTGTCATATTCTTAATAAGAATTTTTAGCTATTTAAAGGTTTTGGTATTATTTTATTTTCTTATTTTCTTAAGAATATAATGTTTTCCCTTCCAGTCCAATGCCTGCTTGAGAACTTCGCCGATCTTTTCAACAGGGATTATCTTGATCTTGTTCAAGTCTTCTTTGCTCAGAACTATATCATCTAGGTTTGATTTAGGGATTATTATTCTTTTTAACCCTGCTTCTATTGCTGCTTCTATTTTCGAGCTTACACCTCCGATCGGCAGCACATCTCCTCTGACTGACAGCGAGCCCGTCATTGCTGTGTCCTGCCTTACTGGAACTTTATTTAACGCTGAAATAATTGATGTTGCGACTGCTATTGATGCTGAATCGCCTTCAACACCCTCATAAGTCTGAAGGAACTGGACATACAAATCATATTTTTTTATATCCTGGCCAAAGTATTTTTTGATGATTGCTGAGACATTTTTTACTGCTTCTTTTGCTATCTCCCCTAATTTTCCTGTTGCGATAATCTCTTTTTCTTTGCCGCCTGTTGTTACCTGGCTTTCTATAGGTAAAATGATTCCTGAGAATGTATCTGCCCCTCCGATAACTGCCAGACCATTTACCCTTCCAATCTTGTTTCCAGTTGTTCTGATAACATTATATTCTTTCTTACGCTCAATATATTTATCAGCCATCTGCTGTTCCAATGATCTTGCAATTGTTTTTGCAGCTGCAACATGCTTTGCCATAACTAATTTTGACCTGTCTGTTACTGCCAAATCTCCTGCAGCGCGTATTAAGCCGCCAAGGTCTCTTAGTCTTAAAGTTAAATGCCCTTTTCTGTTTGCCCGTTTTTTTGCCTCTTCAATGATTGCCATAACTGCCCCTTTGCTGAAATGAGGTATTTTTTTGTCTTTGATCACTTCCTGCGCAACAAACAGGGCTATTTTTTTTCTGTTTTCCATTGTGTCAGGCATTGTCTCGCTCATGTGCACCTCATAACCATAACCTCTGATTCTTGACCTTAAAGCAGGATGCATGTTTCTTATCGTGTCTACATTTCCTGCTGCAACAAGGACAAAATCACACGGAACTGGCTCTGTCCTTACCATCGCTCCTGCCGACCTTTCTGACTGGCCTGTTATTGAGAACTGCTTTTCCTGCAAAGCTGTCAACAGTTCCTGCTGCGTCATAGGATTTAGTGTTGCTATCTCATCGATGAACAAAACTCCTTTGTTTGTCTTATGGATCATCCCTGCAACAACCCTTTCGTGAGCAGGTGTCCCTAATCCGCCTGATTGGAAGGGGTCATGAAGAACATCTCCTAACAAAGCACCTGCATGTGCTCCTGTTGCATCGAAGAATGGAGCCTGCTTTTTGCCGAAATTGTCTACGATCAGTTTTGGCGCTAGGATTTTTACAGGCATCCTTGCACCGACTTTGACAAAAATCACATAAGCTCCCAAAAAAATCATTGAGCCTATGAAAAATGCGGCAAACATCACATCTGACTGGTAATAGTGCCTTACCCACCACGGAGCGATCATTGCCATGATGACTAATACAAAAAAGAAAATGTTTGAGCCGTGAGTCATGCCCATTGCATCATATCTTGATTTTGATACCAGTTCCCTGCCCTTGCCAGCAGGCATTGTTTTGATCAATGGGGTGTTTTCATCGTTCCTGTTCGGATATGATAATATATCAACAAGTTTTTCTTTAGGCAATAATTCTGCCAGTGCCATTCCAAGCATTGATTTTCCAGTGCCTGGCTCACCTATCAGGAAAACATGCCTTCTCTGCTCTGCTGCTTTTTTGATTACTTTGACTGCTTCATCCTGACCAAGAACCTGGTCTACTGTTCTAGAGCTTACCTTAAGCTCTGCTGTTGACTTGAAGTTTAAACCATCCCCCATAATCTGACTAAATGAGAAAATGTTTAAAAAGGTTGCGAAAAGATTATTAAACACAAGTATTCACTAATAAAAAAAGAGGTACGCAAGCCTCTAGTTAATTCTAGATGGTAATTATCACAATGAATGAGTTTCAAAGTTATGCGACAAGAGCACTTCCTCAGAATCAGAGATTGTTACAGATTGTACCTCCGAGTAAATATAAATACAATAAAGAATTAATTTGGATATATGACAAAAAAATAAACAAATTAAATGTTTCTACGGATGTTGTAAAATCTGATGCTTCAAGTTTAGAAAATTTGGTTGATAAGTATAATCCTTCTGTAAACATCATGATCAAAACGCCACGTAATGAAACTTTTTTATATCAAAATGTTGCGAAGGTTGACTGGATTAAACCGAATTTTCCTAAAAGGATGATTAAGAGTTTTCTCGTAGCTGTTGGAGTTTTACAAAAAAAGTCAATTAAACCATAGACATATGATAAATTATAAAAATGACCAGAGTATGTGATGAAATATATGAACGAATCAACCTTACTTAAAATTGCTATGATTATTTCATCAGTTGGCCTGGTATTGTTGTATCTTGTTTCTGATGAAATTGAAGTGAGTGAAAGTTCTGTTGAGAAGATAAACACAGGGGAGGTCGGCGAGGTTGTTAAGGTGAGTGGCTTGATAGAGTCTGTAAGTGTAAGCGACAAAGTCACTTTTTTGAGTGTTAAAAAAACAGATGACGTGAAAGTGATAGTGTTTGACAAGCTTGACTATCTTGAAGAAGGAATGTTTATCGAAGTTGTTGGAGAGATTGAAGAGTATGAAGGTGAGAGAGAAGTGATTGGCAATGCTGTTAGGATCATATCATAAACGCAAAAATATTTAAATAATTGATATATTGATTAAATAATATGATTTATACGCCTGAAAAACATCCTAAAAAATCATTTGCTCTTGTGACAATAATGGTAGTGGTGGGAATTTTAGGAGGTTATCTTATCAGCGATTATTTTATGATGATTGCACTGGTGTTTTGGGTCCAATACACTGCTGTGCTTTCTTATACGCAGTTCAAAAGAAAGCCAAAATACGGCTTCAACACCTTTACAGAAACACTTCTTCATCCGCAGATAAGGTTTTTTGTGTTCGAACTGATAGCTGTTCTGGCAATACTATCATTGATATTTTACCAGACAACCCATATTGGTGCTGCTGCACTGGCTGCGTGGTGGCTCTTTGCCTTGAACTTCTACGCGTATTATGAGCGGTTTCCAGAAAGCAAGATTGAATAATGTTTTTTGAGCTTTTGTTGGCTGTGCTTATTGGATGTTTTTTCGGGATAATCACGGGCTTGATCCCAGGCATCCACGTGAACCTGGTCTCAATCATGCTGCTTAGTCTATCTGGCTATTTTCTTGGATTTACTTTTCCAATTGTGCTTGCAGTATTTGTCATTGCACTGGCAGTAACGCATACTTTTTTGGACTCTATCCCGTCAATATTTTTAGGGGCGCCTGATTCTGACATGGCTTTAAATGTTTTGCCAGGACACAGGATGCTGCTGGAAGGAAAAGGTTATGAAGCTGTAAAGCTGACTGTAATCGGCTCTTTGCTAGCCTTGATCTGCACAATCTTGATAATCCCATTCATGATCACGTTTGTCCCAAAGATCTACCTGTTTTTACAGCCATTTATGGGTTATATCCTGATTGTTGTTGTTTTGTTTATGATATTAAAAGAAAGCGGGCCAGACAAGAAGCTATTCGGATTTTATATATTTCTGATATCTGGTGTTTTGGGATCGATTGTGCTGAACTGGCCTAATCTAGAGCAGCCGTTGTTTCCGATGCTGTCAGGGTTACTTGGTATCTCTGCTTTAGTGCTTTCATTAAGCCAGAATGTGTCTTTGCCAAAGCAAAGAATAACCAACTCAATTAAAATTGGAAAAAAGAAGGGAATCAAAGCAGTAGGTGCTGCTGTTTTTTCAGGATCATTGACAGGAATCTTTCCTGGATTAGGTGCTGCTCAGGCTGCGATCATCGCAATGCAGTTGGTTGGTGATATTGGGATGCATGCATTTATGGTATTGATCGGAGGAATTAATACTGTAAATTTTGTTTTTTCTCTTGTTACATTTTATACGCTAGAAAAAGCTAGAAACGGAGCTGTTGTCGCAATATTAGAAATAGTGAAATCAATTGATCTGAATGGATTGATTGTGTTTTTGGGTGCTGCTCTGATTGCAGGAGCTATTGCTGCATGCCTTGCTTTGATGTTTGCAAGAGGGTTTTCAAGCATAATCAGCAAGCTCAATTACAATGTTTTGGTTTACTGCATAATTGGCTTTATAACGCTGCTGACTTTTTATTTTTCAGGCATTATTGGCTTGATCATATTGATAACATCAACAGGGATTGGTTTGTTAGCCCCTTTGTTCAATGTTAAAAGGTCACATGCAATGGGCTGCCTGCTGCTGCCAGTGATTTTGTTTTTCCTTATTTAAGCACATTATAATTATTATAATTTTTATTAAGCATTATATTTTATTATATTAATTATAACTATTATAATAATTATATAAATTATAATTTAAAACACAGTATACTT
>JAFCEI010000039.1 GCA_017609245.1 Candidatus Woesearchaeota archaeon | reverse complement strand
CCTGTCTGGAGACAATGATGGTGACGGAATATCAGATTCTGTAGACACAGAGCCAGATTCAAAAGGAAATAGTGGCAAGCCAGACTGGTGGTGCAATAAGAATCCTAAGAAGTGTTAAAATCTATTTTTTTCTTTTTAATTTTTTAGAGAATCAAGGCATCCTTTCAGGCAATTTTTCACTAACAACTTCTGTCTCTTCTTCTTTAACTTCTTTCTTTTCTTCCTGCTTGACAAACTTCTTCAAACCCTCCTGCATCTGCAGGCCGATTGTCTTCATGTCATCTTCAGACATCTTTTTCGCATCCCATGCAAAACTAACACCATCATCCTCACTTCGCGGAATGATGTGCATGATAAAATGAGGCGCTTTCTGCCCAGCAGGCTCGCCGTTTGCAATATAGATGTTAGTTCCCTTAACACCAAGTACAGCGAGCATAACATTGGAAATATCTTTGCTTACAAGGGCCAGATGGCTTACCAGATCATCAGGAAGAGTCTGCCATACAACATGATGCTCTTTTGGCATCAGCAGAACATGCCCCGGATTAGCAGGATTAATGTCAAGGATAGCCCTGCATTTAAGATCTTCGTACACTGTTACAGATTTTACCTTGCCAGCAGCTATCTGGCAAAACATGCATTCTTCCATTGCCATATCTTAAGGTAATATAGTAAACTATAAAAAGCTATCTCATATAGATAAAACACATGAAAACACTATTTATGCCAGCGAAAATACAGAAAGATGCGCTGCCTGTTGTAGAAAAAGCTCTAGAATCACTGCCTAAAAAAGTTGGGTTAGTTACAACAATACAATTTCTTGACCAATTGCCAAAAATAAAAATATTCCTTGAAAAAAACAATAAAAAAGCAGTAACTGGTGGACAGATATTGGGGTGTGACGCATCAGCAGCAAAAAAAATAGCTAAGAAAGTTGACAAGTTTCTATACATTGGCTCTGGACATTTCCATCCGATTGAGATTAGATTAGAGACAGGCAAAGATGTTATAATTGCAAATCCTGTATCAGGACAAGTAAGCAAACTAAAACAAGAAGATATCAATAAACTCCAAACAAAAAAGAAAACAGCATTTATCAAATTCCACTCAGCAGAAACAGTTGGCATATTAGTATCGACCAAACCAGGACAAAATAGATTAAAACAAGCATTTGAATTAAAAAACAAGCTGAAAGACAAGCAATGCTATGTTTTTATCAATGATACGATCGACTTGGCTGATATGGAAAACTATCCATTTATCCAGGCATGGGTCAACACTGCATGCCCAAGACTTGCTGATTATTCTTCAAACATCATAAACATTGGCGATATAAAATGAAACCAGAACTCTTAGCGCCAGCCGGGAACTGGCCGATGCTTTCAGCAGCAGTCCAGGCAAAAGCAGATGCTGTTTATTTTGGTGTAAAACAATTAAATATGAGGGCAACTGCAAATAATTTTGAACTGTCAGAGCTAAAAAAAGTTGTTGATTTCTGCCACAAGAATAAAGTTAAAGCATACTTGACCCTAAACACAATTGTTTATGATGATGAAATAACAAAACTAAAACAAATATTAAAAACAGCGAAACAGACAAACATCGACGCTGTAATCGCATGGGATTTTGCAGTTTTAGCTGAAGCAAAAAAACTGAAGATTCCAGTTCATCTGTCAACACAAGCTTCTGTCGCAAACTCATTATCAGCAAGCTTTTTCAAAAAACTTGGAGTAAAGAGGATTGTCCTGGCAAGAGAATTAAGCTTAGAGCAGATAAAAAAAATAAAAAGGTCAAATCCAAAACTGGAGATAGAATGCTTTATCCACGGAGCAATGTGTGTCTCTATCTCAGGCAGGTGTTTTCTCAGCCAACACATCTTCAATAAATCTGCAAACAGAGGCAAGTGTCTGCAGCCATGCAGAAGAAAATATATTATCAAAGATCCTGAAGAGTATCACGAATTAGTTTTAGGAGAAAACTATGTCTTGAGTCCAAAAGACTTATGCACTTTGCCTTTTATTGATAGATTGAAAAAAGCAGGAGTAACATCATTTAAGATAGAAGGAAGAAACAAACCACCAGAATATGTTAAAACAGTCACAGAGGTTTACAAAAAAGCAATCAGCAAAAACCTGACAAAAACACAAATAAATTCTTTAATCAAAAAACTAAAAACAGTCTATAACAAGAAATTTTCATCAGGTTTTTACTTAGGAACACCAACAGCAGATGATTTTACTGATCTGTACGGCTCAGCAGCAACACAGACAAAACAATACATTGGAATTGTAAAAAACTACTACAAAAAAATCAAAGTTGCAGAGGTAAAGATCGAAACAGGCACATTAAAACTAAAAGACAAGATAATGATCCAAGGAAATAAGACAGGCTGTATCACACAATCGATCACTTCTATGCAGATCAGAAACAAAAAAGTCACTAATGCAAAAAAACCAAACAGAGTTGGAATCAAGGTAAACAAACAAGTTAGGGAAAACGACAAGGTGTTTTTAGTCAAGTAGCATATACTCCCAAAAAAGTGATAACATATATACTGCAGTATAGAAATCTTTATATAATTCAATACCATTATAGTATACCACCGTACTAAAATTTGCATTTTCTTTTGTTGCTATGTGCATATAACCCAAGAGGCGATAAAAAATGATTGGGCATCTCCATGCTCAGATCCAAACAAGGCTCAAGGAAGAAGAGGTGTACACTAGAAACGAACATTTGAATTCTTTATTTCGCAATAGGATGTTTAATCTGAAATTTCAGAGCTATATGAAAAAACAGGAGGACACATATGGTAAAACCTTTAATTAAGAACTATGCTCTGAAAAATTTATCACCTGACACTTTTGGTTTTCACAGACCAAACATAAATATAGAGGACTCAAAGAAGATTTTAGAAGAGGGCTTAAAAAAAACAATATATGAGATAAAAGATGCAGAAAAAGCAGGAAATATAGAAAGATTGGTGTGGCTCAAGAGTTGCTACAAAAAATTCAGCGAAAGCATATCAAAATTTGATTTAGAGTATCTGTTCAGCCACAAAAAACATGATTTACCTGATAAAGTTTATTGCACACTGATCATAAAACCAGATTTTTCAGAGATAACAGACATGCTTGTTTGGCATGGCAATTCTGGGGACCTGTACCAGTCAATAATTGATGCAGACGGAATAAGACGCCATGAAGAATTTCATGAATTCAAAACAGTAAGGGAGGCTTTAAACATAAAATATCAAAAAGCAAAGGAGGTTGTTAGATCATATCTTTAAATCATCAGCCTCACTCTGTTTTGATTAATACCTTCAACCAATGACTTGCCAAGCCCTGCCCTCTTCTTGATCTTAACCAAACCTACATTGTTTGATCTGGCAGACATGATAAATCTCTTGTCCACATAGATGTCAACATCTGTTTGTGCAAATTCTTTGCTTAACTGAAACTCGATTGTCTTTTTTTTGATCCTTGGCTCAAACTCTACCTCATTCTTGCCAGAAACATCCTCTTGATCAAGCTCTTCAACATCAATGCCAACTCCCAATCTTTTCTCAATAGAGTTTATGTGTTTGCCGCCAGCCCCTATCACAGCAGCAATCTTTTTTTCAGGAAGAAACACAACAGCTTTGTTATCAGAGAGCATCTCAACCCTGACCTCGCTACTGTATTTCAAAAACTCCCTTTCAATCTCCTTTTTAGCCAGCTCTAAAGCAGGACTTTTCTTTTCAACAGATGCAGGAATCACCACCGTCTCTTCGCCATATGAATATATTTCAAACATCAGCCTTCCAGTTTCAAAATCAGTCACAACAACAACAGGCCTTGCCAGGTCTGCTTCTGTCATTCCAGAAGGAACCTTGACAACCATCTTCACTGCAAATATATTTTCTATCTGGCCATTTCTTATAAAAATAACAGTATCGATGACATGAGGGATCACTCCCAGCTCAATCCTTCCTATGAACCTTTGGATAGCATCTATAGGCTGCGTTGCATGAATCACGCCAACCAACCCGACCCCTGCCAATCTCATATCAGAAAACAGTCGAAAATCATCAGTATTTCTCATCTCGTCAAACACAGTATAGTCAGGTCTGCTCAACAATAAGATATCATGAACCTCTTCTGCAGAGCCGTGGCTTATTGCATACTGTGTTATTTCATCGCCCAGCTGCAGATCCCGCGGAGCCTCAATTGTCTTCACAATCTTTTCTTTTTCAGAATAAAACTTGGCCAATGCCTGCGCAAAAGTTGTCTTTCCATGACCAGGAGCTCCTGCAATCAAGATTCCCTCTGCTTTTTCAATTCTTTGACTTAATTTTTCACTTAATTTGTAATCTTTGATACTCAAAACCTTTACAGGCCTTACAGCAGTTATCTCCCAACCGTCGGAAAAAGGAGGCCGCGTAATCACGATCCTGTAGGTTCCAAGCTGGATTATGGTCGATCCTTTTCTTTCAACCTCAATAAACCCATCGTCTCTCAAGCGCGCCTCTTCTATTATTTCTTTACTCATCTCCTTTATATCTTCTTGAGTCAGCTTCTTTTTGCCTAATTCCATGAATTTCCATTCTCCTGGTTTCCCTCTTTTTGCAGAAGCCACCAGATTTTCCCTCAAGTGAACAGACATTGTCTGTTTGTCAAAATATTTTTCTATGCTGATTGCTTCAGTCCTCTTTTCTTTTGCAACCAGTACAACATTAATTCCTTTTGCCTCAGCAACCCTTGCCTGGGTCTTGTCACCTGTCAGCAGCGTTGCCTCCTCATTCCATGCGCTCTCTCTTATCAATGCATCAATCTCGCCCAAAGAAGCATATCTTATCTCGTTACTTGTAGGTCTTTTGCCCACAAAGTTAACCACAAATTTATCTTTCTCAGAAAGCTCTCTTATCTTTTTAATTTCATCCAATCCAAGAAAACCAATTGCCTTGCCCTGGTTAGCCTGATGTTCAAGTTCAGCAAGAACAGCCTCATGAATGATAATCTCTTTTGTTTTAAGTTTTTTTTCAATTATGTTGCTGCTGACCAGACCTTCAATTATTATCGATGTATCAGGCACAACCTTGTCTATTTTCTGCATAAAACTTAAGCAGCAATCTCAGTTTATAATCTTTTCGGTAAATTTTACCGTTAATAAAATTTTAAAAAGAAACAAAACAATCTGTTATGATTCGGATTTCACTAAAATTACCGTCGATAAAATCAAAAACAAAAAGTATTTAAATAAACAAGCCATAATATACCTTAAACAAATTTAAAAAATAAAATTAAAAGAGGTGCGACCAATGGCAAAGAAAAAAGCTATGAAAAAGAAAGCAACAAAAAAGAAAGCAGTAAAGAAAAAGGCTACAAAGAAAAAAGCAACAAAAAAGAAAGCAGTAAAGAAAAAGGCTACAAAGAAAAAAGCAGCTAAAAAGAAACCAGCCAAGAAAAAGAAAGCTGCTAAAAAGAAAAAGAGATAAATTCTTTATTTATTTTTTTATTTTTTTCAATCAATAATCAAACTTGAATTATTCTTACATGACTATATCAAAAAAATACAAAAACTAGAAAATTGTTTAAGGTTTCTCCGATTTCTTGTGTTTTCTCCTGAAGATCTTCTTTATCAGATACTTGTCCTTGTCTTTGTCCATATCGATGAATTCATCTACTTCGTCCTTTAGTTTGCTGGAAGCAGACCTGCCAAATGCCATCGCTTCTACCTTACATCCGACAGCACGCTTGAGATGCTGAACAAGATCTACAAAATCACCATCGCCAGAAACTAGAACCATCGTGTCAAGTCTAGGGGACAGTTCAATCATGTCCATCGCAACACCAATATCCCAATCGCCTTTCTTAGCTCCGCCATAAAATACCTGAAGATCCTTTGACTTGACTTCAAACCCTATATTTTTTAAAGCATCAAAAAATTTCTTTTCTTTTAGTTCATCTGTCTTGATCACATATGCAATTGCCCTTACTAATGTTCTGCTGTTGACAGCAGTTTTCAAAACTTCTTCAAAATTAACCTTAGCTTTATACAGGTGCTTTGCAGAGTAATATAGATTTTGTATATCAACAAAAACTCCAATTCTTTGCTCTTTTTTGATCATTTTTATTTTTTCCTCCTCACTACAGATTCATATACTTCAATTGTTTTGTCAGCCATCTGTTTCTTATTAAATTTTTCAGATACAATCTTTCTTCCGTTTGCTCCCATCTCTTTTCTCAGCTCATCATCCCTCAAGAGCTGCAGGCAGTACTTGGCCAACTGGTCAACATTCCTGATATCAATCACAAAACCGTTTTTTCCGTGCTCAACTGCTTCAGGCATTCCGCCAGATCTTGTGACTATTATCGGTCTTCCGCAGGCCATTGACTCGATCATGGTCAGTCCAAAAGGCTCCTGCCATGTTGACGGATACACTGTATATTCACTTAGCTTGTATAGCTGGATCATCTGTTCTATTGAAAAAGAATCA
>JAFCEI010000038.1 GCA_017609245.1 Candidatus Woesearchaeota archaeon | reverse complement strand
CACAATGATAGTCAAAAGATATACAGCTTGTCCTTCTATAATCATTTTAACTGCTGAATCGCTTCTAATAACTCTGTTAGATTCAGCTCAAACGCGACAACAGGCACCTGAAGAATGAAGTTCTCAAGTACTCTTGGTGATATTTCTCCTATGAACGCTACTTTTACTCCATTGACAATTACTCTTCCGACCCTGCCTTTTATAAATGATGAGTGGGATGTCTCTTCTACCTTATAATCTTCTATACCTAATGCTGTGAACAATGCATCTAAACTTTGCCTTATCTTTGTATAATCTGCCTTATCATCTGCAATCACTGCAGCAATTCTTTCATAATCAATTATTTTGCCTGCTTTGTTTGCGGTGACTAGACCTTGCTCAAAAATTTTTTGTGGATAAGAAACATGCTTGTTATTTGCCAGGATGTTCATGAGAACTGGGATCAACCATGTTCTGACGCATGAATAGGTTTCTGATATTGGATCTTTTATTTCAATTGTCCCGAAATCTTTTGTATTCATCTTATTATACAGCAGATTCTTATTTGTGAGTATTGATGAATATGTTTCCTGAAATCCTTCCCCGATCATAATCTGCCTAACTTTATTTCTAAATTTAACTATATCAAAGGTCTCACCAATGGAATATGTTTCCAAAGGACTTTCCTCGAATTTCAGATACCCGTACATAATCGCAAGGTCTTCTATCACATCAACAGCATGCATGATGTCCTGCCTGTAATCAGGTATTGATATCTTATATGACTGGAACCCGTATCTTGATTTTTCAAGCAATGCTTTGACTTCTGAGTCTTTTAGTTTAAGACCTAGGATTTTTTCAACATCCTGCTTTTTTATCCTGATTGTTTCATTGAAGGGTTTTGGAGTAATTAGTTTCTTGCTTTTATGATCTACAGTCACAGAATATATTGAGAATCCTCTGTCAAATAATGCCTGGGCAAAAATATTTGATGCTAACAGGAGCGTATTCAAATCAGTCCCTGTTGCTTCAAAAAACAGCTCTTGATCATCTTCCTCAATTTTTCCTGTCTCATTAGAATTTATTATTGGCGGGAATGAAAGAACTTTTTTATCTGAATCAATAAGTATCGGATATTTTTGGTGATTTTTTAGGATGCCTTTATATTCCTGACCCTTAGGATGCTCTTCCAATATCTCTTGTAATGTCATCTCTTTTTTAAATTCCAGCGGGACAAAAGATATTGTTTCTGGAGGAACTGCCTTATAAGTGATCGGAAAATTAATTTTCTCAAGGGGATATACCCCTATTGCTAGCTTCTGTCTCTTCCTTCCATAATTTTCTGATAATTTTTCCTGAAGCTGTATTATTTGTTTCAAGAAGTAGTCTGATATTTTTTTTCCTTTGGCAACAAATGCTACAATATGGGGCCTTACTTCTTTAACAGAGGAGTCAACAGAGATCTTATAATTTGATTTATTTATTTTTAATTTAGGTAAGCCTTTTTCTTTTCCAAGAACTCCTTTTAATAATCTTGCAATTCCCTCTACACTCCAAAGATACGGCATATTAGTATCATTGAGAGATATTGTAACCTCGTCTGTTGTCTTGTCATAATCATCAACCTCTGCTTTACAGTATGTCAGCAGTTCTTTTAACTCTTCTGTTGAGACCTTTTTCCTGATCAAAAGCTGCAAATCTTTTAGTGAAAAATTTATTGTTGGCATTTTATTTAAGGTAATTTTGTTTTTCTTAGCAGTTCCAAATCTTGCGAGTATAATTGCCTTATATCTTTTATTCCTAGTTTGCACATTGCCAGCCTGTCAATTCCCAATCCCCATGCAATGACAGGGACATCTATGCCCAGAGGTTTTGTCATCTCTGGCCTGAATATTCCTGCTCCGCCCAGTTCAACCCACCCTAACTCAGGATGTTTCACAAACAATTCTGCACTTGGCTCTGTGAATGGAAAATAACCAGGCACTATCTTTATCTCTTCTGCATCTGCAAATTCTTTTGCAAACATTTTCAATAACCCGAATAAGTGCCTTATGTTTAATCCTTCTTCTGCAACAATCCCTTCAATCTGTGTGAAATCAGCCAAGTGTGTTGAGTCTGTTACATCATATCTAAAGCACCTTGTTATTCCAAAATATTTTCCTGGGATATTAATATCTTTAGATGCCAGTTTTCTTGCTGAACATGCAGTTCCTTGCGTTCTTAGCAGGAGCCTGTGCGTTCTTTTTGTATCAAATTTATACTGCCACCCCTTTGAGCCTGTCCCAAGGCCATTTTCATGCGCCTGCTTGACCTTGTTCACCAGTTTTTCGTCTAATTCACCATACTGGGGATCTTTTATGTAATGGGCCTGATGGATGTCTCTAGCAGAATGAAACTGAGGCATGTATAGCGCGTCCATGTCCCAAAAATCTGTTTCAACAATCGGGCCTGTCATCTCTGTAAAGCCCATTGATAAGAATTTTTGCCTTGCCTGGTCTAGAAAAGCCCTATAGTGCTGAGCTTTTCCTATATTGATTGAAGGAACATTGATCATTATGTCATATGGCCTAAACTTTTTTTCTCTCCATTTTCCTGTCTTAAGCATCTCTGATGTCAGCCTGTCCATTATATCTGTTATTTCTATTCCTGATTCCAGAAGTTGCTTGCCTAGTTCTGTGAGTTGAGCATTTTTGGTTTTTTTCTCTACTATATTCAATATCTTTTTCCTTTGTTTAAGATTTTCTAGCGCCAGTTTTTCTTCTGCTTTAAGTGATTCTATGTCAACAGGGAATTCTTTTTTGAGGAATCTTTCTTCAGCTGTTTCTTTTTCCAGCAATTTTTTACCTTGATCCAATAGTTTTATGACTAGTTCTTTTTCTTTTGTTATAAATATGGCTGCTTTTTTTCTTAGAATCCCTAAGCATATATTTAATTCTTCTTTTGTGAGTTTTGCTTTTTCAGCTGCCTGTTTTATTGTGAGTTTGGATTTTTTAAGTACAGTAAGAAGTCTTCTTTCTGGCAAACCCTCTTTTAGGTATTTTTTACCGTTTACATCTAAATCAACAAATTTCTTGGTTTCAGAGCTTAATTCGATGATTTTCTTGTTTTGGAGCCATTGCAAAGCCCTCATAACCTGTACTTCTTTTAAATTTGTTGCTTTTGCTATATCAGATAAGTATGTATAGCTTTCTAATACAGGTAGAACTTGCCTTTCTAATTGGTGTAATTTAGCTATAAGTGCTTTTATTTCCATTTGTTTAAAAGAAAAAACAAGAAGGAATTTAAATATGTTTGCCTATTATTAGGTATTACATTAGATTATTTTGTTGTTCTCCAGTGCATATCAAACATATTTTCAACTGTTGAAGCAAAATATGGTGATTTCATCCAAATTCCAATGTCATATGTTGGATGAACTTCTTTATCATCCATTATCATAAACAATAGGTCTTGACCATCAATCACGCAGAATCTTGCATTTTCAGATGTGTGCTTTATTTCTGCAATATTTGCCAGATCCTTGACAAGCTTTTTAGTGTCTTTTGTCATCGGAGCAGCAATTCTTATCTTAACTCCTTTTTTCTTTATCTTTTCAAGGGTTGGCTTAAGTGCATCCACTTTTCTTAATAGGCCTTCTGATGTTGTCATTATTGAAATTGACTTTGATGCATTTCTTATTGCAGATTCCAGATGATTGTAAATATTGTGTCTTCCTCTTAGGCTTCCGCTCATATCCATCGGCTCCACTAGCTCTATTCCTTTATTGTGCAATGTTTTTAATTCCTGTAGAACATCTGTTGATTTCAGGTTTTCGAGATTCTTGACTCTTGTTTTTGCTTCTTCCTGGAAGTTCTTCTTTACTCTTTCAACAACTTCATCAGGGGCAACTGCCAAATATTTGATCGGCTTTCCTAATTTTAAAACAACAAACCCTTTTTTTTCCAAGGATTCTAGAACATCATAACTTCTTGATCTTGGGACATTTGCAATGTCTGATAATTCACCTGCTGTGCTTACTCCTCTGCTAAGCAATGCAGTCCAAATCTTCACCTCATATAAGTTTAAACCGAAGTATCTCCTTAATTTTGTTAAAAATTCGTCTTCAACAATCATCTTAAACCCCCTCTTTTTTATTCTGTTTTAGTAACAGTGTGTATTAACTAATAGAGTATAAAACAGAACTCATATATAAAGATTTGTGTTATGAATATAAAGTGGAAACAACGATGTTTTTGAAAATGTTTTTAAAGTGCAGGCTCTTTTTGACCTGATATAAATGAAAAAGATTGTTTTTCCTGAAGGTGATGAAGAAAGAATTCTTAAGGCTGCCGAGATAATCTCCAAAAAAAGAATTGCTGACGTTATCTTATTGGGTAATGTAAAGAAGATTTATTCAAAAGCAGATAGGTTGAACATTAGGCTGGAGAATGTTATTGTTATTGATCATATCAAGAGTCCTGATCTAAAAAAGTTTGCTAAGAGATTAAGCAAATTAAGAAAATTAAAAATTGATGCTGCTCTAAAACTGGTTAAGCGAAGAATTTATTTTGGGATGATGATGCTGAATGATGGTGATGCTGACGCGCTTATTGCAGGTGCTGAAACTGAAACCAGGAATGTTTTGATACCTGGTTTTCAAATTATCAAGCATAGGGAAAAAGCATCAGGCGCTATGCTGATGAATGTTGGTAAAAAACAGTATCTGTTTGCTGATGTTGCTGTGCAGGCCAATCCTGATGCTAAAGAACTTGCAGGGATTGCTCTGCTTTCTGCAAAAACTTTCAAGGCGTTAACAAAGAATAAACCAAGGGTGGCTATGCTGAGCTATTCAACAAAAGGTTCTGCAAGGGGCGCTGATGTTGATAAGGTTAAGAAAGCTGTTAGAATTGCTAAAAGGAAAAATCCTGAACTTGTTATTGATGGTGAGATGCAGCTAGATGCTGCAATTGTTCCTGAGGTTGCTAAAAAGAAGTGTCCTGATTCTGCAGTCAAAGGAGATGCAAATGTTTTGGTGTTCCCTGACCTGAATTCTGGAAATATTGGATATAAATTAGTTGAAAGGTTTTGCAAAGCCAAGGCAGTTGGTCCCATTATCCAGGGATTGTCAAAACCTGTTAATGATTTATCAAGAGGCTGCAGCGTGGATGATATTGTTGAGTTGGCCAGGATCAGTGTGATGCAGACAAGATGAGTTTGGCTTTAACATTGGTCGGAAGTGTTGGGTTATTGATGATATGTATTGCGTTTTTCCTGGAGAATTCTGGAAGGCTGAATAGGGAAGATTTTACATATGATCTGCTTAATTTCCTTGGGGCTGGGATACTCATTGTTTATGCTGCTTTCACAAATGCAACTATTTTTTTGATATTGAATTCATTTTGGGCGCTAGTTGCCCTAAAAGATTTGGTGATTAAATGATGAAAATCTGGAGAAAGCTGATTATAAGATTGTTGGTGGGAAGTTTTTTCGCGGTTTTGTTTTGGGTGTGCGGGTGTGCAGCTGCAATTGTTTCATTAGATGCGCTGATTGTGCTATTGTTCGTGATTGATGTTGTCAGGCTTAAGGATAAGAGGTTTAATGATTATTTGTTTAAGAGATTTGGATTATTTTTGAAAGAAAAGGAGAGAAACAAGTTTTCAACAATCATCTTGTTTTTCATCGGCATTCTTTTGCCTATGATGTTTTTTGAAGCAAGGATTGCTATGGCTGCTGTATTATTCTTGATTTATGGTGATTTTTTTGCAGAATATATTGGAACAAAGTTTGGAAGGACAAAAATATTCAGGAAAAAAAGCTTGGAAGGTAGTTTGGCTTGTTTTGTATCTTGCTTTATCATCGGACTGATTTTGAATATGGGCTGGAGTTTGATTTTAGTTGGTTCTTTTGCAGCAACTTTGTCTGAGCTCTACTCTAGGCTGATAAAATTAGATGATAACCTGACAATTGGCGTTATTTCTGGATTGATCATGAGCTTAGTTTAGTTTGTATCTTAACAGGGCCCCGATTCCGCCTAAAGAATCCAATTTTTTTCCGCCTTCGTGTTCTGAAGAGATTATCATGACCACGCCTTTGATCTGCTCTGCAAGCCTTATCAGCTCATTTATCTGCTCTGACTTTCCCTGCTCCCTCATCTTTTTGAGAAAGTCTCCTGTAACTAGTAATTTTTTAGCTGCTCCTGCATTGATCGCTTGTTCTGTTTCTTTCAATCCATAGCTTACTTTGCCTTGTTTTTTTATCTCTGTCAGCAGATCTTCAACAATATTGATTTCTTCTGCGATTCTTTCTTCTTTCAGAACATTGATAAGTTCTGGCCGCTTGAGAATCTCGTTTAGTCCTGTCTTGTCAACTGATGAGCATGATGCCTGGACTATCTTGTTTTTTAGTGATGTTTCTTTGATCTCTTTTATCAGATATTCTTTCCAAAACGATGGGCTTGCAATTATTATCTTATCCAACTTTTTCTTGTCATCCTAGTCTTTTATCTGTTTTGCAAGTTCCTGCCAGAAAGTTGTTTTGATTTTCTCTTCAACTGCTT
>JAFCEI010000037.1 GCA_017609245.1 Candidatus Woesearchaeota archaeon | reverse complement strand
CAAAGAACACTGTTATTAAAAGAGCTATATCAACAGTTATCGAAGCTGAAAGAGCTGGCGGAAATATAGAAGATGTGCTGGAGACTGTTACAGAAAGCGTGATCAATATCAAAAATATGAGAGAGTCCAGGAAAGCTGCAATCCACAGCCAAGTTATACAGAGTTATATCATATTCTTTGTCTTCCTGGCTGTAATGATAGTGATACAAAATTTTTTAATACCTTATATGATGGGGATAGAGCAAGAGGTTCTGCCTGGACTTGGAGAAGCAGGAGTGGGAGTAATAAGATTAGGCATGGGAAATATTGTACGAAAGGTTTCACTTGATTTTTCGTCATTGCCTGGGCTAGTAACTTCCCTTAGAAGCTGGCTTACAAGCCTAAATGGGATTTTCCTTATGCTGGCGCTGATGGAAGGATTTTTTGCAGGCGTGATTATCGGCAAGCTAGCAGAAGGTGAATTAAGAGCTGGCTTAAAACACAGCCTCATATTAATGACAATCGCATTTTTCATCATTTCCTTGTCTCAAGGGTTAATATTATGAGAGTTTCTGTGGATCTGGACAAATCAATTGAAGAAAATGCTTCTTTATATTATGAAAAAGCAAAAAAATCAAAGAAAAAGCTTGCAGGTGCAAAAGAGGCGTTGGAAAGAAGTGAAAACAAACTAAAAGAGCTGGAAAAAAAGAAGATGGCGGCTGAAAAAGCCAAAAAACCTGAAAGAAAAAAAGAGTGGTATGAAAAATTCAGGTGGTTTTATTCATCAGAAGGTTTTTTATGTGTTGGAGGAAGAGATGCCACATCCAATGAGATTGTCATCAAAAAGCATGCTGAAAAAGATGATCTTGTTTTTCACACAGATATGGCAGGAAGCCCTTTTTTTGTGATCAAGAACGGCTCTAAAGCTGGGGAAAAAACACTGAATGAGGCTGCACAAGCAACTGCATCATATTCGAGAGGGTGGAAAGTCGGGTTAGGCAGCATGGATGTTTTTTATGTCGAGCCAAAGCAGGTCAGTAAAAAGGCCAAAGCTGGCGAGAGCTTAGCTAAAGGCTCTTTTATGATCTACGGCAAGACAGAATATCTGCACCCTAAACTAGAATTAGGTATCGGGATACTGGCTGATGGAAGAGCAATGGCAGGGGCTGTTGATGCTGTTAAAAAAAACTGCGGCAAGTTTGTATTGATAAAGCAAGGGAAGGAAAAAACAGCTGCTGTTGCCAAAAATATCCAAAAGAAAATTGGAGGAGAGCTTGATGAGATAATAAGAGCTTTGCCTGCTGGAGGGTGCAGTATAAGAAAATAAAGAAAATTTTTCATAGATTTTCTAACATCAAGGACTAAAAGTCCTTGTGCATCAAGAATCATAATGATTCTTGAAGTTTTAAACTTTTGATAAAGGATTTAAAATGAAGGTTCAAACCATAAAAGAGAAGTGTAGAATATTGCCTGTATTGATAATTGTTGGCAAGTCTGGCCTGACAGGCTCAGTCATGGACGAGATCAAATCACAGCTCAAGGACAAGAAGATGATAAAAGTCAAGTTTTTGAAGTCTGCTGTGGAAAAAAAGGATAAAAAAGCGCTGTTCAAAGAGCTTGCTGACAAAACAAGCTCTGAGATAGTGCAGCAAGTAGGGTTTGTGTTGGTGTTAAAAAAGAGATAAAGAAAAATAGACAAAACTTATAAATATTATATGGCATTTAAATATAAAAAGAGGGCAGAAAAGTGGCTAACGAAGGAGAGATCAAAACATTATTAAAGGAACATGGCTTTGACAAGCCTGATGTTGATGAAAGAAAGAACACTGTAGCTTTTCCAAAGCCCATCCAAAAATACAAGCTTATTCTTGAGTCTTTTAACCAGAACATAGAAGAGATTTATTACTGGATAATTGGGCATCTGAGAGATGACTGGCAGTTCAATGTCCACAAGATAAAGGATATTTTTGCTGCAGCAGAAGCCAGCGCATTTTTTGGCGTTACACAGCAAAGGGTTTCTTTGCAGCAGGATCAGGCAGCAAAATACATGAAATACTGCGCTGACCTGACTAAAGAGCTGTTCCAGGTCGTAAGGGAGATGAGGATCCTTGATGAAAGGACAGCTTATTATGAAAAAACAGGCATGATACTTGATGATAAAGGAAAGATTGTTTATGATGCCTCGAAGGAGATTGATCCTGAAGGGTCTGAAATTACGCTGAAAGGGATTTGGATCGATCTTGTAGAAGGAGGTTCAAAAAATCCCTCTTCTGTATATGGATTGTCAAGAGAGGTTGGATTTACTATTCTGCCTGACCTTTTTTTCAGAGTTAGGGTTAAAGTAGGGGAGAGTGTTGATGAAGCTGTTGACAAGCTTGAGTTCAATCCAAAAGTCAAGGAAGTCTTGAAAAGGAAATTAAACCAGTATTATGAATGGAAGAAAAGGACCTACAGGGAATTGAAAACAAGAAGATTATTTACGCTGAGGTATGTTAGGCAGCATTATGACACAATCATGCTCTATATTGACTGGCTAAAGCCCTACTTGAGGCAGATAAGAAGGCTACAGGGGAAAGAAAAAACATATGATGAGGATTTAATAGGTGCTTTTGAAGGAAGTTTGGTTGAAATAGAGACACTAGCGACCACTGCAGGCAAAGGAACTTATAAACCAGTGATAATAATAAACTGGGACCATAGGACAAAGCCTGCAATGGCATTTCATGCAGAAGCATATCAAAGAGGACCGATACATGTTGGAAGGACGATCATCACGATGAGAGCTTATTCATGGACTCCAGAGCAGATCGAGAGATACAAAGAGATGAGAAGGGACGAGGATCTGGGGGTTTTGAGCTCAATAGATGCTTCAATCAAAGAAGCGGTCAATGCGTTGGGTGATGAGCTGAAGAATTACCTTAAAGAGGCTGGTGAGAAATTTCCTGAAGAGAAAAAACCAGAAGCAAAGCCCAAGCAAGAAGGAATATTAGAACCTTTTGCAGCTGTTTTCAAGGGTGCTGGAGAGATTGCAGGAGCATTTATCCCTAAAAAAGAAAAGAAAAAAGGCCCAAGCCCTTTCCTGAAAAAGACGCATGAAAAGGCTGCAGGTTCAAAAGCATTGAGTGTGATGTGGCAGGTCTATAAAAATTTCAAGAAATCCCACAGGTTTATTACATGGTGATCAATTATGGCAGTATTTGGTGAAGGATATTATTCAGCAATGGATGATAAGTATCAGGGAATGGGCTTAAGCCCAAAAGATATTGGTATTTCTACACCTCCTATGAAAGACCAGCTGGAAAGCTTGAAAGCAAGGATATTCCAGGGTGCTTCAAGAGTTGAACTAGGATTCATGGGCAGGGGAAAAGGGAGTATGCAGGGAGGCAACCCGACTCCAGGAAGCTATGGTGCTGACGAAAGAGAAGCAATAAGAGATCTGGCTAAGCTAAATACAGTTCAGCTGTCAACCCATACAAGTCCTGCTGTAGGAAATCTGTCTGGATTGACAGAAAGGGGATTTAGTGAAGGGGAAAGGGAAAAGTCGCTTCATGAGATCCAAAGGACAATTGATTTTGCAGCTGACACTGCAAGAGGGGGGCCTGTTGTTGTGCATACCGGCGAATGGTCAAGGCCAATGTATGACAAATTTCCTGAATTCAAGGAATTCAAAGAAGAAGAAGAAAGGGCAGTTTTTCATTTGGCTGACAAAAGAACCGGAGAGATTCAAGCAATAAGAAAAGACATGATCCTGCATGAGCCTATTGTGACAAAAAGGGATCCGCAAACAGGGGAGCCTATGGACTATAAGCGTGATGAAGAGGGTAATGTCATCATAGAAGAGAAAACATTCGATGATATTGTTGCTGAAGAAAAAAAACATCATCCTGAACTTAGTGATGAAGAGGCGTTTATAAGGCATTATTATGATGCAGAGAAAAAAAGGATGCATGCTGAATCGTTATATTGGGGCAGCGCGGCAATAAAGGCACGGAAAGATCTTGAAAAAAAAGAGCCTTATCTGAGATATCTGGAAAATCAGTATGAAAAAACCACTGATGAATTTGGGAAACAAAGGCTTAAGCTGGAGATAGACAGGGCAAAGATGGAGATAGACGAGCTAAAGAGGATGTCGAGATATGAAGAAGCAGCAATAGGATATGAAGAAAAGGCGAAGGAACTTGAAAGAAAAGAGAAGAATATGAAACCTATCATTGATGTTGGTCTAAGCAAATCAGCTGACACTATAGCAAGAGCTGGCGAGTATGCCATGGAAATGACAAAGAAAAAACACCTTCCGAACCCATTGTTTGTTGCTCCTGAAAACATATTTCCTGAGAGCTATGGTGCACATCCTCAGGAATTAAAAAAGTTGATATTGGAGGCCAGGGATAAGATGGCAGAGGATTTAGCAGTAGCTTATGGCAAAGAAGAGGCAGAAAGACTGGCTAAAGATCATATCAAGGCAACATTTGATGTTGGGCATGCATACACCTGGAGAAAGTTTTTTGAAAAAAAGCCAGGAGAGACGATGGAACAGGCTGACAAAAGATTCAACAAATGGCTTGCTGGCCAGGTAAAGGAGCTTACTGATGAAGGTATAATAGGCCATGTCCATGTTTCTGATAATTTTGGCTGGGCTGATGAGCATGTTACGCCTGGAGAAGGAAGAGTGCCTATCAAAGATTTTATTGAGCAGATCAAAAAAGCAGGGATAAAGAATGTGATTGTTGAGCCTGCTCATCAGGATTACAAGGCAATGCTTGGAGGATGGAAAGAGTTTGGAAGCAGCATTTATAGTGTTTCTGTTCCAGGAGTTACAAGAGACAGCTGGACCGACATCCAGCACAGTTATTTTGGAAAAACAGGAGTACCCAATTATATTGTCGGGGAGTTTGCACCAAGCAAGGACTGGACATTATGGAGCCAGACTCCTTTAGAATAAAGAAAATTCGAATTAATTCAAATTTTCTGTTTTTCCAAAAGCCTTCGGCTTTGTGGAAATAGGTAGAAAAATATAAAAAGAATACATCATAACAATATATAAAAGAGGTGTTTAATGAAGTTCATAGTAGGCAAGGGAGAAAATCCCAATCTGGGCAAGTACAGGAAAGAGGATCTGGAGCTTGCAAAAAAAAAAAAAAAAAAAGTATATGACGAATTTGGTAATTTTCTAAAAGCTGTTGTCTTGTTTGGATCCAGCGCAAGAGCGACCAGCAAGATCAAGAAAGGTTCTGATATTGATATCTTATTGATAGTAGATGACATTACAACAACCCTGACGCCTGAAGTTGTTGAGACATACAGAATCATTGTTGAAAAGGCTATTGCTGATGTCTCCAAGAGGCTTCACATCACCAGCATGAAGCTTACAACATTCTGGGAATATGCAAGGGTGGGCGATCCTGTTGCTGTGAACATATTAAGAGATGGTGTTGCTCTTATGGATTCAGGATTTTTTGACCCAATGAGGGTTTTATTGATGAGGGGCAGGATAAGGCCTACAGCAGAAAGCATATGGACTTATTATACAAGAGCCCCTGCTACAATGCACAATTCTAAATGGCACATAATGAAGGCTGCTCTTGATCTATATTGGGCTGTTATTGATGCAGCTCATGCTGCTTTGATGAAATTAGGAGAGGTTCCGCCTTCACCAGAGCATGTTGCAGACATAATCCAGGAGAAAATGGTCAAGAAAGGCCTGATTGCCCAGAGGTATGCTAAGATGATGAGAAACTTCTACAATATGGGCAAGATGATAACTCACGGAGAAATCCAGGAGATGAGCGGGGCAGAGTATGACACATACAGGGAAGAAGCAGAAGATTTTATTGGTGCTATGAAAGAGTTTATAGAGAAGTGACTAATTCTTGATAAAAATAAAAGAAAAAAAATAAAAGAAAAAGATAGTGTTTATACTTTTGGCTTAAGCACAACTATTCCTAAAGCAATAACTGCTATGATCAGTATTGCGTTTATTCCCAGCAATAGGCTGATCGGCAGACCAGAGCTTGACTCTGTTGAGGTAACAACTACTTCATCAGAATCTGATGCTGCTGTTGATGTGCTATCTTCTGTTGAGCTTGAAACAACTGTGCTTGATGTGCTGCTGCTCGATGTGCTCTCTTCTTCACAATCTTCAACAGCCAAAGTTATTGCTGTGCTGTATTCCAGATCATTGCCATCGCTGTATAATTTGACATATATGATATATTCGTCTGCTTCTACATCTTCATCTAGATCAAATGCGAATTGTGCAGTAACCTCATTGTCATCTTCATCGCTTTCTAGCTCTGCATATTCCTCATATTCATCTATGTCCAGATCATCATTAACTACTGTCAATACAACATCATCTTCATCGCTTTTTCCCAGGTTAGCTATGTCAACATAAAGCCTTGTTGACCTGTCGCAGCTCAGGTTGTTATCAGAAAAGTCAATATCCATGATCCTTAAGTCATGGTTTTCAACTTCAACATCAAATGTAAGCTCTATTCTTTGCCCGTGCAGTGCGCCGTGCTCGTCTTCTCCAGTGATG
>JAFCEI010000036.1 GCA_017609245.1 Candidatus Woesearchaeota archaeon | reverse complement strand
TAAAGGGGAGTTAACGAGAAAATTAATCCATCCCAGGGTTAAGATTGATGTTGAAGACAATAGCATAGTAATTACCTGCAAAAGCATAACTAAGAGGGAAAAAGCAATCATAGGAACGTTCGAAGCCCACATTACAAACATGCTTAAAGGAGTAAAGGATGGGCATACATATAAGTTAAAGATATGTTCAAGCCACTTTCCTATGACTGTGGCAGTAGAAGGAACAGAATTTGTTGTGAAGAATTTTTTTGGTGAGAAGGTTCCAAGAAAACTTAAGCTGAAACAAGGTGCTGAAGTAAAAATTGAAGGGGAAAACATAACAGTTGAGTCTGTTGACAAGGAACTTGCAGGGCAGGTTGCTGCTGATATTGAAAGTCTGACAAAAAGAGTGGAGTATGACAGAAGGATTTTCCAGGACGGAATTTACATCATTGAAAAGGCAGGTAGAGAGATAAAATGAGCGAACTATTGAAAATAAGGGAAAGTATGAGAAAGAAAAAGCCTACTTTTGTCAGAAAGGATGCTCATAAAAAAATCAGACTGAGAAAAAAATGGAAAAGGCCGAGAGGGCTTCAGAACAAGCTGAGGCTTAATTTCAAGGGCCGAGGGAAAAGAGTTAGAACAGGATACAGAGTCCCCCGAAAAGTAAGAGGTTTGAGCAGAGAGGGATTAAATGAAGTCATTGTAAAACGGGCTGAGGAGATTAAGAGTATTGATGCTAAAACCCAGGGAATCATTATTGCAAAAGCTGTTGGAAATAAGAAAAGAGTCGATATAATAAAAAAAGCTCTTGAATCCAATATCAAGATTTTGAATATTAGCAACGCTGAAGAGTTTGCCAAAGGGGTTGAGTCAGAGATAGCAAGAAGAAAAGAAGAAAAGGCTAAGAAATCGAAAGAAGCTGAGAAGAAGAAAGAACCAAAGGTGAAGAAAAAGGCTGAAGATAAAAAAGTAGAGCTGACAGAAGAGGAAAAAAAGAAAATGGAGAAAGCTGAGAAAGATAAGATTCTTACTCAGAAAACATAAGCAAGATGGTCAATACACAAAAAAGGATTGCTGCAGACATATTAAAAGTAGGTTTAGACAGGATTAAGTTTGACCAAAGCAGACTATCAGACATAAAAGAGTCCATAACAAAACAGGATATCAGAGCTTTGATCAGAGAGGGCGCAATCAAGGCTGTTCCGCTTAATACAACATCAAAGTTTTGGGTCAGAAAGAACAAAGCTCAAAAAAGAAAAGGTAAGAGAAAAGGCCAGGGGAGCAGAAAAGGTAAAAAAACTGCCAGGCTGCCTAAAAAAAGAGCATGGATAAACAGGATAAGACTTCAAAGGAAATTTTTGAAAGAGCTTAAAGATAAAGAAAAGATCAGCAGTGCTGTCTACAGGGAATTGTACTTGAAATGCAAAGGCGGATTTTTCAGAAGCAAGAGACATATCAAGCTATATCTTGAAGGTGTAGCTAAAAAATAAAGGTTTGAACAATGAGAAAAAAACTACAAAACGTACCATACCGAAGGAAGAGAGAAGGAAAAACAAATTACAAGAAAAGGTTAGGGCTGCTGAAAGGCGGCAAACCGAGGTTAGTTATAAGAGGCTCATCAAAGAATATAATCGCTCAAATCATCAAGTATGAAATCAAAGGCGATAAGGTTATTGCAGCTTCATCCAGCAAGGAGTTGGAAAAGCTTGGCTGGAAATTCTCAAGATCCAATATTCCTGCAGCTTATCTGACTGGATTACTGCTAGGAAAAAAAGCATCAAGCCAAAAATTGGGCGAGATGGTTCTGGACAGCTGCCTAAGGGTACTTGCAAGAGGCGGAAGAATATGTGCTGCATTGAAAGGATGCATAGACGCAGGATTAGATGTTAAGTGTGATGAAAGCATCCTGCCTTCTGATGACAAAGTCAAGGGAAAACATATTGTAGATTATGCTGTTATTAAAAAAGATATGGGGGGCCAGAAGCTGCCCAGTGTTTTTGATGAAGTGAAAAAGAAGATAATCGGAGGAAAATAATGCCAAAAGGAAAGAAACTGAATGAGAATGAAGAAAGTAAGGTAGAGGCTGGACAAGAATCAGAAGAAATAGCAGAGGAAACAGAAGCAACAAAAAAACCATCAAGAAAGAGAGTTGAGAGAGAAGAATTTGATAAAGAAGCATGGAAACCCAAGACTAAGCTAGGCAGAGATGTAAAAGAAGGCGTTATAAAAACTCTTGATGAGATTTTAGATAAAGGCATTAAGATAAAAGAAGCTGAGATTGTGGATGCTCTGGTTCCTGAGCTGGAGAGTGAATTACTTTTGATAGGTCAGGCCAAAGGCAAGTTTGGCGGAGGGCAAAGAAGAATATTTAGGCAGACCCAAAAAAAGACAAAAGAAGGAAATAAACCAAGATTTGCCACCATGGCTGTTATTGGGAACAGGAACGGGTTTGTCGGCATTGGAATCGGCAAATCCAAAGAGACCGTACCTGCAAGGGAAAAAGCCCTAAGAAAGGCTAAATTGAATATCATCAAAGTCAGAAGAGGGTGCGGAAGCTGGGAGTGCGGATGTAAAGAACCTCATACATTACCATTCAATGTTCAGGGGAAGAATGGTTCTTCTGTATTGATGCTTATGCCTGCTCCAAAAGGTACTGGGTTATTGGTTGAACAGGAATGCCAGAAACTGCTTAGATTTGCTGGAATAAAAGATGTGAGATCAAAACAAAAAAGAAGCACTAAAACCAAATTGAACCTTATTGTTGCCTGCTTCAATGCTTTGAAGAAACTGATGGAAGTCAAGATAAAGCAGGAACATGTAGATAGGATTGGTGTTGTTGAGGGCATGGTTGTCAAAAAATGAGCAATAAAATAGCCATAATAAGGATAAGGGGCATGACCGGTATCAAGAGGGAGATTAAAGATACCTTAAATATGCTTGGATTGCAGAAGAAAAATGTTTGTGTTATTGTTCCTAATACGCCTGCTTACATTGGAATGATCAAAAAGGTTCAGAGTTATGTTACTTACGGTGACATAGATGACGAGACAGAGAAACTATTATTTGAGAAAAGGGGCAAGGAGTATAAAGGCCGTGTCAAGGATTCAAAAGGCAAGATAGAATATAACAAATTTGTTGAACTTGGCGGTAAGAAGTATAAGCCTTATTTCAGGCTGAATAACCCGAAAGGCGGATTTGAAAGAAAAGGTATAAAGATGCCATTTACAAAAGGCGGAGTTTTAGGGCCTAGAAAAGAGAAGATTAATGATCTAATCAAAAGGATGGTTTGAGATGGTAGTAAACAAAAGAAAAAAATTATCAAGGTATAGGGCAAGCAAGACCCATGGCTGTGGTTCTATGAAAAAGCGAAGAGGAGCTGGAAATAGAGGTGGCAGAGGGATGGCTGGAACTGGGAAGAGAGGGGATGCTAAAAAACCGTCTATCTGGAAGAATAAAAAATATTTTGGTAAGCATGGATTTAAGAAAAAAGGGATTATAAAGGTCATTAAAACAACAAATATCGAATTTCTCGAACAGAATATTGATAATCTGGTATCAAAAAAGCTTGCAGCTAAAGAAGGGGATGTTTATGTTGTTGATCTGAAAGCACTTGGATTTAACAAACTGCTTTCAAATGGCAAAGTTACAAAGAAACTTAAGATTACATCTGAACATGCTTCTGCAAAAGCTGTTGAATCTGTGAAAAAAGCTGGCGGAGAGGTTATCTTACCTGAGAAAAAATGAGGGGTTTTTTAAACAAATGAGTTTTTTTAAATACATCTTAAACAATCTTCCAGGGGTTGCCAAGCCAAAAGAAAAAAAGCTTAGTTTCAAAGAAAAGCTTAAATGGACTCTTCTGATTTTAGGTATATTTTTTGTTTTGGGACTAATTCCCCTGTTTGGATTGGGGGCTAATGCCTTACAGAGATTTGAATATTTATCAATTATCCTGGGGGCTAAGTTTGGAAGCCTTATTAGTTTGGGAATCGGGCCTATCGTGACTGCAAGTATTATTCTTCAATTATTGTCAGGCTCCGGCATACTGAAGCTAGACATGCATACTCCTGAAGGTAAAAAGACCTTTCAGGGGCTGCAAAAGCTGTTAGCTATATTTTTCATAATATTTGAAGCAGCGATCTATGTTTTTATGGGAGGGCTTGCACCTGATCCACAATTTGCAGGAACTTTCCTATATTTTCAGCTGCAATTGATCCTTATTTTCCAATTGTTCTTAGGTGGGATGCTCATACTGTTCATGGATGAGGTTATTAATCACTGGGGATTTGGTTCTGGTGTTTCATTATTTATTGCTGCAGGTGTTTCTGAGCAATTATTTATAAGGGCTTTTTCATGGCTACCCTCGCCCACAAATCCTGGCATAGCAACAGGCGCAATACCTGCTTTGTTCCAGAGCTTATCTGCCGGCGATCCATTGACAGCAGGATTGATGTTAGCAGGAATTCTAGCCACAGTGCTTGTGTTCGCGATTGCTGTTTTTGGCCAGGCAATGAAAGTAGAGATTCCTTTATCTTTTGGCAGGATAAGAGGGTATGGTGTCAGGTGGCCTCTAAATTTTATTTATACTTCTAATATTCCGGTTATTTTGGTTGCTGCTTTGATGGCAAACATCCAGCTATGGGCAAGATTGCTGCAGAATTGGGGAAGGCCTATCTTAGGAACATTTGTAGGTAATACTCCTGCAACAGGATTGGTATCATGGATATACTCTCCTGATCTTGTCGGCAAGATCATAAAAGGGAGCCTAACCTTGCCTGATGTATGGCATAGCCTTGCGTACATGGGATTTATGCTGGCCGGAGCTGTTGTGTTCTCAATATTCTGGGTTCAGACAGCTGGGATGGATGCCAAGAGCCAGGCAAAGAATATCATGGCTTCTGGCCTTCAGGTGCCAGGATTTAGGAGAGATGAAAGGGTATTACAGAGATTGTTGAACAGGTATATCTGGCCATTGACTATTATGGGGGCGCTACTTGTAGGATTTTTAGCTTCAATAGCTGACCTAAGCGGGGCATTGGCAAGAGGAACCGGAATATTATTAACTGTTATGATTATCTATAGATTATATGAAGAGATTGCAAAGCAGCATATGTATGACATGTATCCTATGATGAGGAAGTTTATGGGTGGCTAAATATGTTTGATGCATTTTTTAACTCAGTTTTTGGACCAATATTGAGATTGAGCCAGCCTTGGCCTGTCTTGATCATTTCTTTGATGATTACTCTGTTGATCACAATAGTGTACAAGTTCATGACTGATCAGGAGATGATGAAAAAGACTAAACAAGAGGTTAAGGAGCTGCAGCAGGATATCAAACAGTTCAGAGAAGACCCTAAAAAGATGATAGAAGTCCAAAAAGAGATGATGGACAAGCAATTTAAGATGATGGGGCACAGCATGAAGCCAACATTTATCACACTAATCCCCATAATAATTATTTTTGGGTGGCTGAACTCGACAATGGCTTATGAACCAATAAATCCTGGTGAAGAGTTTGTCACGACCATGAGTTTCATAGAAGGTGCTGCTGGAGAGGCAACACTGATTGTTCCTGATGCGATTGAGGTTTTTGGAAATAAGACAAAGCCAATTGTAAATGGCGAGATTAACTGGAAACTAAAAGGTAATGCAGGAGAGTGGATATTAGAATATGATTATAATGACAAGCCATATACTATAGATGTTTTGATAACTGAAAATCACGGATATAAGGATCCAGTAAAAAGATTTAAAAACAGTATTGTCAAATCAATTAGTATAGGGTATGAAAAGATAATTGTATTAAACTTATTTGGGTGGAAGATTGGCTGGTTGGGGTCATACATAATATTTTCAATTATCTTAAGCTTATTATTAAGAAAGATGATGAGGTTACATTAATATGGTAAAAAAACTAAAAGCAAAGGGCAAGGTTTTGAGAAAGGGTGAACCAAGAAAATTAAAGTCCAGGACATTTAGAAGAATATTTACCAAGACGCCTGGCGGAAGAACTGTTTTACATTTTAAGAAAAAAAAGCCTGGTAAGGCCAAATGTGCAATGTGCGGCAGTGTGCTGGCAGGTGTTGCCAGAGAAAGGGATGCTAAGATGAAAAAATTAGGCAAAACTAAAAAAAGGCCGAGTAGAGCTTATGGCGGCTATTACTGCGGAAAATGTATCAGAAAAGTCATCAAGGAGAGGGAAAGATGATAGAAGTTGGCAGATTAGTTGTTAAACTTGCTGGAAGAGATGCTGGGTTAAAAGGAATAGTAATTGATATTGTTGATGATAATTTTGTTCTGATAGACGGGCAGGTAAGAAGAAAAAAGGTTAATGTCAAGCATATTGAGCCTTTGGATCAGATAATTAAAATCAAGAAAGGTGCGAGTCATGCTGATGTTGTTTCTGAACTTAAAAAACTAAAGATTGATGTTAAAGAGACAAAGCCTAAAGAGAAAACAGTCAGACCCAGAAAAGTCAGGAAAAAGAAAGAGAAGCCTGTTGAAGAAAAGGATAAGAAAGAAACCAAAGTTAAGAAAGAGAAGAAGGCTGAAGAGAAAGTAGAGAAGAAAGAAGAAGTTAAGAAAGGTGAAGAAAAGAAGGAATAAAGGTAATTCTTAAACAGATAAACTTTTTACCAGGGTTGATTAAGATTTAAAAAGTTGATCAAAAACCCATAAGAAGATTTCATAGTTTATGAAAACGCAACTCTAAGAAATGCCGTAAAGATTCTTCATGTGCATTGCAAAAAGTATTATAAGAAGGATGCCCAGTATTGTTTGGCTAATAAAAAACGTCCACCAAAATTTTCTGTAGTTTTTTATCATTTTAAAAAGTTGCTTATCTGAAGGAAGTTTAGTTTTAGGACTCATTATCAAATCAAAAAATCTATAATTTATAAATAAAAAGAATGATGACGATAATGAAATATTTTTTTCTTTAAAAAGTCAGAATGATTTGCTTTCATATACTCAAAAAGAGGTATTACTTTTGATAGATTAAAAATGAATATCA
>JAFCEI010000035.1 GCA_017609245.1 Candidatus Woesearchaeota archaeon | reverse complement strand
GAAAACCAAAAAATTTATATATGCTTCAAGGATTTAAATAGGTTATGGCTCAGGCTACAATATTTAGAGGTGCTATTGAATTCTTTACAAGATTAGGCATATATGATGTGGTTTTGCCATTCCTGCTTATATTTACCATTGTTTTTGCAATACTTGAAAAGACAAAGGTTTTTGGAACAATGAAAGTAGGGGATCAAACAGTTCCCAGAAAAAACCTGAATGCAATGGCTTCTTTTGTCATCTCATTATTGGTTGTTGCGAGCAGGGAGTTGGTTGCAGTAGTAAATGAGTCTGTTGCAAACATTGTCGTATTATTGCTAGCTGTTGTTTCATTCCTATTGTTGTACGGGGCTTTTGTAAAAGAAGGTGAGCCTGTATTTTTATCAGGAACATGGAAAACAGCATTTATGTGGGTCATGCTTGTCGGTGTTGTCGTGATATTCCTTAATGCTGCTGGATGGCTGAACACTGCCCTTACCTGGCTTTCAAGAAATATCAACACTGATTTTGTGGGATCGATCATCTTATTGGTAATAATCATAATGTTCATCGGTTTTATAACAAAAGGGGAAAAACCGTCTAAGTCTAAAAAGAGTGAATAATGGCATATTTTAATCTCGAGTATATTCTCCAGTTATGGGAAAGCTGGGGATTGATGGATGTAATTCTGCCATTTCTGCTTATTTTTGCTGTTGTTTATGCTATAGCTGATAAGGTCAAGCTTCTTGGGGAGAACAAGAATACACACATAATTCTTGCATTGGTCATGGCTTTAGCAGTCATTATGCCCCATGTCACATACAGCTATCCTCCTGGATCTGATGTTGTAGAGATAATCAATTCTGCGCTTCCTCAGATAGCTGTTGTCATTGTTGCTGTGCTGATGCTGATGATACTTACTGGAATGATGGGTGCAAGATGGGGGAAGGATCTGGTTACATTTGCAGTCATAATCTCGATCCTGATCATATTATATATTTTTGCAAATGCTGCTGAGATACTTCCTGGCCATCAGCTAGCAGCTTGGCTGGATGACCCTGCCCTACAATCAATTGTAGTGATATTGTTGGTGTTTGGCCTGGCTATCTGGATGATTACAGGCGGCAAAGGCGGAAGACCTATTGAGATTGTAGAAAAGATACAAAAATCATAAGATGGTAACATTCCTCGGGACAACCGGAATATTGGAAAGATTTTCTAGCTTGTTTGTTTTTTTATTTGTTTTTGTAGTTGCTTTTGGCATACTCGAGAAAGTCAAGATATTTGGGGAAGGCAAGCAGGGCATAAATGCTCTGATCGCTGTGTTTTTGGCTATACTGTCTATGCTGTCAGATAGGGTTGTTGCAATGATATCATTTGCATCGCCGTGGTTTGTGATTGTATTTCTTTTGATATTTTTCATCATGGTAGGGGGGATGTTTTTTGGCGGCAAAGGTGTTGACTTTACAAAGATCGTGCAGGAGCCGACTGTTCATTGGGTCTTGATAATCATGCTTATAGTGATCATTGTCTTTGCATTTATCTATTCTGCGCAGCCAGCAGCAGAAGGCGTCAAGGACAAGACAAGCTCCATCTTATTGGACCCCAATATCCTGGGCCTGATAGCTGTTTTCTTGATCGGCATATTTGCAATAAATGAACTAGCTGGGAAGGTTCGCGCGTAGTTCTTAGAAAAAGATCATTTAGATTTTTTTGGAGTTTTCAGCTTCTTTGTGATTCTCTGAAGGTCAGCTATGTTCTGGGTGAATGTTGGCAAAGTCTTTTTGAAAACTTCTGACAATGCTTTTACTTCTGTGCCGACATCAGAAACTCCTTTGCTGTATTCTGATATCTGACCTAAAACTCCTGTGTGAAGCTTGTCAAACTGATCTTTGAGGTCTTTCATCTTCTGCTCAAGCTGAGCTATTCTTTCTTCTGTCTTGTCTTTCCATAGGGCTATCTTTTCAACATTTTTGACCAAACTTGACCATTTTTCTTCTATTATGGCTTCTGCCAACTCTTCAACCCTTTCCCTCACATCTGCCCTTGGCTCTGCCATGGGAGCTGGTGCTTGCATCGGTGCTGGAGCTGGAGCAGGCGATGGCATACTTGGCGGCCCTGAGATTGGCTGTTTTTCCTCTGCTTTTTGCTCTGTCTGGGACATTGCATCAAATATCTGGGCTGAGTTATAGCCCTGGTTCTGCAGATATTCAACTATCTCATCATCAGCATATCCCTGATTTTTCATATAATTAATAATCCCTATCAAAGAACCAGCTTGTTTTTCTTTAGGAGCCTCTTTTTTTCCAAATAATGCCATTTTATCTTATAATAGTTAGTATTTTTTAAACCTTTCGCTCTTCTAATAATTCCTTGATTATGTTTTCAACCTCTTTCCTTGTCACAAAATCTAGGGGCTGCCACAGGTCAATATATTTTTTCAGTGTCACCATATCCTCTTTTCTTGCATAATTTTTTATTTCGCTGATCATTGAGCTTATGCTGGATTTTATGCTTTCAATATCCATCTTCAGCTTGTTGATATCTGAGTTTATGGCTTTTAGCTCAGACCTGATGTCCCTGTCAGCAGAGAGCATGTTTTCGCTTGTCATCTGAACTTTTGCTCTCAGGTTCTCTACAGTATCTTCAATAAGCCTTAATCTAGAAGTTACCCTGCTAAATTCAGTTGCAGAAGCAGCTGCACTTGGTGCAGGTTCTCTGCCTCTTTTTTCCTGTATAGGTGAAAATTCTTCAGGCATTTTACAAAATATTTATATATACTAAAAAACCTTTGATATTTAAATATATCTTTTAAAAAGAGGTGAAGCATGCCAGAAAAGACTTGGGCGTATGATGTAATTAGAGAAGCAGGCGAAGTTGTTCTAAGGATTAATCTTGATGCATATCCTTACACTCCTTCTATTGAAGATGATTCTGTCCTGATGTCAAGAACTATTGATATCTTGCTTGAAGTTGGGCAGGTTACGCGGATCCTTTACTATCAAAAAAGAGATTATGAATATGATTATTCACAGGTGCAGTTTTTGCTTGAGATTGCAAAACTTTACAGTAGGCTGGTCAAGCAGAAAGAGTTGACCGGGTATGGAGCGATGGGGACTGCTCCTGAAGGATGCGAGAGATGTTATAATGAAAGATATTCATTTATCCAAAACACTTTTTTGAGATTGTTCAAATCAGACCCTATTGGAGCATATGTTGAGCTGAGAAGGGAATTGAGAAGAGAAAAGATAAAGATAGAGAGGATTATTGACAAGAGGTGTCTGCCGTGCATGCAGCAGTATGTTAATGTTCTTGAGTATCTGATAAATGAGATTGAAAAAACAGCTCTCATCAAGATGGCTGAGCCATTTTTAGCAGGCTATAAGATAGGTGATAGGTCAATATATAAAAGGATTTTCAGGCCGTTGATAAAGCCTGATTTTATGTTTACAAGGCTTATGGCAAGCTATCCTCTTGGGGCAGAGGAGATTGACACATATACTGTTAATGGAACTGAGGTGACCATCTTTTCAATGCCTGACACTGTGCAAAATCTTTATCATATTGTGCCTCCTGAATTTAAGCTGAATGAAGACAAGTATGAGCTTCTTGATACAGCAAGGAAGGTTATGGCTGAACACAAACCGCAAAAAGCTGAATTTGTTGATCCAGAAAGGATGAGGCAGGTGTTTTATAATGTCGGTCATGACCTGATTGAAGAACTGGCAGGAAATAGGAATTTAAGATTAAGCTCAAAAGAGGTTGATGAGCTGACAAAGATATTGGTAAGATACACTGTAGGTTTTGGATTGATCGAGGTTCTGCTGGCTGATGAAAAAGTCCAGGACCTGACAATAAACTCTCCTATGGGGCAGACTCCCATGTTCATCGTGCATGCTGATCATGCTGACTGCAAGACAAACATCGTCCCTGTCAGGGCTGAAGCTGAAAGCTGGGCAGCTAAGCTGAGGCTTATGTCCGGAAGGCCTCTGGATGAAGCAAACCCCATCTTAGATACTGAACTGTCTTTGCCAGGAGCGAGAGCAAGAGTTGCTGCTATAACTGCTCCGCTAAATCCGAGCGGGCTTGCCTATGCATTCAGAAGACACAGGGACAGGCCATGGACTCTTCCTCTATTCATCGCAAATGGCATGATCAATCCGCTGACAGCAGGGCTCTTGAGCTTCTTGGTCGACGGAACACGAACAATGCTGATTGCAGGGACAAGATCTTCTGGAAAGACGTCTATGCTGGCTGCATTGATGGTTGAGATCATGAGAAAATACAGGCTGCTTACGATTGAAGATACATTAGAACTGCCGACAGAGGCGCTGATGGGCGAGGGATATAATATCCAATCCATGAAAGTAAGGTCTGCATTGGCAAGAGGGGGAACAGAAGTCCCTGCTGATGAGGGAATAAGGACCAGCTTAAGGTTAGGTGATTCTGCACTGATAATCGGTGAAGTGAGAAGCAGCGAGGCTCTGGCATTGTATGAAGCGATGAGAATAGGTGCCATGGCAAACACTGTTGCAGGAACTATCCATGGCGAGAGCCCGTATGGTGTGTTTGACAGGGTTGTGAATGACCTTAAAGTTCCGAGGACCAGTTTCAAGGCAACTGATATCATCCTCGTGTGCAATCCTATAAGAAGTTCTGACGGGCTGCACAGGTGGAAAAGGACTACGCAGCTTACTGAAGTGAGAAAGCATTGGGAAAATGACCCTAGTCTAGAGGGCGGATTTGTCGATCTTATGAAATATGACACTAAAACAGACCAGATGGAGCCGAGCAGTGACCTGATCAATGGTGACAGTGATGTGCTTAAGGCAATCGCAGGAAATGTAAAGGAATGGGCTGGAAACTGGGATGCTGTGTGGGACAACATAACACTGAGGGCAAAGACCAAAGAGAGACTGGTCGATTTTGCAAAGAAAACAAATCATCCTGAATTATTAGAAGCTCCTTTTGTGATACTGAGCAATGACGAGTTTCACAAGATAAGCGACAAGGTCAAGGAAGAAGTTGGCACATTGGACAGCAAAAGGATTTATTTTGAGTGGAATGAATGGCTGAAAAGGGCTGTTAAGAAAAAATAGGGTTCTAACGAATGGCTATACCTGAAAAATATGATAGTTTACTGGAGAAATACAAGAAGAAATTAGAACAAGAGCTTGGAGGGCCTGGGGCAAAAGAGCCTGTAATCAGGACAAAAGAATATCAGGAGTTCAGAAAAGAGATATTGCCCGGCCATCTGAACACGTATGAAAAGCTTTGTAATCTTTCTGAGAAGATACTCAAGGTAAAGCCTGACCCTAAAAGAGGAGCTGAGTTGCAGGAAGCTATTGCTACATGCCACCTTAATGTTACTCCTGCTGGAACAACTTCATTTTCACTTCTATTTCCCATATTATTTGGGTTGTTCGGAGCATTGGTGTCTTTTGTTGCATTTGGGTCCTTGTTTTTCCCGTTGTTCTTCTTGATATTGGCTGTTGTGGCGATCAAGCCACTTGACCAAGTTCCTGTATTTCTGGCAAACAACTGGAGATTGAAAACATCTAATCAGATGGTATTGTCTATATTCTATGTTGTGACTTATATGAGACACACCTCTAATCTTGAGCTGGCTGTCAAGTTTGCAGCTGATCATCTGGGTGCTCCTCTTGGCCTTGACCTGAAAAAAGTGATATGGGATGTTGAGACTGCAAAGTATGAATCTATCAAAGAGAGCTTGGACATTTATCTCGAAGGGTGGAAAAAGTGGAACATGGAGTTTGTCGAGAGTTTTCATCTTATCGAAGGAAGCCTGTATGAAGGGAGTGAAGAAAGAAGATTAAATGCTCTGGATAAAGCGCTTACAGTTATACTTGAAGAGACATATGAAAAGATGCTTCATTATGCCCATAACCTTAAAAGCCCAATCACGATGCTCCACATGCTTGGGATAATACTGCCTATCCTCGGGTTGGTCATACTGCCTTTGCTTGTATCATTTATGCCCAATGTCAAATGGTATCATCTTGCTATGTTGTATAATGTTACTTTACCTATCTTAGTGTTCTATTTGGGAAAGACAATCCTTAGTCGCAGGCCTACCGGGTATGGTGATACAGATATTTCTGAAGAAAATCCTCAGCTTAAGAAATACAGGAACATATTGTTCAGGATAGGCCGGCTGGAGGTCAAGATACATCCTGCATGGGTCGCTGTTTTTGTCTTTATTGTGCTGTTCCTGCTTGGGATAAGCCCTTTGATATTGCATAGTCTTGGTTATCCTGATTCAGAGATCATCCCTGGTTTTGAGTTCTTAGGATATAGGATGAGCACTGCTACTGAAGGGCCGTCAGTTGGAGAGATGATCGGTCCTTATGGTATTGGTGCAACAATATTGGGAATATTTTTGGTACTATCATTTGGATTGTCTCTGGGGGTCTATTATAAGTTAAGGAGCCAGAATGTGATCAAGATACGTGAGAACAGCAGAAAGCTTGAGGATGAGTTTGGTTCTGCGCTTTTTCAATTAGGCAACAGGCTGGGGGATGGTATCCCTGCTGAGATTGCTTTTGACAGGGTCAGCTCTGTGATGACCGGGACCAGGGCTGGAAAATTTTTTGAAATTGTTGCTACAAACATAAGAAGCTTGGGCATGAGTGTTGAAAATGCTATCTTCAACCCCAAGTCTGGCGCATTGGTCTATTTTCCCTCCAATATTATCGAAAGCTCGATGAAGGTCCTGATAACCAGTGTCAAGAAAGGGCCTCGTGTTGCTGCCCAGGCCCTGATAAACATAAGCAGGTATATCAAAGAGATGCACAAGGTTGATGAGAGGCTGAAAGACCTGTTGGCAGATATCATCAGTTCCATGAAAAGCCAGATCAATTTCCTGGCTCCGATAATTGCAGGTATTGTTATCGGAATAACCTCCATGATCACGAACATTATCGGTAAGTTAAGCGCTTACATGGGCCAGGCAGCTATGCAAGGGGAGGCTGCTGGAGGAATCGGAGGGTTTGCAGGGCTGTTTGGCGACGGCATCCCAACTTACTTTTTCCAGATAATTGTAGGGTTGTATATTGTGCAGATGATCTGGATACTTACAATTATCGAGAATGGGATCGTAAATGGCAGTGATTAGCTACGTGAAAGGTATTTGCTTGGAAGGAACATCATATGGAGCTTGCTTCTCTATTCTATAGTTGCTCTTGTT
>JAFCEI010000034.1 GCA_017609245.1 Candidatus Woesearchaeota archaeon | reverse complement strand
ATGTTGTTTTATGGCAGGGCATTTCTATTTTAGCTGAAGTGTTCAAGATTTATCATGCTCTGGAATTGCTTGAGACACAGGGAATAATCGCTCTGAAAAAGTATTTTGATAAGCTGCAAAGCGAAGCTAATTCTGGAAAAATAAAAGCGTCCAAGAATATTGTTTCTGATGTTGATTTTAAAACAGCTTTTGTCAAGGTTGAGAAATTGTATTCTGACAAGATAGAACATCCTAAACTGGTTGAGCTGCAGAAGATTGTTGAAAAAGAGATCTTATCCAACCCTGATGCAAAAATAATCGTATTTAATCAGTATCGTGATAATGTTTCTGATATCAAGGACAAACTAGATAGTGTTAAAGGTGTCAAAGCCAAGATATTTGTCGGGCAGCTGAAAAAAGGTGATACTGGATTGAGCCAGAAAGAGCAGAAGAAGATTTTAGATGAGTTCAGGGCCGGAAATTTCAATACTCTCTGCTGCACATCGATTGGTGAGGAAGGGCTTGATATCCCAAAAGTGGATCTGGTTGTTTTTTACGAGCCTTTGCCTTCTGCAATCAGAACAATTCAGCGTCGTGGAAGAACAGGAAGACTGGAAAAAGGCAAAGTGATAATTTTGATGACAGAAGGTACTCGTGATGTTGCATTCAGATGGATCTCACACCATAAAGAGAAAAAGATGTACAAGATTTTGGATAATTTGAAAGGTAAGCTGGCTTTGGATAGGAAAAAATCAGATTTAAATTCTTTTATTTCTGGTGATAAGGTTAAGGTTTATGTTGATTATAGAGAAAAACCTAACAAAGCTGTAAAAGAGCTGATTGATCTTGGTGTTGACATAAGTTTGGAGAAATTAGAGGTTGGAGATTATGTTTTAAGCTCAAGAGTTGGTGTTGAGTTTAAGACTATATCTGATTTTGTTAATTCTCTTGTTGATGGCAGATTGTTGCAGCAGGTTAAGGATCTTAAAAGAAGTTTTTCACGTCCTTTTTTGATTGTTGAAGGCGAGGAAGATATTTATTCTGTTCGTAAGGTACATCCTAATTCAATTCGCGGGATGTTGAGCTCAATTGCTGTTGATTTTGGTATGCCAATATTGTTTTCAAGGAACTACAAAGAAACTGCTTCTTACCTATATGTGACTGCCAAAAGGGAGCAGGATGAACTTGGGAAGGAGTTTTCTCCTCATGGAAGCAAGAAGCCGATGACATTTAAAGAGCAGCAGGAGTATATTGTAAGTGCATTGCCAGGGATTGGGATTGGCTTGGCAAAGCCTTTGCTGAAAAAATTCAAGAGTGTTAAGAAGATTATCAATGCTAAACAAGATAAATTGGAAAAGGTTGAGAAGATTGGTCCTAAGAAAGCAAAGAAGATTCGTGATGTTGTTGATGGGGAGTATGAGTAAAAGCTAGCACATTTCCACTAATTCAATTGTTGCTTTGTTCTTTATTATTAATTTATTATCAACCATTAATGTGCCAAGAACTTCTTTCATAGTCGGCATGGCAGTTATATTTAGTGTATAATAATGAATCTTTTCCATTCTTTCATCATTTAATAAATAAAAATACTTAACGCCTACACACCACCCATCATCTATTTTTTTACTCTTGGTTATAATTAAATCCTTTTTTAATTCGTCAAAGTCTGAATAATCTTTTAATGATGCTCCACCAATTGGTATTGTAATGGTTATCATCGTCGCATATTTTGCCAAGTCCTCTATTTCTGTTTTATTTATTTTTTCTTTATATCCTGTCAATAAAATTAAAGAAATTATTACAAAAAGATAAGCTGCTTTTTTTATAGTTTTATCTCCTTCAACCTAGAAATCCTCTTCTCCATTGGTGGATGGGTCATGAATAAAGAAAGCATTCCGCTGCCTTTGAAGGGGTTTGCAATGAACAGGTGCGCTGTGGATTGTGTTGTTGACATTGGGCGCAGTGGTTTGAATTTGACATCTGCGTGTATTTTTCCTAATGCTGATACCAAGCCCTCGCTGTCATGAAGTGTTTTTGCTGCTGATTCATCTGCCAAATATTCTCTTGATCTTGAGATTGCCAATTGAATCAATGTTGCGATGATTGGCGTTACTATTGCCAGAACAAGTAATTCTAGTATTCCGCCGCCATTCCTATCTCTGCCGCCCATTCCTCCAAAAATAGCTGCCCATCTTGCCATAAAAGCAACAAATGAAATAATGCCTGCAATTGTTGCTGCAACTACCTGTATCAGTGTGTCCCTGTTTTTTATATGAGATAATTCATGAGCAATAACTCCTTTTAGCTCATTATCATTCAATAGATTAAGGATGCCTTGTGTGAATGCAACTGCTGAGTGTCCAGGTGAACGGCCAGTAGCGAAGGCATTGCTATGTGCTGTAGGCAAGACATAAACCTTTGGCATTGGTATATTTGCTAAACTGCTTACTTCTCTTACTATTGAATACAATTTTGGAGCTTCTGCTTCTGTAACTGGCTTTGCTCTGTACATTGCCAGAACAATCTTGTCAGACCACCAGTAAGCTCCAAAGTTCATAATAACTGCAAAAAACAATGCAATTGTCAGTCCGCCTCTGCCGCCAACCAGCTGGCCAACTCCCAATAACAGGCCTGTAAGTAATGCTAAGAAAAATACTGTTTTGATCTGATTTTTTATCATGGTTAATAATGATTAATTCCCATTTATATAATTATTGATTTAACTTTTTTAGGTAAGATGTTATCCCTTCAATCTGCCTTAGCTTTGTCTCTTTGAAAAGATATTCTCTGAATGATTTATCAACCTTTACTCCGTGCTTTTTTAGGTCCCTAGATAAGGTGCTGTATAATCTCTTGCCTGTTGGATCCAAGTCTGTCAATATGATACATTCTTTTGTCTTTAATGCAACTTCTTCAACAACTGAGAATAATGGCTTTTTCAAAGTAATGATATTTTTGATCCCTAATTGTTCTAATGCTTTCTTATCCTTAGGTCCTTCCACAATTATCAATTTTTTAGAATTCTTAAGTTTTTCAATAAACTTATCCATATTTCATATAATTAAATAAAGGTTTAAATATTTAGTCTTTTATTTAGTAGTTAGTGGGGGGTTGAATGATATCATTAAGTAATCTGCTAAAGCACTACAAAAGAAAGGATATTCAGCAGGCTATTGTGGCTGATGCAAAAGACAGAGAAATAGCTGTAAAGTTTGGTGACAGGGGCTTTGGCAAAAGGCCTGATACTTTACAGCACGAAGGCGATATTCTTGAATTGGCAAAACAGGGCGGGACTTCTTTTCATGCTTCTGAAGAGCTTTGGACAAATCCCCTTCAGATCGATACTCTTATGAAAGACAAAGAGATGAGTGCTCTGAGAAAAGGGTGGGATCTGGTTCTGGATATAGATGCGTGTGATTTTGAGTTCAGCAGGATCGGTGCTGATCTGTTGATCAAGGCTTTGAAATATTATGGAATCAAGAGCATTACCTGTAAATTTTCAGGTAATAAAGGATTTCATATTGGTGTTCCATTTGAGTCTTTTCCAGAAAGGGTTTATGACAAGGAAACCAGACTATTATACCCTGATGGGCCAAGAAAGATTGCTGCCTATCTTAAAGAGATGATAAGAAAGCATCTTGTTAGAGAGATACTGAAAAAATACAAGATAAAAGAGCTGATGCAGATGTCTGGGAAGAAATTTGAAGAGCTGGTTGTTAATAATGAATTGGATCCATTTACTCTAATCGATATTGATACTATCCTGATTTCCAAGAGACATCTGTACAGGATGGCTTATTGTTTTAATGAAAAGTCGGGTTTGGTCTCTGTGCCTGTTGATCTTGACAAGATTTCAGAATTTAAAAGAGAGGATGCAAGTGTTGACAAGGTTAAGGTTGGAGAGCAGTTTTTATCCCGGGAAAACGTCGTTAAAGGTGAGGCAAAGCAGTTGATTGTGCAAGCTTTTGATTTTAATATTGAGAAAGAGGATATTGGAATTAAAGGGGACAGGGAGTTTAAAGTTCCTGAAGAAGCTGTGCCTGAGCAGTTCTTTCCTCCGTGCATCAAATGCATCTTAAATGGATTAGAAGATGGGAGGAAAAGAGCATTGTTCATATTAGTTAATTTCCTGGCCAGCTCAGGATGGGGCCATGAGCAGATGGAAAAAAGGCTGAAAGAGTGGAATGAAAAAAATGGAACTCCATTAAGCGAGGGTTATCTGATAAGCCAAATAAGATATCACAAAATGCATAAGAAAAATGTGCCGCCTCCAAACTGCACAAACAATCTTTATTACAAAGACATGGCAATCTGCAAGCCTGACAATCTCTGTTCTAAGATCAAGAATCCTGTGAACTACAGCAAGAGGAAGACTTTCCATATTACAAAGACTAAAAATAAGTAATGTTAACCTATTTAACATTTTTCGTTTAATTATTGTTTTATGTTAACCTATTTAACAGGAGCTTAAAAAAGCAATAGATAGCTTTTTAAAGGAGCTGTGATTTTCTAGGCAATAGGGGTGTTTAATTTAATTAAACACAGAAAGCCTGCAAAGCTTTTTTCACGGGCGTTATAAGACTGTGCCTCTCAAGGCGTAAATTATAACATCTGTTTCTAACGAGAAAAGCAACAAAAGGCTTGTTACATTAACAAGACATGTCATAGTTTACATGCCAGAAATACAATGGGAAAGGTAACTGGACCGAGAAAAGGGAGTATGCAGTTTTGGCCTAGAAAAAGGGCTAAAAAATCTCATGCAAGAATAAGGTCTTGGGCAAATATCAAGGATTCAAAATTGTTGTGCTTTCCAGGATATAAAGCTGGCATGACACATATTATTGTCAATGATAACAGGCCTAAATCAATAACAAAGGGCGAGGAATTAAGAATCCCTGTGACTGTTGTTGAGTGTCCTGCTGTCAAGATAATGGGATTAAATTTCTACAAAAAAACTCCAAAAGGGGCTGTTCTTTCTTCATGCATTCTTTCACCAAATCTTGATAAGGAATTGTCAAGAAAGATAAGGGTGCCTAAGAAAACAAAAAATATAGAGGATGTTAAGGAATTTGATGATGTTAGGGCAATTATCTACACGCAGCCTAAAAAGACAGGCATTGGCAAGAAAAAGCCTGATATTTTTGAGATTGCTGTTGGCGGTGCAAAAGATGCCAAAATAAATTATTTAAAAGATCTTATTGGCAAAGAGATCTCTGTCAAAGATATTTTTGATGAAGGTCAGCAGGTTGATATTCACGCTATTACAAAAGGAAAAGGCACCCAGGGCCCTGTAAAGAGGTTTGGCATTGCATTAAAATCACATAAGTCAGAAAAAGGAAGGAGAAGGCCCGGTTCATTAGGATCATGGTGCGGACAGCAGCACATGATGTATAGGGTTGCTTATTCTGGGCAGACAGGATATCATGTCAGGACTGAAAGAAACAAGTGGCTACTAAAGATTGGAGACAAGATTGAAGAGATAAATCCAAAAGGCGGATTTGTAAATTACGGGTTAGTCAAGAATGATTATGTATTATTGAAAGGTTCAATACCTGGCTCAATAAAGAGACTGATCAAGATGACCTATCCGACAAGGCCAAATAAAAGGCTTATTTCAGAAGCGCCAACCATACAGCACATTTCATTGAAAAGCAAACAAGGTAAATGATCATGAAAGTTCCAGTATTAAGTTTGGACAATAAAGAATTGAAAAAGATAGATTTGCCTATTATGTTTTCTGAAGAGATAAGGCCTGACCTAGTTCAAAGAGCTGTCTTGGCCTTGCAATCAAACAAAAGGCAGGCTTATGGTGCTAAAGAAGGCGCAGGAATGAGAGCAAGTGCTACGCTGTCCAGAAAAAGAAAAGATTACAGGGGAAGTTATGGTTATGGAATAAGCAGGGTTCCAAGAAAAATCCTTACCAGAAGGGGGAGGAGGTTCTATTGGGTTGCTGCTGTTGCTCCCGGGACTGTTGGCGGAAGAAAAGCTCATCCTCCTAAATCAGAGAAGATATGGAAAAAGGATATAAACAAAAAAGAAAGAAGAAAGGCAATCAGATCTGCTATTGCTGCTACTGTTATTGCGGAGCTGGTTGAAAATAGGGGCCATATCTTGCCCAAAATTTATCCATTTGTTATTGAAAACAAGTTCGAAGATGTAGACAAAACAGCTCAGGTTAAGAAGATTTTAGAAAATATTGATTTGAAAGATGAGATGCGAAGAGATGCTAAAAAGAAAGTAAGAGCTGGTAAGGGAAAAACAAGGGGAAGAATGTACAGGAAAAAGAAAGGGCCTCTATTAATAGTATCAAAAGAATGCAAGCTGGAAAAGGCTGTAAAGAATATTCCTGGAATAGATGTATGCATCGTAAACAATCTGAATGCTGAAATACTGGCTCCTGGAGCAGATGTTGGAAGAATTGCGATCTGGACAGAAGGAGCAATAGAAAAATTATCAGAAGGAAAGCTGTTCAAGTAAAATGAAAATCATAAAATATCCTGTCTCGACAGAAAAATCAATGAGATTAATGGAAGCTGAAAATAAGCTGATCTTTGTAGTTGATAATGCAGCGAACAAAACAATGATCAAGAAAGAGATTGAGAGCATGTTTAAGGTCAAGATTGACAGTGTCAATACTTTTGTTGACAGGGAAGGCAGGAAAAAGGCTTATGTGAAATTTAACAAGGCAAACCCTGCCATTGACGTTGCAACAGAACTAGGATTGATGTAAAATGGGTAAAAGCTTAATTCAACAAAGAAAGGGAAAGGGAACAAGCACGTTCAGGGCTCCAAGTTTCAGATACTTTGGAAAGGCAAAGAACAAAACATTTGGAAAAGAGGGTGCTGGTAAGATAGTTGAATTAGTAAAATGCCCAGGACATTCAGCACCTCTTGCTGTTGTCGAATATGAAGACGGTGAAATAACAACAGAGATTGCTGCAGACGGTATTGAAGTGGGCAGGTCTATCAGCAGTGCGGAAAAAAGCAATGTTGCTGTCGGGAATACGCTGCCATTGAAGAACATTCCAGAAGGAACTGAAATTTATAATATTGAATCCCAACCAGGGGATGGTGGGAAATTTGTCAGGTCTGCAGGAGGATTTGCAAGGGTTTTTGCCAAGATGAAAAATAAGGTTATTGTTTTGCTGCCTTCAAAAAAGAAAAAGGAATTTTTAGGAAGCTGCAGGGCTACAATCGGAACAATCGCAGGAAGCGGCAAGCTTGAG
>JAFCEI010000033.1 GCA_017609245.1 Candidatus Woesearchaeota archaeon | reverse complement strand
AAAATTCTCAAAAAACACTTATTTAAGTTTTGATTTTACAGCTTTATCTGAGATTATTGCAGAATTCCCTGTAGGGTCTTCAATGATGATCTTCTGTTTCTCACTTCCCCAGATGACCCTGTTGACCTTTTTCATCAGCCTTCTTGCCTTCTTGACAGCATCCTTGTCTTCTTCAGAATCAATAAGACTTTGAATACCTTCCTTGACCCTGTTAAGCAAACCCTCTATATTTGTTATATACCCCAAAGAAGCAGGTCCAGGCGAGATGGTCATAACATGGGGCAGCTTGACAGTCGCATTAGAGCTCTTGACAACCTTTATCCTCATGTCAGCTTCAGAATCAACATCAATAGAATATTTGCATGGCTCTTTCTGCTCAGCAGCCTCAATATCTGATTTCTTATACTTGCAGTCAGAACAAGACATGGAAAACACGTACACTTTCCCAAAATAAGGCACATTGTCCTCTGACTCAGTCAATGTCAGCGTGTTTTTCCCGCACATCGGGCATGGCTGTTTTTCCAGTTTTTCCAGTTTTTCCAGTTTTTCCATAAGATCTATACAGACAACAAAATATAAATAGTTTACTATTTTAATCCAAAAGTATGGACTACAGGAGACTGATGAAATTTCTTAGCATAACAATCGCACTGTTGATTGTTGCATTATTTGTATTTGTCCTGTTTTTCTTCTCAACATTCAAGACAGAGATACTTGCTTTTGTCGAGACTCATGGATATACAGCAATACTGATAAGCTCATTTATAATGGACACTGTTGTGCAGCCTTTTGCCCCAGATGTTGTGCTGATAGGGGGGATAGTGAGCGGGCTGAACGTTTATCTTGTGCTCTTGGCAGTGATCGCAGCATCACTTATTGCCAGCATCATCGGCTATACTCTTGGATATATCTATGGGGAGGTCGGGATTGAAAACATATATGGCAAGACAAAATATGAGAAATGGAAGAACAAGTTTGCCAAATATGGGAAAGTGACGCTGTTGGCAGCAGCCCTAACTCCTGTGCCTTATGTTCCTTTTTGCTGGGTTTCAGGAATATTCAGGATGAAAAAAGTAAACTTTGCAATATATGCATTATTAGCAAGAACAATAAGATTCATGGCAGGTGCTTACCTGACACTGTTGGTTCTCGGAAGAATATAGTACTATTTGAGCCTTATGATCTCCAAATTTCTTGGAGCAACTGTCTCTATTCTCATCATCTTGTGAACAGAACTGGAAAGGTCCAGGCATCTTGAGTTTTCTCCGTGGCATACTGCAACTTTTCTTGGCTTTGGATCGCACCTGTTGACAAAATTAGTCAGCTGGTTCCTGCCAGAATGGCCTGTCAGTCCTTCTTCAGTATACACCTCGCACTTGACAGGGGTTACCTCATGCCTTTGGCCGGTTGTAAATGTAATCTCCCTCTCGCCCATCTGGATCCTTCTTCCTAGCGAGCCCTCGCCCTGATAACATACAAACATAAGGCTGTTTTTAGGGTTGTCAGCAAGATGCTTCAGATATTCTACACTAGGCCCTCCTACCAGCATTCCAGATGTAGCCAGGATGACACAAGGCCCTTCTTCTTCAACGATCTGCATCTGCTCTTTCTTGCTTCCGACCTGCCTGAATGTATCTGACAAGAAAGGGTTCTCATCCTTGTGAAATATCAGTTTCCTGACCTCGCGGTTCAAGAACTCAGGATAAGCAGTATGGATTGCGGTTATGTCCCAGACCATACCGTGTATATAGACAGGAATTTTTGGTATCTGCCCTTCCTTGATCATCTTTTCAACAATAAGCATGACTTCCTGCCCTCTTCCAGATCCCAGGACAGGCACCAATACCTTTCCCCCTCTTTTGACTGTCTTTGAGATCACCTCGCTCAGGTGAGCCTCGCTCTGTGACCTGCTTGGCAGCACATTGTCTTTTCCGCCATATGTGCTTTCCATGACCAATGTCTCCAATCTTGGGAACTTTGTGACAGCTGGCTCCAGCAAGCTTGTTCTTCCGTACTTCATGTCACCTGTATAAAGCATGTTATGAAGCCCGTTTCCGATGTGCATGTGCACCATCGCGCTTCCCAGGATATGCCCTGCATTATACAAGGTAATCCTTACATCAGGGGTTATATCGCTGACCTCATCATAGTCCAGACAGATGGTGTGCTTGACCATCTCCCTGATATCTTCTATATCAAAAATAGGATCTTTTCCTCTTGCCCGCATTATCTTTACATAATCGATCAACAGCAATGCGCCAACATCTCTTGTAGGTGCTGTGCAGTAGACAGGTCCTCTATAGCCATACTTGAATAGATACGGCACAAACCCTATGTGATCCAGGTGTGAGTGAGTGATTATTACAGCATCCAGGTCCTTTATGTTGAATTCAGGAGCATCAAGATAAGGATATGCCTGCTCATCTGAAGCAATGTTGACTCCACAGTCAAGAATCACCCTAGATTCAGGGGTCTGCAAAAACAGGCAGCTTCTTCCTACCTGCCTTCCTCCGCCTAAAAAACTAAGCCTGACCCATTCATGCTTTTTCTCCCTTATCCAGCCGTCATAGATCCTGTGCCCTACCTGGTCCAGGAATTTTCTCCTATAATCAGAATGCTGGTACAGGACTGCCCTTATATTTTCTATAAGCTTGCTTTTAAGGGCTGGTGTTCTTTTTACCAGCGGAGCCCACAGTGTTTTTTCTCTTATTTCCCTCAAAACAGCGCCCTGCTTGCCGATTGCCAGCCCTGGCTTCTCAGCCTCGATTATGACCCTGCTTCTCTGAGCATCAAAATTAATGTTTGAAACGCCTGCTTCTTTGGGAATTATCTTTTTTACTGCTTTTTGAGCAGATTCCAGGTCAAGTACGATCGCAGGGTCTGCCCTTAGCTCGATCCTTTTCTTGAACTCGTTGACAAGCTCCCTGATCAATCCTCTATTATCTAGAAAAAACTCCTTGTCTTTTGTATAAAGAACAATATTAGCTCCTTCATAACCTGCAGAACTGATATTGTCTTTAGGTAATTTCTTTAATATTTCGTCTAAGATACCAACCATTTTCAGAATTTTTTGGTTTGTTTAAAAATTATATTTCAACTCGTGAGTATAAGTCTTTTGAAACAACTCTTTCAATGCCCTTGTCAGTTATTGTCATGACATCTATCCCTGAACCGCTTGCAGAATCTCTTTGCAGTGCTGCATTCAATCCCTTGACAGCCAGTTTAACCCCTTCGTCCACTGTGATGTCTTCATTGTATAATGTCTCTAAAACACCATACGCCATCACAGAGCCTGATCCAGAAGATATATAATCTGTGATATCGCTCAATGTTCCGTCAGGAAACACCTCATAGATATGGGTTCCTAACTTGTCTTTTCCGCCAACAATAAAATGAGAAATTCCAGGTATCATGCTCATCTTCCTGATATTCTGGTAGACAATTCCTGCTAAAAGGTTTGCTGACTCTTTTACTGTCACGTCCCTGCCAGTTCTTATCTTGACAAGGTTTAATTCTGCCTTGATTAATTTCACCAGTAACTGTGCATCAGAAGCAACACCTGCAATAGTGACTGCCATGTTTGGCGTTATCTCATATATCTTCTTTGCCCTCTTGTCCATGATATAGTTTGCAGAAGTCGCTCTCCTGTCTGCAGCCAGCACTATGCCATCTTTGCAAACAATGCCCATGGTTGTTGTTCCATGCTTGGTTATATTCTGTTCCATTAAAATCCCTCTCAGAATTACATATATATTAAACATAAGGTGGTATTTAAAGCTTTTGGTTTTACAAAGGTTTAAATACATGCTATTCATTCTAAAAATAAAAATGAGGTTAAATATTCTTATAGGTGGAAAAGCTGGCCAGGGGATAAATGCTGTTTCTCAGATCACTGCAAAAACCCTTATCAAACAAGGATATTTTGTCTTTAATTACAGGGACTATCCCTCTATAATAAGAGGAGGGCATAATTTTAATGTGCTTTCCATATCTGACAAAAAAATATCCAGCCACGAGTCCAGGATGGACGGAATCATAGCATTAGATGAAAACACCAAAAAGATACATAAGGCTGAGCTTAAAAAAGAAGGGTTTATCATAGATTACAATGAATTCAAGCATCTGGGAATAAATCTTAATGTAGCTCTTTCAGGAGCGCTGGTGAAGATACTTGGCCTTGACAAAAATGCATTCTTTAATGAGGTAAAAAAGAGCATAGGAAAGTCAGCTTTAAAAGCAGCACAGCAAGGGTATGACAAGCACGAGCAGATCTATAAGCTAAAAAAACTGAACAACAAGCTAGACTATATGAACGGAAGCCAGGCAGTTGCACAGGGCGCTATAAATTCCAGGATTGACCTTTATTTTGCATACCCTATGACTCCTGCAACAGGTGTGCTGCATGAGCTTGCAGCAAAGCAGTCTAAGCTCAGTTTTAAAGTTCATCAGCCAGAAAGCGAGATTGCAGTTGCAAACATGGCATTAGGTGCAAGTTTCACAGGTGCAAAGACAATGGTCGGAACAAGCGGAGGAGGGTTTGACCTTATGGGAGAAGCTCTTAGTTTTCAAGGCATGTCAGAACTGCCGCTAGTAGTGTATTTGGCCAGCCGTGCAGGGCCTGGAACAGGCGTGCCAACATATTCTATGCAAAGTGACCTGGATATTGCACTAAGATCTGGCCACGGAGAGTTTCCAAGGGTTGTGATCGCACCTGGAGATCCAAAGGAAGCTGTTGAAAAGGCAAATGAATGCTTTTACCTTGCCAATAAGTTTGACAGTCTGGCTGTTCTTCTTTCAGACAAGCATATTGCTGAATCTGAGTTTTCAATCACCAGAAAAATCAACAAGATACTTCCGGTCAGGTCCTGCAGAAGATACAAGGCAAGCAGCTACGAGCATGACAAATATGGCATAACAACTGAAGATCCTAAACTTGCTGTAAAAAATGCAGATGCAAGGGTAAAGAGATACGATGCCATGAAAAAAGAATGCAAAAAATTTGAGATGATCAAGATCCATGGGAAGAAAAACAGCAAGAACCTGATCATAGGATGGGGGTCTACAAAAGGAGCAATACTTGATGCTATTGAAGATCTTGATTATAAATTTCTCCAGGTGTTGTATATGAAGCCGCTTTCTGATGATATCAAAAAAGAGATGCTGAAAGCCAAAAAGATAATCTTGATTGAAAACAATGTTACAGGCCAGCTTGGAAGGCTTATAAGGGAAAAGACAGGCATAAAAATCAGTAACAGGATATTAAAATACAACAGCAGGCCGTTTACATCAGATGAGCTGAGGGAAAGATTAAGATGAGCAACAAGATGAAATGCGCGGATTTCAGGACTGACGCAGAGATAACTTGGTGCCCAGGCTGCCCAAATCACATGATACTTGAGTCATGCAGAAGGGCTTTGGTATCATTAAAAAAACAGGGCATAAAGAATTTTGCGATGACAACAGGTATAGGCTGTCATGGGAAAATATTTGACTATTTGGATATTGCAGGAGTTTACGGGCTGCATGGCAGGGCAATTCCAACAGCAGTTGGCATGAAACTAGGAGATCCAAAACTCAATGTCATTGCTTTTGCCGGAGATGGTGACACTTACTCAGAAGGCATGGAACACTTTATCCATGCATGCAAAAATAATCCTGACATGACTTTGATAGTGCATGACAATAGGGTATTCTCGCTCACAACAGGCCAGGCAACACCTACAAGTCAGAAAGGTTATAGGACAAAAGCTGAACCTTCTGGGGCTTTAAAACCAATCAATCCAATTCATATCGCTCTTGCATCAGGAGCGACATTTGTTGCAAGATGCAATGCAAGAGATATAGATCATACGCAGAATGTTATTGAAGAAGCAATAAAACATGAAGGGTTTTCATTTGTGGAGATATTGCAGGACTGCCTTATATTTAATACAGAAGTCAATACAAGAGATGATAAAATGTATAAGATCAAAGCAATGGGATATAAAAAAGCTCTTGATACTGCACAGGAATTCACTTATGACGGAGAAAAGATTCCAATAGGCATCTTCTATAAAGAGAAACGAGAAGTTCTAAAATAGATAATGGAACAGACAAAACCCCAAAAGATAGTCTTCAGATCAGGTTATCAGTTATGCGATTCGTTCTTTTCTAAATTCAAAGGTTTGATGTTCTCAAAGCCAAAGATACTTGCTTTCAGGTTCAGCAAAGAGCAGCGCCATTTGCTGCACATGTTCTTTGTGTTCTTTCCTATCGATGTCCTGTTCTTGGATAAGAACAAGACTGTTATAGAGATAAAAAAGAATTTCAGGCCATTCACGGTCTACAATTCAAAAGAAAAAGCGATGTATGTCATAGAAATCCCTGCAGAGAGGATAGAAGGCAAGGTTAATCTTGGCGATAAGGTCAGGATCTAGTAAGACTTCCCAACATAAACAACATATTCAGCAGGCTTGCCGCAATACAAGCATGTTCCTAATTTCTTTGGCTGGTCAAACGGCCTGTTCAGTGTCTTTGCTCCGCCTGTCTTGTCTTTTATCCAGTCCTCGCACTCAACACCAGAACAAAGCTGGGCTTTTGCTATCTTCTTATTCTTAATAGCTTTTTTCAGCTCATCCATTGACTTGACTTCAACAATATTGTCTAAAAATGATCTTTTTGATTTTTCAAACAAGCTCTTCTGGATATCATCCAAAACTTCAGAGACCTTTTTAGCCAAACTGGTTAATTTTACTGTCTGCTTCTCGCCTGTGTCTCTTCTCACTAGCACAGCCTGCTTTTTCTCCAGATCCCTTGGCCCCAGCTCAATTCTTACAGGAATTCCTTTCATCTCCCATTCATTGTATTTCCATCCTGGAGTATACTCTTCCCTGTCGTCCAGGATAGCATCAAACTTAGACAGTGATTTTACGATTTCTTTTGCCTTTTTCAAGACCTTGTCTTTTTCTTTTTTGAACAGCAGAGGTATTACAACAACTTTGTTCGGTGCAATCTTAGGCGGCAGCACCAAACCCTTATCATCTCCATGAACAGCGAACATTACCCCAAGCATTCGCGTTGTGATTGCCCATGTGTTCTGCCATGCATGCTCTTCCTTGCCGTCCTTGTTCAGGAACTTGATGTTAAATGCTTCTGAGAACTTCTGGCCGTCATGATGAAAATCAGGGCCTTGTATCGCTCTGCCGTTAGGCAGATAATACTCAAAAGAGCAGGTGTATTCAGCTCCTGCAAATTTCTCTTTGTCTGTTTTCTGTCCGACCATGCCGAACAATGCCATGTAATCCTCTACAACTGTCCGGTATACATCAAGTATCTTGTCCCTTTCTGCTTCTGCCTCTTTTTTTGTTGCAAAAACAGTGTGCCCCTCATTCCACAGGAACTCTCTTGTCCTCAGGAACGGGACAGCATGCTTGAACTCCCATCTTACGACATTGTTCCACTGGTTTATCTTTAAAGGCAAGTCTCTCCAGCTTCTGATCCAGTTAGAATAAGAATCATACATGATCGTCTCTGATGTCGGCCTTACAGCCAGCTTTTCATCAAGTTTTGTGTTGCCTGCATGCGTCACCCAAGCAACCTCTGGTGTAAATCCCTCAACATGCTCTGATTCTTTTGAAAGCAGTTTTTCAGGGATAAATAAGGGAAAATATGCATTCTGCACACCCAGTTTTTTTATTCTCTTGTCAACCTCATCTCTTACCTTTTCCCATATTGCATAAGACAA
>JAFCEI010000032.1 GCA_017609245.1 Candidatus Woesearchaeota archaeon | reverse complement strand
CGTCAGGATTTTTCATCTCACCTATATTTTTTGGGTGAGTGAAATGATGCATTATCTTTTTATTGTATTTCATATTATAATCTGCTTATCATCTTAGCAAAGGGCGATATCCTTCGCAGTTTTGTTATTATCCCGGGCAATGCTGCAAGAACCTTATCAATCTCCTCCTGTGTCGTGAATCTGCTTATGCTTAACCTCAGGCTTCCATGCGCTTCTTCTGGCTTTAATCCAATTCCAGTTAAGACATGGCTTGGTTCAAGCGATTTTGCAGAACATGCTGAACCTGTTGAAGAGCAGATTCCCTTTGTTTCCAGCAAAGCACTTATAGATTCTCCTTCCACATGCTTGAAACTCACGTTGATATTATTGCACAACCTCTTGTCTCTGCTGCCGTTCAGGATCGTATCAGGAATCTTCAAAATTCCGTCAATCAGCCTGTCCCTCAGTTCTGCCATATATATAATATGGCTTTTGTCTGCCAACTGGACAGCTTTTGCAAAGCCGACAATGCCTGCAACATTCTCTGTTCCGCTTCTCAGACCGAACTCGTGTCCTCCACCATGCATCAAAGGAATGATATTAGTCCCTTTTTTGATAAACAAAGCTCCAACACCTTTTGGCCCATGTATCTTATGCGCATTTATAGTTATCAGGTCAATATTATGTTTTTTAACATCAATGTCTGTTTTTGTAAAACTCTGGCAAGCATCTGTATGGAACAGTATATTGTGTTTTCTACAGATTTTTCCTATAGCTTCAATATCCTGGATAGTTCCAATCTCATTATTCCCGTGAATCACAGATATCAAGATTGTTTCAGGAGTTATGGCTTTTTCCAGCTCATCCAGATCAATAAACCCCTCCTTGTCAACATTCAGGTAACTTATCTTAAAATCATGTTTCTCAAGAAACTTGCATGAGGCTAAAACGCATTCATGCTCAATCTTGGTGGTTATGATATGATTCCCTTTGCTGCGGTTGGCAAAAGCAACACCTTTGATGCAAAAATTATTTGCTTCAGTTCCAGAACCAGTAAAAATAATTTCATCAGCTTTTGCATTTATGCTTTTGGAAATTATTCTCCTTGCCCTGTCTAAGCCTTCTTTTGCTTCTCTGCCTTTGTGGTGGAGGCTTGACGCGTTTCCGTATTTTTCAGTAAAATAAGGTTCCATTGCCTTTACAACCTTAGGATCAACCATTGTTGAAGCTGCATTATCTAGATAGATTGTCTGCATTTTGCGCACACCTCATTGTATTTCTTGTGGATTGAGCATAAAAAACCAGAGTTTTTGATAAACTGGCATATGGCCTGTATCTCTCTTATTGCACATCCATTATCTGTAACTATCCTTGAGCAGCTTTTCTTGATCTCTTTCTTGATCTTATCATCAAACTTGAGCTCATTTGCTCTTTTCTGCTTCAGATACTGGCACACAGCAGCACGTGTTAACCCCAAAATATCAGCTATCCTCGCCTGCTTCACACCTTTCCCAGCTAACTCTCTGGCCATCTCTGCTCTTATAGCTGGCAAAATATACCATACTTCAATCTCTTGCGGCATCAGATTCATGATGTTAACTATAGTGAACAGTTATTTAAAAAGCTTTCTGTTAGATACCATCTCCAGCTGAAACACTGGGGGCATACATATTCAAAAACAACAGTATTTATAAATAAGCTCTATTTATAAAGTTTATAAAGCCTTTGACAAAGGTTATTTACAGTTCAATACATCAATTGGGGGTTATTAAATATGGTTAAAGGAAATATAAAGATTGTAAATATCGTTGTTTCTTCATCTTTAGAGCATGATATTCCTCTAGAGAAAATGGCAGCAACACTAAGCAACACAGAATACAACCCAGAGCAGTTTCCAGGTTTAGTGCTGAGGATCAAAGAGCCTAAAACATCTGCTTTGATATTCAGCTCCGGAAAGATAGTTGTAACAGGCGCAAGATCTATAAAAAAAGTAAGAGAAGCAATCAACAAGATAAAAGATGCTCTTAAAAAGATAGGCATAAAGATTACAATAGAGCCAAAAATCAATATCCAGAACATGGTTGCAGCAGGGAGTATAGGGATGTCTCTGAACTTGAATAAGCTGGCAATGAAACTTCACAATACAGAATATGAACCAGAACAATTCCCTGGCCTGGTTTACAAGCTGGCAAAAGAAAAAGCAACATTCCTGCTCTTCTCAAACGGAAAGATTGTATGCACAGGTACAAAATCAGAAAAAGAGGTTGAAGAAACAGTCGAACTTCTGATAAAAAACCTGAAAAGAGCTAAGTCTAAATAAATTTTTTATTTTTCAAGAAAAAGAGGTGTAATTTAACCTACTGATAAGTAAATCAACCCTCCGCAAGCCACAGGGTGGTGATGAGGGGGACAGAGGGCGGGAAGAATCAATTCCTACATCAACTAAAAAGATGGATGCGACAGAACAAATCAAAGGATTTCGGGATTTTTTAGAAAAAAACTACAAAGCAGAGCTGTCTGAAGCAGTCAGGAAAGGTGAGGCTCACCTCTCGGTTGATTTCTCCCTGCTTGCAAAATTTGATCCTATTCTTGCAGAAGAATTGCTGGACAAGCCAGAAGAATCAATAAAGGCTGCTGAACTGGCAGTAGAAGAATTTGACATTGAAGCAGACCTAAAAAAATTCAAAATCCGTTTTTCAAACCTTCCTGAATCACAATATATCATGATCAGAGATATACGTTCAAATCACATAGGGAGATTGCTTGCAATTGAAGGTGTAGTGAGGCAGAAATCAGATGTAAGGCCACAGGTAACAACAGCAAAATTCGAATGTCCCAGCTGCGGCAACATAATAGGTGTTTTGCAGCTTGATACAGCATTTAAGGAACCGCACAGGTGCTCATGTGGAAGAAAAGGTAAGTTCAGGCTATTGAGCAAAGAGCTGGTCGATGCGCAGGGGCTTGTTCTGGAAGAAGCTCCTGAAAACCTTGAAGGAGGGGAGCAGCCAAAAAGAATGAATGTGTTTCTGACACAAGATCTTGTATCTCCTATATCTGAAAAAAAGACAAACCCTGGATCAAAAATAAGAGTAAATGGGGTGGTGAAAGAAGTTCCAATAACACTAAGGTCAGGCGTAAAATCGACAAGATTTGACCTGTTGATAGAAGCTAACTATGTTGAGGCTGCTGAAGAAGATTTCTATGATGTTGATATATCTGAAAAAGAAGAAAAAGAAATAAAAGACCTGGCAAAAGATTCAAAAGTCTATGAAAGGCTTGTCAGAAGCATCGCTCCATCAATATATGGTCACGACAGGATAAAAGAAGCTCTATTGATTCAGTTGATGGGAGGGGTCCAGAAATCAAGAAAAGATGGGATAATATCTAGAGGAGACATACATATACTCCTAGTAGGGGATCCTGGCGCAGGAAAAAGCCAGCTGCTAAAAAGGATATCTCTTATAGCTCCAAAAGGCAGGTATGTATCTGGAAAAGGTGCAACAGGGGCTGGACTGACAGCATCTGTTGTCAAAGATGAGTTCCTGAAAGGATGGAGCCTTGAAGCAGGTGCTTTAGTGCTGGCCAACAAAGGCATCTGCATGATTGATGAGCTGGATAAGATGTCAGTAGAAGACAGGTCAGCGATGCACGAAGCGCTTGAGCAGCAGACAATAACAATCTCAAAAGCGAACATCCAGGCGACACTGTTAGCAAGAACATCTGTGCTGGCAGCTGCAAACCCTAAATTCGGAAGATTTGATATATACGAAAGTCTTGCAAAGCAGATTGAACTTCCTGTAACTCTTATCAACAGATTTGACCTGATATTCCCGATCAAAGATCTACCAAATCCTGAAAAAGACGAGGAGATGGCAAGCCATATTCTTCTTCTTCACCAGAAGCCTACAGGAAAAGAAGAGATCGACCCTAAGCTCATGAAAAAATATATTGCTTATGCTAGGCAAAAAGTTCAGCCAAAAATAACTGATTCTGCCCTGGAAGAAATAAAAACCTATTATTTGAAGATGAGGTCAAAATATTCTGAAGGAGCAGAAAAAGTAGTTCCTATATCTCCAAGACAGCTAGAAGCCCTAGTAAGGTTGTCAGAAGCAAATGCAAAAATAAGATTAGGAAAAAAAGTGACAAAAAAGGATGCAAAACGGGCCATAGATTTGCTTCATTACTGCCTGACCCAGATAGGTGTTGATCCAGAAACAGGACAGATAGACATTGACAGGATTACGACCGGGATAACTGCTTCGCAGAGAAGCAAGATAATGACAATAAAAGAGATAATCGATGATCTAGAGAATACTCTGGGAAAAACAATACCTATAGAAGATATTTTAAAAGAAGCAAAAGATAAGGGGGTACCTGAAGACCAGGTGGAAGAGGTTCTTGAAAAACTTAAGAGATCAGGAGATATCTTTGAACCTAGAAGAGGATTTATTCAGAGGATATAAGCATGGCAGAACTTAGAGAAACTGCGCAAAAAGTAAGAATTGCACAGATACTCGATTCTCGAGACAAAATTTCAAGAGTTAATATATTGGCCACAATCATAAACTCTGCATCAAACTATCCTAGTTATTCACAAACATCAGTAGATGACGGCTCTGGAAAGATTAATATTAAGAATTTTGAAAACCCAGATTTTTTTAAAGGGATTGACATAGGCGACATTGTTATGATAATAGGCAAGCCAAGGGAGTATAATGGTGAGAGATACATTGTTGGGGAGATAATTAAGAAAATACAAGATCCTGGCTGGCTAAAAGTTAGGGACCTGGAGTTAAAGTCTAAAATAGAGTCAATAGAAGAAGAAAATGAAACAATTCCAGAACAACAAACAAAAGAAAAAAATCATGACGATATCTTAAATATTATTTCTGATCTTGATGCTGGAGAAGGTGTTGGGTTTGACTATCTGGTTTCAGAACATAACATCAACCCAAATTCAATAAGATATCTTTTGGAAAAAGGTGAAATATTTTTTGTTAAACCTGGTGTATTAAAAATTTTGGAATAAAATTTTTAACTAGCGAAATTTGAATAATTTCGAAGTATTAAAAATTTTAGAATAATGCAGGGGTGATAAAGGTCTCTATAAATGCTGCAGCCACAAGTATTAGGATTGCAATCAGAATCAGCGATGATGAATCCATGATAATTTTCTGAAAATTTTTTGTTCTAAAATCATGCCTTATTACTGCAACAGAGATTATTCCGCCTGCCAAACCGCCAACAAAATAGGCAAGAATCTCAGGTATTCCATGAATCATGTATCTCCCCAAACTTAATGCAGTAACATGAAAATACATGCCAGTAGTTGCCATGCCTGTTGCCTTGCTTGCAACTGCAAGCTGGGTTCTGAAGAAATTTCCCAGTGCAGCAGCTATTACTGACGCATTCCATGTCAAAATCAGGATGGCGCCTGCACCGTAAAAAAATGCAAAGAACAGGCAGAAGAACAGAACCCTTAGATTGTTTAACAAAATTAATGAAAATGTTTCTGCCGAAGCAAAATTAGTCGTAACAGCTCTGTTAATGCTGTTGATTGCCTGCTGTTGCGAAAAAAACAATTCCTGAGATATCGGAGAAGGAAGAACAATATACCAGACTGCAAAAGATACCATGATCCCCAAGAATAAGAATATAAAAAACAGCAGCGCTTTGCTATGCTCATTCAAAAGCCTGAGCTCGCCACCATATAAAACATCTTTTCCTTCTTCTAGTTTTAATGTATTATACATGATAGGAACTGTAGCCAACACAGTCAAAAAAACTAGGGCCAGACTTTTTTCATTCTCAAAAATGAGAAGTGTTAAAAAAACAGCAACAGAAGAATAGAGTATTCCTATAAAAAACATGTCCCATGGCTCTTTCTCTGCTTTTAATGGGCTTATTATTGATTCTAATGTCATAGGACAACCTAGTTTTGCATAATTTAAATATCTTTCTCAAATTAATCCAATAGATTTATAAATTTGCAGAATTTCAATTTATATATGAATTACAAAAAATTACTGGAAAAAGCAAAGCAATCTTTGCCAAAAAAAGCTGTTGAAAAGGAAAGATTTGAAATTCCTGCTGTAAAAAGCCATATTCAAGGCAATACAACAGTTATTTCCAATTTTAAGCAGATAGCAGATTATCTGCATAGAACACCGGCACATCTGCTTAAATACATCTTAAGAAAATTAGCAACACCAGGTGAAATCAAAGGTACAGGTTCAGTAATAATCAGGAGCAAAGTTCCTTCAGCAAAGATAAACGAGCGTATCCAGGAATATGCAAAAGAGTTTGTGGAATGCAAAGAGTGCGGAAAGCATGATACAAAACTTATCAAAGAAGATGTTGGAACAACTCTTAAATGCCTGGCCTGTGGAGCTCAAAGGGCAGTTCACGAAATAAAATGATTGTTGCTGTTCATAAAAGCCCAAATGGAAAAGTTATTGCTATCTGTGACAAAGGGCTAATTGGTAAAAAGTTCGAAGAAGGCAAGCTTCGACTGGACATGACAACAAACTTCTACAAAGGTGAAGAAATGCCTGAACAAGAAGTCTTAGAAGTTCTAAAAACAGCCTATATTGTCAATCTGGTTGGGAAAAAAGCAGTTAACTTTGGTTTAAAAAACAATATCATAAACAAAGAAAACATAATCAAGATAAAAAATATCCCTATGTGTCAGTGTGTTGTTGTGAGGGAATAATCACCCAAACCACTTCCCTAGCCCTTCCTGCTTCTCTTTCTCTTTCCCAAAAACACCTTCAATTCGTCTCTTAGTTAATTCAAGTGTCTGCTTAAGATAAGCAGGAACATTATACTTTTCAGCAAGAGATATTGCTGGATCCAGATACTTAATAATGCTCCCTTCATGGATTGTAAAAATTATCCTGCCACCACAATTATCACACTTACCAGCCAAAGGCGGCCTCCTATATTTTTTGTTGCATTTCACGCACCTGAACTGCTGCATTGAAAACTTTCTCAGATTACCTTTAATATCTTTTATAAAATGCTTGTCAATAACCAATGCTGCAACATTTGCCTCACTAACAGCCCTTACTTTTTCTGCAATCTCCATCTGACCCTTAAGTTTTTCCTCCATTGTGGGCAAAGTCTTGTAAGCAGAGCAAAGAACTCCTGTGTTGATATTGCTAACATCATGAGTAAATCCCATATTTTCATACTGAAGCGGGCTACCCAGCCTGCTGTTCAGCTGTTCAATATCCACATCCCATGGATTCTTGTAATCAAGTGCTGCCTCATAAAATTCCAAAGGATATGTCCACCCAACATCCAAACCCTGAACCATATCATCAACCTCTGCAGGATTCAATGTGTAGTTTAAAACCAAGGGGGCATCCATTGTTCTTCCCCCTCTTTTATCAGGAAGATATTGCCTTGAAAAATTAAGAAAAGCGTCCATCAGAAGCATCACGCAAGCTTCATCACCATCACAATCCCTTCTCAGGGCAGCGTGATATAAAGGGTGGGCAAATAATGCCTGGGTCTGGCTAAAGCCAATTATCCTGCCGACCATGCCTGCCGAGATATGGGGCGCCAGTCCTATGACCAACTGTCCAGCCAGATCTCCCTTGTCCTTCAGATCGTAATATGGTTCTAGCCCATAAAGTTTGCTTAATTCCTCATCAACAAAAGCCGCAACCCTAAACAGCACATTATCAGCAGACTCATCCAAACCAAGTGTTGAGGAAGGCAGGATTACATCCTGTGGCTTAAGCTCTATAATCTGGTCATCGCTCTTGATATCTTTTCCTTTTATGTCTTTGTCATACCCT
>JAFCEI010000031.1 GCA_017609245.1 Candidatus Woesearchaeota archaeon | reverse complement strand
GGCCTTATAACTAGACAATTCTTTTACAAATTTCTTTAACCTGTATTTTTCATGTGCAGATATTTTCATAATCAAATAGATGGCCAGAGGGTTTATAAATGTTATCCAATATAGAAAGCTTTAAAAAATAGCCTATATATCTAAATACAAGGGGTTTTATAGGTTGCCCACAGAATGGGATTATATAAGCTTCCTTATATAACATTATGCTGTAGGGTAGCTTGGTTTATCCTTTCTGGTTTGGGACCAGACGACCCCGGTTCAAATCCGGGCAGCCCCATTTTTCAAGATTTAGAGGACATTTAATATGGCAGTAGCAAAAAAACACGGTTCAGTCAAACGATTTGGAGCGAGGTATGGAAGAAGAATAAAGGAGAAGCTTTCAAAGATAGAGCATGAACTGAAGAAAAAACATGTTTGCCCTTACTGTAGCTATAAGCAGGTCAAACGGCTTGCAGCAGGCATATGGTTTTGCAAGAAGTGCAACACCAAGTTTACAGGCAAGGCATATACGCTTTCTAAAAAATCAGGTGCGGAGGTCGAGAAAAAATCGTAAGCTACAAATGTTTCAACTGCAATAAGCGAATTTCTATGGACAATCTCAGGGGAAAGGTCAGATGCCCATACTGCGGAAGCATGATGCTTTATAAAACAAAGACTGTCGCAGCCAAAGTCAAGGCAAGGTAGGCATGATGGACAAGCAGACAGAGGAAAAGATCAAAGAGATGCAGTTGGTTGAGCAGAATCTGCAGAACATTCTCATACAAAAGCAGAATTTTCAGGTGCAATTAATTGATATTGGATCTGCTCTTGAAGAGATTGAAAAAAGCTCTGAGCAGTATAAGATTGTCGGCCCGATAATGGTCAAGGCTGAGAAAGAGGATCTGAAAAAGGATCTAAAATCCAAAAAAAATCTGTTTGAGTCAAGACTCAAAGACCTAGAAAAACAAGAGTTGCAATTCAAGGACAGGGCAGGAAAACTGCAGGCTGAGCTCATGAAGGAATTTGAGCAGCAAACAAAGAGTTCTTAAAATGACTGAGAAGATATCTGGAATTATAGGTTCATTATCCAAGGTCCAGGAAGATTCAACAGTCCCCAGAAATGTAAGAGACAGAATAAACAGCATAATCGATGTTCTGGAAAAAGATGGGGATATGTCAATCAAGGTTCATAAGGTGCTCAATGATCTGGATGATATTGCAGCAGACATAAACCTGCAGCCATACACCAGAAGCCTGATATGGGGAATTGTTTCTGAATTAGAAAAAATTTAGCGCCTTTTTTTGATGATTTCTTTTTTTATCAGAATAGAATTAGGTATGAATATGTCCTCTTTTTTTGTTTCCATGCAGGTTTCTACCAAAGTTATCTTTTTTATTTTTCCTTCTTTGCCCTGGACAGCTATTACGTCGCCTTCTTTGATAAGCCCTTTCTGCTTTATCATGAAACCTGCAAATGCATTTGGCAGAGTGTCTTTGAGAGAGATAGTCACCAATAATACTGTTAAGATTATCACTCCTGCTGCGATTATATCCAGGATAGTTGTTGTCAGCCCAAGCTTGTTCAGTGCAATCAGGACTGTCGTAAAGTAAACTATGTATGTTGTGATATTTCCAAAAAGGTTTTCTAACGAGAATGTAATGCCCATCCTGGCCATGAAAGGGTTTAGGCCAATACCATGCATCGCTTTCTGGACTAATTTACCCAATACCCTTCCGATGATAAATCCAATAAGTAAAATAGCCAGAACTATGACCACTTTGGTCGCAATCCCCACATATAACTCGTTGATATATTTTAATCCGCTGCCAAGTGTCTCACTTGTTATGTCTGCCATATATTCCTGAAAAGCCAATATCTTTATAAATTTTATTGATGTTAATATTTTTATGCCGGCAAATGTCACAGCAGAGTATCAGGCAGCAGAATTAGAGTATAGTAGAGCAAAGACTACTGAAGAGAAGATAGCTGCCCTGCAGAAGATGCTGAGAGAGGTGCCTAAGCATAAGGGTAGCGAGAAGCTGCAGGCAGAGCTCAAGACAAAACTCTCTAAGTTCAAATCACAGCTCAAAAAAGAGGCAAAGCTGAGGAAAACAGCTCATTCGGTCGCTATCAAAAAAGAAGGTTCTGCACAGGTTGTTCTGGTCGGAACCACTAATTCAGGCAAATCAACCTTATTGAATAGGCTGACAGGATCAAAAGTTGAAGTGGCAGCATATCCTTTTACAACAAAAAAACCAGAAGTAGGAATCATGGATTACAAGGGCGTCAAGATTCAGATTATCGAGATTCCTGCTATTGTTGAAAATTTTTATGGAAGTGAAAAAGGTCCTGCTTATCTCGGGATAATAAGAACAGCTGACGTGGTCGTAATGCTTTATAATTCGGACAAGGAAAGAGACATGATCGTCAGGGAACTGCTTAAAGAAGATATAGATCTTCCTATCATCTATTATTCTGGTGAGGAAAATATCAAAGATCTGATATGGAAGATGTCTGGTCTGATCAAGGTTTATACCAAAGAACAGGGTAAGAAATCAACAGGCATACCTTTTGCACTAAGAAAAGGATCTGCCATAAGGGATCTGGCAGTGCATATTCATAAGGATTTTATCCAGAAATTCAGGCATGCAAAAGTCTGGGGCAAGTCTGCTGCATTCCCTGGCCAGCAGGTCGGATTAGACCATGTCCTGCAGGATGATGACGTTGTCCAGATCTATATGGAATAGCGGCTTTTTAAACATCAAAACGAAAGATTTATAATTCTGAAAAACACCTTTTTAGTGTTAAAATGAAAACAGTGCCAAAGGCGCTAAAGATATTATGTTTAACGCTTGGTTTTAATTTTTTTGCAACTTCTTATTCTGTTAGAACAGAGAGTAAGATAGAGACTGCAAACTCTGTTGGAAATTCGATTGAAAAAACTTTTGATAAAGAATCAGAATTTTTTAAACAGTATTTTGATAAAAATAAGGACAGGTTTAGGGGAGATCTGGATGAGTTTGACGGGCTTAAAACTCAAATTAAGCAGAGAGCAGAAGATATCATATCAAAATATTCATTTAAGCTGAAAAAGGAGGACATCAATTCTGATGAGTTTTCGGAACTTGTAGATCTTGTTGAAAGCGCCTCATTAAGGTTTGCAGGCAAAGAAAATTACTCTGATCTTAAAAACATTGTTAGAGAGAGATTTGAAGATCTGCAGTCCAGCTTGCCTAAAGAGGATGTAAAAGAGCTGGAAAAAGACATCGAGAAATTAGGAGATTATTTGGGAGAATTTAGCGCACGCATAGGACCAGATAATTATGAGGCAGGATGCGAGATGATCAACATAAGGCTTGCAAAAGACAGCAATCTGGAGAAAACACTTGGGCAGGGATATAAAAATATTGTTAAGAAAGAAGAGATATCAAAGGATGATGTAGAGGTTTGCAGCTCAGCAGTGATAGAACATGTCAAAAATTTGCCTTATGAGATCGTGGTTGATTATGAGAGATTCAATAAGGTTGTTGACCTGGCCAACGAGTATGGCTATGATCCTGTTTTCAAGATAGGTAATGCTGATGTTCCTATTTCTGAGATATGTGATGTTCTGAAAGCAAATGATGTCAAGCAGATCACTTTCAACAATCAGATCATGGAGGATTTTATTGCAGATGATGACAACATAGAAAGAAAGGTCATGGCATTTAACAGAAGTTTGGGCAAAAAAGTCATATCAATAAGCACAATGGAAGATGTAACTAACGGCATTTTGCGTTATCTCTCTCCTCCGCAGACAGGGATAAGGGATCTGAAGGCATGGGAATCAGAAGCATACTTGTCAAACCAATCAATTGATACTGGGCATGCAAGATATGCTACACAGCATATGTGGTATGAGCTGGCATTTCCAAAACTAATCGGGCTTAGTCCTAGAGTGTATGTGGGAAAAACAGATTTTAACTGTAAAACCTCTTTACTGGCAGGGCTTGAAGCAAATGCAAATGTAGAGGCACTAAACCTGGGATTATCAACATACAAAAAAATAAATTTTTTGACTGCTAAGCTGAACCTTGGAATCTCTTCAGTTGGCAGAGGAAATGCAGAGGTCTTGTTTGGGATCAGCAATAAGTATAAGATAATGGAAGAGGATCTAAGAGGGCGCATTTTTCCGCATGGAAATCTTGAGCTAGCTGCAGATCTTGGATGGTTTACTGTTATGACCAATATCCTGCCTGCAATAACAATTGATAAGAAGATACTGCCTGCTATACAGCCTGATTATACGGTTAGGTTCAAGCCGATTAGCGTCTCATGGAAACCATCTCTTGATTCTTATGAGTGCTCAACAACAATCAAATTTTAGAAAGAATTAAAAATTAATGATTGTTTCTTATTTTTGTGAAAGCAATAATATTTGATTTTGATGACACCTTGGAAAGATATAAGCCTGCAAAGCATCACGCTGAGGATGAAGTTGGAGAATATTTCTACAAAAAATACAATATTAAGCATGTTGCAGAGATGTTTGATAATATTGACATGTCTTATACAATCAAAGGAATGAGAGAGAAAAATATCCGATTGTATAAACGGGAGTTGTGGTTCAAGACTCTTTTTGAGAGGCTTGGGATGAAGCCCAAGAGAAATGAGATCAAAAAGTTATGTGATATCTATTGGAAAGCAATACAAAACCATGCTGCTATGATGCCTGATGCTAAACAGGTCCTATCAAAGCTGAAAAAGAATTTTAAGCTAGTGATAATGTCTGACTCTGACGGAAACAAGAAAACAAAGATGAAAAGGCTCAGAAAGTTAGGCGTTGTGAATTATTTTGACCTGATCGTGACCGGCGATGATGTGAAAACAACAAAACCTGACAAGAGATTTTACGATTATATCTTCAGAAAACTGAAAATAAAGAGCTGTGATTGTGTAATGGTCGGCGATAAGCCTGAGTTTGACCTAAAACTTGCCAAAAAACTGGGAATGAAGACTGTTTGGTTTGTCTATGGTGACTGGGCTGAGCATAAGAAAAACAAGAAGCTTAAGTATGTGGATCATAAGGTAAAACACCTAAAACAATTACATAAAATTGTAACTCAATAGTGATTACATATAGAAAGGTTTATAAATTTCTAATACTTTATCTAAACTATGTATACTAATAAATATCTTTTGAAAGAAATAACTGCAAAGTGGGATGTTCTAAACAGCGGTATGAGCAGAAAAAAACTGCGAAGGTCCTTAAGAAAATGCAAATATGAAGAAGGATTGAGGCACTCTTTAGGTATGAGTTACCCATTAGATATGGATGAATTTAAGACCGACAGGGATAAGAAAAAATATCTGCGTTCACTTAAGCCCCATCTGAAGCATCTTGTTAAAGCATACAATTATGGCAGTGCTAAGTTTAGACTGCCACTTACTGAAAAATTTTTGTTTGATATAGAAAACAGAATCGAACCAGATCTTTTTAATGGCAATGCTCATTACAGGACCATGGGAGTCAGACCAAGCGGCGCTTCAACTACTCCGCCATATCCTGCGAAAATACAGAGTGAAATGGATAAATTTTTGCGTTTCACCAAAAAAGCATACAATATGATAATGAAGAAACATAAATATTTCTGTTTTCCCGATCTGGCAGCACTAGTACATCTGCACATATTGAGGATACATCCTTTTGAAGATGGTAATGGTAGATTGGCAAGAATGCTTCATAATTTCATCTTGTTTGAGAAAGGATTTCCTCCGATAATGATTGAGCAGGGAGAAAAAGTAGACTATCATTCACATCTAGACGATGCAGTTTTAGGTTATGAAGAAAGAAAATCCAAACTAAAGCCTGTGCAGAAAGACAGCGTAAGGTTACTCTATAGGTTTAACAGAGGTAAGATAAGTGATGGGGAAAAACATTTTTACGATTATGTGTCAAGTAAGCTTAATGTAGCTCTTGATAATGTTCTTGGATCAAAGTATTAGATCTTGATTCTTCGTGCTTTTGGAACAAAATTCAGTATTTTATCTTGTTTTGCCTTGCCTGTTCCAAGGAAGTCTTTATTGTGCCTGATGATCACAAAGCCTTGATGTTTGTTGTTTTCAATGTCTTCGCCTTTTAGCCATTGTTTTAGTTGCTGACTGTTCAATTCAACAATATTCTTTTTTGCTTTTTTACCGATCAGCTGCGAGCCTTCTATTGACAATCTTAGCTCATCCTGCTCTATCTTACCAAAGTATAAACCGATTGAATTTATCCTCAGCTTGCTCAAATCGACCTTTGCAATGTCTTTGTTTATGAGAAATATCTTCCCTTCTCTGTTCTGCAGAAAGACGAAATCCAAAGTGTCTTTGAAACCAAACTGGGCTTCAAGTTTTTTAAGAATAAGCTTAATCTGTTTTTTGTTGAGAATTTTTAGATTCTGCATCTAAATACCCCAAACAGGATTGCCTTTTCTTTTCAGCTGCGCAATCTCTTTCAGAATCTCTATCTCATCATTTTTCAGATATTTCTTAAACTCTCTTAGTTTTCTGAAATCTTCTTCTGGAATATCTGACAGCAGGGTCTCGCCTTCGTTTATCTGCCTGCCGACTGTTGCTTCTGGTATTGATATGGCAATTCTTTTTCCAGCTTCTGCATTTTCAATGTTCTCCTGCTCAAGCTGCATGCTTTTAAGAGTTCCGATCTCTTTACCGTCGGTCTTTATCAGGGCGATTCCTGTCTTTGCTGTGCCTGCCATCACTTCCACACCAACAACAGCAGGGTTGTTCTGCCTGAACACATAGCCTTTCAAGATATTAAGCTTGCAAGGCTTCGTAAGCTCTGCCATATTTTCTTTTTCCATGTTCAGTTTTTCATTTTCTTGCCATGTCTCAAACTCTTCAATTATCTTGTATATGATGTCTGATCTGATTATCTTAACTTTTTTAGGTATTTTCTCTACCTCTTTGCTTATGTCTACATTAAACCCAAGAATAATGGCTTTTAGCCTGTCTTGATCATAGTTTGATTCTGCTTCTGCAATGTCTTTTTTTGAGATCTCACCAATGGTAGCTTTTCTTATCTCAATATCTTTTTCTTTCAGCAATGTGATCAATGCTTCTAATGAACCTAGAGAGTCTGTTTTTATGATGATGCCTGTCTTGTCTATCGCGATAAGGATCTCTTTGACCATTTCCTGAACTTCCTGTCTTGTCTTTTCCAGGTTTTCCTGAGAAGCAACCCTTATTGGCATGCCTGCAATCACTTCTTCAATTCCAGTTGCGGTAATCTTTACGCCTGTTGCTGCTGAAACCTCTTTGACTGGATTGAATTTTGCTTTTTTGACACGCATCTCTTCCAGAGGCATCGGCTCTAACAAAGCCTTGACTTTTGTTGTAACTGGCTGATTTAATCCTCCGATAACAATTGTATCATTTTTTTTCAGGATTCCGTCATATATTATGACATCCAATGTTTTTCCCAGGCCTTTCTCTTCTTTGACTTCCAGAATAGTCCCTTTTGCAGGGCCTTTGACTTCTATTTCCAGGTTTTTTTCCAGATATTTTTGAGCCAAGCCTGTCAATACCATCAGTAATTCCGGGATGCCTTTTCCTGTTTTTGCAGAGCACGGGATCATGGCTATTTGCTTTGTGTAGTCATCAACCCTGTCAAACCTTTCTGATTCAAATCCTAGTTCCGAGAGTTTTCCAACTAATTCATACAGTCTTTTGTCTAAAATTTCCTGTATTTGCTGGGATTGGTTTGAGATTGTTTTCAGCAATGGATCTTTATCATCCCTCCAGCCTGCAATCAAATCAATCTTATTTGCAGCGATTATGAACGGAATCTT
>JAFCEI010000030.1 GCA_017609245.1 Candidatus Woesearchaeota archaeon | reverse complement strand
CTGGACATTTGCATCAGGAAGATTCCCAGTAAACAAATAAACTAGTTTGCACCAGAAATTGCAGTCTTCAAACTTATCATCATCCAGAGCTGACGCTAGGGCAGACATTGAAAATAAAGAAACCACAACCAATAGAATCAATGAAAATACTAAAGTTTTTGCTGATTTGCTCATGTTATTCACCTCAAAATTTTTATTATAATATAAGAAGCAATACCCCAAATCAGCCTCTTTTTACATACTAAAATACAGACCCTATATATAAACATTTCCCCTAATCAAATAAAAAAAATCAAATCAGCAGCAAAAACAGATTCCCATATATCAAAGTCAATATAAATCCGATCAAAAAGCTGGGCACAAAAGGGATTCCCTGTTTGATCAGAACTTTTTTTATCTTAAGCCTTTTCAGTTTCTGTATCTGTTTTAAGCTGATCCCTAAATCTTTTGGGCCTGCAACCCTTTTTCCTTTGTGCATAACATCTTTCACAACCCAGTCACCTTCTGTCAGCTTGGAAACAGGCGCCATCTTGATCATGCAGGACATCTCAACAGACTTGACAAACAGCCAGATAAAGAACATGACAAATGTCAAGCCAGCAAGAGACAGCAGCATTATTCTCATGCTCAGTTCAAAGAACCATGAGACTATCACTAAAAACAAGACCAACAGCAAAACTCCCCTCCTTGCAATGAATACGTTTCTCTGAGATGATATTTTTTTAAATGAGTTGATTATCTTTTTTGGGTTCAACAGTGCCAATATGACTGAGAATATGATTGCATAAACCGCTCCGACCAACAGTATGTTAATCAGAAAAGATATCAAAAATGCATCTTTGCTGAACTCCAGACCGATCAAAGCTCCCATTCCCATCAATAGCTTGCTGTCTCCTCCTCCCCACTGTCCTGTATAGAACAATGCATAAGCCAGCAATAAGAACACTATAAATCCCGCTGCCCCATATACAAAAAATGTCATATCAGAATAGACCAGTGAATAAATCCCTCTGACACCCAGTCCGATAAATATCAAAGAATAGCTAAGCCAATTTGGAACTTCTCTTGTCTTTAGGTCAGTGATTGTTGCTATGAATAAAGCAGCGATAATTATGATTGATATTAATGGCTCCATCTGAGTATTAAGGAACAAGAATCTTTATAAACATTATTGTCTAAGATACAGTCCTATGAAACCAAAACATATCGGATTGACAGTAGTCGGAAATAAGGCATGGGCTGCCAAGCACAAGACAGAACTGTCAGCTGCATATAAAAAGACATTCAAGAATCTTAAAGATATCATCGACCAGCAGATCAAACTAAATATACCGATAATGACTGTTTATCTCATGCCTTTGAAACTCAAAGATCCTGACCAATTGTTTGTTTTGGTTGATTCTCTGATCGATTTTTTTAAGGACCTGACAGGAGATGATATTCTGCAGAAAAACAAGGTCAAGGTGAGCATCTTGGGCAAATGGTATGATCTCCCAAGCAGGATTGTTGAGCCTGTAAAAGAGATTACAAACCTGACAAAAGGATATGACCAGTTTTTCCTGAATTTTTGTTTGAATTATGAGGGTCAGGAAGAGATTGTTGATGCATGCAAACTGATCGCGAAACAGGTCAAGCTGGACAAGATAGACCCTGAAGTGATCAACAGGCAGATGATAAAAGAGAACATCTATTCTTCTTATTTTTTGCCGCCTGACCTGATAATAGCGACTGGAAAAGATAAAAAATTGGGGTCATTTCTCTTGTGGGATTCTGCTTATTCAGAGTTGATGTTTCCTAATCTATTTTTCCCTGATTTTACAGTCAAGGAATTTACAAAAATACTCAAAAGATGAGCATAGGCAGATTGTTTGAGCTAATAGGAAAAAACCTAGAAGAGCTAGAAAATATAATAAAAACAGACAAAGAAGAATTAAAACTGTACAGTGCAGGCAAAAACCTGGACGGAAAAAGAGGATATGACCGGGTTTTTCCAAGTGATTCGATCACATCTGCGTTGCTGTTAAAAGACAAGGAGTTTCTAAAAAACATTCTTATATTCTGCGCAAACCATCAGGGGAAAAGGATTGACCCTTTTACTGGTGAAGAGCCAGGAGCAATACCTCATGAATGGCCGGGAGTTGACCTTAGGGGAAAAAATACTCTTTATGCATCGATTGACACTTCTGCCCTGTTTATAATCGGATTTGGAAAATATTTTGAATGGACAGGCGATAGTGAATTCATAAGGAATAATGCAGGCAAGATAAAATCAACTTTTGAATATATTAAAAGGCATCTGGATGCTGATCTGATGTGGGACAATCCCCAGTTCTGCAATTCTGATAAATATGCCCTGTGGGCTGGCTGCTGGAGAGATGGAGGATATTGTGAAAGAAGAAATATGGAGCATACATATCCAGCATCTTATCTTATGGTCAATGCTTTTGTTGTGAATGCACTTAGGATGCTGGCTAGTTTTGCAGAGCAGGGGCTGATAAATCTGAATGCAAGGGAGCTGCTTAAACAGGCTGAGAAAACGCTGAAAAAAACGATTGAAACATTCTGGCTGGGAGATGAAGGTTATTTTGCATCTGCAACAGACAATGAAGGCATTATAAGGACTTTTTATCTGGATTCAGTTGTGTCTCTTTATTTTCTTGAAAAGGATGATGTCAGCAAAGAGATGATGCAGAAGATTGCTGAAAACCTTAAGAAACTTGAGACAGATTATGGATACCTCACCAGAGAAAATCTACCTGGATATGATTATGAGGGTGATGAAAAAAAGCCATTCAAACTTACAATATGGCCTTATGAAAATGCATGTGTTGCCCTGCTTGCTGAGAGATACGGACTAAAAGATCTGAAACAAAAATGCTTTTTATTGGCCAAGCGCTTATCTGAATTAAAACACCCCTTTACAGAATATCTGTTGTATGAGAATAGGCAGGCAGTTCCTGTTGGGTGCAATATACAACTATGGACTATTGCATATGCAAAGGCTATGAAAGAGCTAAAATAGAAACCTTTTTAAAGCCCAAGTTATTCTTAAATCGTGTAAGAGAAAGGAGAAGAATATTAAAAAATGCTATTTTCTCCAAATAAATGGATTGATTAGGGGTTAAAAATCAATGAAAAAAGCTGTTTTACCAAGCTTAAGGGAAAAGAAAAGATATTTAGCCTTTGAAGTTGTTTCAAAAGACAAGTTCAGCTTTACAGAAATCAAAAAGACGATACTACAAAGCTGTAAGGAATTCCTTGGCCAATTAGGAATGGCAAAAGCAGGAATAATTGTGCTTGGAGACAAATATGAAAGAAACAAAGGATTGATAAGAATAAACCACAAATATGTTAATGAACTGAAAGCATCTTTGGCTTTGATAAAAAAGCCGACTGTTAAAAGCACAGGTGTTTCAGGAATGCTTAATAAAGCTTACAAAAAATATGTAAAAATGGAGGGAAAATAAAATGGTTGAAGAATCAGGATCACACCAACTGATGGGTTATGACAGGGCAATAACTATGTTCAGCCCAGAAGGGAGACTGCTGCAGGTAGAGTATGCTAAGAAAACTGTAAGGCAGGGAAGCACTGCAATTGGTGTTGTATGTAAGGATGGAGTGCTGCTGGTATCAGACAAAAGAATACTGGAAAAACTTGTTGTTACAGAAACTATTGAAAAGATATGGCAGATTGATGATCACATCGGTGCAACTGCATCTGGAATCTTGTCAGATGCAAGGGTTTTGGTTGAAAGAGCTCAGCTAAAATCACAGCAACATAAAGTGACATATGACAGCCCGATCGATACGTTGAGTGTTGTCAAGGACATCTGCGACTTGAAGCAGATCTGCACCCAGTCAGGCGGATTAAGGCCGTTTGGTGTAAGCATATTAGTAGCAGGAGTTGACCAGACAGGGCCAAAACTGTTTGAGACAGACCCAACAGGGATATTCTTCCAGTTCAAGGCAACTGCGATCGGCGAAGGAGAGACAGAGATTGTTGACATATTAAACAAAAAATACAAAGATACGATAACAATTGAAGAAGGATTAAAGCTGTGCATTGAGGCATTGAACAAGATACTGCCAAACAAAGTAAATGCTGACAGAATTGACGCTGCTTATGTAAAGGCAGATGAAAAAAAATTCAAGAAATTCAAAAGAGAGGAGATCGAAAAGGTAATCAAGAACATAGGGAAGAAATAAGATGCAGCAGATATATGACAAAGAAAAAGAAAGCATGACTCTGGCTAGGTTGAAAAGAGATGGAGGGGTGTTTGAGGTTTCTGTAGATTCAGAGGCAGCCATCAAATTCAAGAAAGAGGGGGGAGATTTTGAAGGTGTTCTTAAGAATGAAGAGATATGGTCTGATGCAAAGAAAGGGCAGCTGGCTTCTGAAAAGAAGCTGATAAGCGTATTTAACACAGACGACAAGACAGAAGTTGCTAAGATAATTGTCAAAGAAGGAGCTATACAGCTGACAGCTGATTATAGGTCCAAGCGATTAGAAGAAAAGAAAAAAAGAGTGATGGAAATAATTCACAGAACTGCTATTGATCCAAGGACAAACGCTCCAATCCCGCTTACAAGGCTGGAAAACGCATTCAAGGAGGCAGGGGTTCATATTGATGAAAAAACACCTGCAGAAGAACAGATAGACAACATAATAGAAAAGCTAAGACCTGTTCTTCCAATAAAATTCGAGATCAAAAAAGTGCAGATAAGGATACCTGCACAGTATGCAGCCAAGAGTTATCACACGCTTAAACAGTCAAAAATAATCAATGAAGAGTGGCAGAATGACGGCTCGCTTAGAGTTGTTGTTGAGCTGCCTGCTGCCACTGAAGCTGATTTTTTTGACAAACTTAACAATCAAACACATGGAAGTATTGAAACAAAGGAGATTTAAAATGGGAAAATTAATTGTGAAAGAAAAAGAAGTCGTAGTTCCCGGTGAAGATCTGGCAGAAGGGATGGATTATCTGCCGGGCGATGGATGCTACAGAGACAAAGAGAAGGTACGAGCAGGCAGACTAGGCCTGGTCAAGATTGGGGGGAGACTGATTAAGCTGCTTCCTTTATCTGGAAAATACCTTCCAAAAAAGAATGACATAATAATAGGAAAAGTGATTGAAATCGCGATGATGGGGTGGAGAATAGATACAAACTCTGCTTATTCTGCAATGCTACCTCTTAGGGATGCAACATCAGAATATATAGCAAGAGGAGCTAACCTGTCTCAGTATTATTCAATAGGCGACTATGTTGTTGCCAAGGTAACAAATGTTACTTCTCAAAACCTGGTAGACTTGACTATGAAAGGTCCTGGACTGTTCAAGCTAAAGCCAGGAAGGATCATAAAGGTGCAGCCAAGCAAGGTTCCAAGAATAATAGGAAAATCGGGAAGTATGGTCGGAATGATAAAAGATGCGACCAACTCTAAGATTATGGTGGGACAAAACGGGATTGCATGGATAGATGCCAGCCCTGAGATGGAGCTAGTTGTTGTTGATGCGATCAGAATGATAGAGAAGTATTCTCATATTGATGGATTAACAGATAAGGTCAAAGAATTCCTTGACAAAGCTGTTAAAAAGGATGGTAAATAAGATGGTGTACAAAAGAAAAGACAGAAAAGAAAATGAAACAAGGCCTATCGAAGCAAAGGTAGGTGTGATCAAGAATGCGGACGGATCTGCAATGTTCAAGATAGGTAAGACAACAGCACTGGCAGCTGTCTACGGGCCAAGGGACTTATATCCAAGATTCTTATCAGACCCTACAAAAGGCATATTAAGGGTATCTTATGTTATGATGCCTTTTGCTGGAGCAGGGGACAGGGTAAGGCCTGGACCAAACAGGAGAAGCAGAGAAATTGCACTGGTAACTGAACAGGCGCTGATGCCTGTAATAGACCTGTCAGAGTTTCCAAATTCTGTTGTTGATGTTGTAATTGAACTTCCTCAAACAGATGCAGGAACAAGATGTGCAGGAATATGTGCAGCTGCAATGGCATTGGCAGATGCAGGAATAAAGATGAAGGATTTGATCTCATCTGTTGCTGTTGGATGCCTGAATGGAACACCTGTTGTTGACCTGAGCAAAGAGGAAGAGGATCTTGAAGGAGAGAATGCTGACGTTCCAATGGCTGTGATCTCAGGGAGCGGAGAAGTGACTTTGCTGCAGCTTGATGGCGAGGTTGAAAAAGAACACTTGCTCAGGGCCATCGAGATGGGCAAAGAAGCATGCAAGAAAATATATGACATACAGAAAAATGCATTGAAGAAGAAATATGGGGTGGAAAAATGAATGACAGGATGATAAAAGAGCATGTTGAAACCTTGCTTAAGAAAGACAGAAGATTAGATGGAAGAAAATTAACAGAATACAGAAAACCTATAAGCGTGGAGTCTGGCTTTATAGAGACTGCAGAAGGGTCTGCAAGAGTCATTATTGGAGACACAGAAGTTCTTGTTGGCGTTAAAATGGGTGTTGAAACACCTTATCCAGACACTCCTAATAAAGGCAATCTGATGGTCAATGCAGAACTTACTCCTTTGTCAAGCCCTGAGTTTGAATCAGGACCTCCAGGCATACAGTCTATAGAACTGGCAAGAGTCATTGACAGGGCAATAAGGGAAAGCAAGTTTATTGACTCTGAGAAGTTATGCATCGAAGAGGGGGAAAAAGTGTGGTCTGTAATGGTCGATATTTCTCCTGTGAATGATGCAGGGAATCTTTTTGATGCAGGAGCATTAGGAGCAATAGCTGCTCTAAAAAGTGCCCGATTTCCTGGATATGATGGAGAGAGGGTTGACTACAAGAAACACACTGACAAGAAACTGCCTTTAAGAAAGACTCCTATATCTGTGACTGTTCACAAGATTGGCGACAAGCTGATTGTTGATCCAATATCAGATGAAGAAAAATCAAGCGATGCAAGACTGACAGTTGTTCATAGAGAAGACGGCAAGATGTGCGCTCTGCAGAAAGGCGGAACAATGCCTCTAAGCTCTGATGATATTGCAAAAATGATTGATCTTGGCATTGAAAAAGGTAAGGAGCTTGCAAAGGCATTAGAATAAAATGGTTGAACAAGAAAAATACACCAAGTATGAAAAAGCCAGGATAATGGGTGCTCGTGCTCTGCAGATAGCAATGGGTGCTCCTTATTTGATTAAACTGGATGAAAAAGATCTCAAAAGACTGAAATATAATCCCATAGAGATTGCTAAGCTGGAATTTAAAGAGGGGGTTATCCCAATAACAGTCAAAAGGCCTGGCGTTAAACTTAGTTCTTAATTTATTTTTTTCTTTTTAAAATTAATAAGCAAATGACAAGAATATCAAAAGCGCACCTATTATGATAAACAGAATGTTTGCAGGTATGCTTAACAAGAATGCAGGCAGAGCTATTGGAAGAATTCCAATTGTTGCTGTGCCAATTCCTGCCATAATAATGCCAGTAAGAACTGCAATCCATCCTATCAACGGACCAAAAGAAGGGTCGATGACTTCTCTAAAACCTGAATATAATAAGAATAGGCCTCCTAGCGAGAGAAGTATTGCCAATATATTTTCACCAGGTGTAAAAGGCAGCTGAAATGCTACAACTCCCAAATTGATCAGTCCAAAAGCAGCTATGATCAATCCTATGAATAATGCTGGAAAGCTTTTTCCTGTTTCCCATGCCTTTTTGCTGTTTAGAAGTTTCACCATACACCTCTTTGAATAGTAATATTAATAAAGGTATATTTAAATCTTTTGCAAATATGACTAGGAACATAGTTAAATCAAGACTTGACAAGGAATTTAAAGTAACTGGAGCTGCACTGAGAAGTGTTGAGATAGTTGCCAAAGGCAAGCTGAAGGA
>JAFCEI010000029.1 GCA_017609245.1 Candidatus Woesearchaeota archaeon | reverse complement strand
CTCACCACTAGGCGGAGGAGTATCATAGCCTCTGTGCCATTTGTCAAACTGTTTTTTCCCATATTTGGCGATGATTGTCTTATGATGCAGGCCTTGCAGCTTGCCATAGTTCCTTTCGATCATCCTGTCATCTGTAATGATCTCTTTGCACTCAGGATGATATTTTAAGATAGGCTTCAAAGTATCTTTTGACCTAGACAGTCTGGTCTGATAAGCAACTTGAAATTTTTCGTTCTTCAGTTTCTGAGCAACCTTTTTAGCATCTCTAACACCTTTAGGAGTCAGCTTAGAATCTTTCCAACCAGTAAACCTTTTATCTCTGTTAAAATAAGTCTGCCCATGCCTGAACAAATAGATATGCAGTTTCATGATTGCCTCTTTTTTTGATAATATAAATAAAAAGAAAGAATTAGTATTTAAATTTACTCACTCTTAACTTCAGAAGTGCCTGTTGCTCTGCTGATATGAGCAAAACTTGGTGTGACAACAATATAGTCATCTCCAAACCCAGCAATATCGCCGTCAATCGCATCGCATGTCTTCTTCAGCTTGTTGACAGCTCTTTTCAGTTCAATCAGATCCTTGTCTTTCAAAGGCCTGATATTGACCAAAGCAATTGTATAACCCTCTCTTAGAGAGTCAAGAATACCTTTGATATCATCAAAAGTCTGCAAAGTAAATGGCTTAACAATAATCTTTGCCTTTTCTTCATGAGCTGTTTCTGTTTCTAGTTCCAGATAACTTTCCTCAGGCTCCTCTTCTTTGGTGCCCAATGTTCTAGTCAGTTTTTCTTTAATTTGTGAAAAAGCTTTTTTCATATTAACCCCTCTTAAAATATAACAAATCCTATATTTGTAGTGTTATGTTTACGACACAGATATTTAAATGTTTTGGTTTTACTACTCTGACATTTAAAAAGAAAGCTTTTTATAATAGAGCTTTCTTAAATATACTTATGGTAAAGAGAATTGGATCATCAATAAGAAAAACAAGGCATAAATATAGGAAAAGCTCTAGACAATCAGGAAAGATTGGTCTGAGTTCATTTTTCAAGACATTTAAGCCAGGTCAGAAAGTTTGTCTTAAGACAAATTCAGCAGTGCAGATAGGAAATTTCCATCCAAGATTCCACGGAAAGATAGGAATTATAAAAAGCAAGAAAGGAAAATCATATGTTGTTGCAGTTAAAATAGCTGGAAAAGAAAAGTTGTTGCAGGTGCATCCGACTCACATAAAAAGTGTTTAAAATGGAAGAAATAATCAAAGAAGAACCGATTACAATGTCTGAATTGAAGTTTGAGCTAGATAATATTAAAAAGAAAGATAAAGAGCTGAATTTCAGGTCAAACAAAACATTGGATTTTTTGAACAAGTTCACGATAATTGAAAAATCAAAAACAGACGAACTCAAGAAAAAACTGGCTGATCTAAAAATACCAAGATTCAAGGAAGAGCACATCGTGAAGATAATTGATATGATGCCAGAAACAACAGCTAACTTGAAGGTGATTCTGCAGGGATTTTCTATATCAGTAACAAATGAAAATTTGAATAAGATTGCAGGTGTCTTAAAAGAATATCTGCCCAAATAAATAAGAGGGTTTACTTCTCAGAGAGGCGTTAAATTAAATATTTCAAGATGGAATTTCATAGAAAAGAGCGGCCAAAGGAAGAAAAGGCAATTGTGCTAGATTATCTGCCAAATGGCTATCCTCTTGATCCAAGACCTGCTTACAGGAAAACAGCAATTGCACAGGCAATAGGAAAAGAACATTTTACTTTACTTGAACTAGTCCCAAAAAGAGATATATTTTTGCAGCCTTATGAAGAAGTATATATAGGTGCTGAGAAAAGAGAGAAGATACACCACATTCTCGGCAAACTGCCTTTTGACAAGCTGACTGCTACAGCAAGAAATGAGCTTAACTTTGCAGTCAAGGACCTTGTTGAGAAAAATGAGCAGAGATTTGTAGACTTTTTCAACAAAGCCCAGCCTCTAAGTACAAGAATACACCAGATTGAACTGCTGCCAGGCATAGGCAAGAAGCATATGTGGGAAATAGTTGAGGCAAGAAAAGAAAAGCCATTCAAAAGCTTTGATGATATAAAGAAAAGAGTCAAGCTAATGCCTAACCCGGAAGAGATTATAATCAAAAGAATTCTTGCAGAGCTGGAAGGCAGAGAAAAACACCTGCTGTTTGTTGGATTTTAGTTTTAAAAAAAGATGGAATGTGTAACTTCATTTGATAAAAGCAAAATTTATTATGATCTCCTGAACAGCAAGAGGAAAAAAAACGCTGTTTTGCATTCTCTTGGGATGAATCACACTCAGCACAAAACTGCTGCCAATTTCTTCGCAAAAAAGGCTATAAAGTAATCAATGTTGATATAAGGGGGCATGGTCTGAGTGAGAACAAAAATTCAGAAGTGTCATTTGGAAGCTTATGCGAAGATATCAGCCTGATATTAAAAAAAGAGGCAGTTAAGAAATGCACGCTGATTGGAAGCAGCGGAGAGATTACACTGGAGTTTGCGCTTCTTTTCCCTAAAAAAGTTGACAGACTGGTTGTTGTCAGCACATCATATGCAACCTCATTGAAAGCATTGAGACCATCTTTTATTTTAATAGACATGATATTGGTCATGTTAAATGCATTGACATGGATATTTTACAGGAAACCAAAAAAACATTTGATTTTTCAAAACTTAGGAAAAAGAGCGAAATAAGTTTTGCTTATTATGGCTCAGTTGCTACCTCAAGAAAGAATATGAAAAGCATCGCAAAAGCTTTGGTCAAAACCAATCTTAAGGATAAATTAGAATGTATCAGCATACCAACACTGATATTACACCCAGAGCATGATGAGATCTATTCAGACAGATCATACTTGATTCTTCACAACAAGATAAAACACAGCGAATTAAAAGAATTAGAAGGCAATCACAATTTTTCGCTAAAGCATCAGAAATCTTTTGAAAACAACATTCTTGAATTCTTAAAAAAGAGATAATTATCCTCTGATAACTCCGTAACCGATCAATCTGAACCTGTTTTCAATTCTTCTAGAAATGGTTATCCTGTCACCCTTGCCTGCACACACAGGTATCTTCAACTTGCATTTGATCGTATTTTTTCCCAAGCCTGTCACAACACCTACTGTTGTTGCAGCATTTACATTAAGCATCAGAACTTCTGTTTGTTTTATTGGGTCTACTTTTGCCTCTTTTTTAGCTCCAATGACCTTGTCTAATAAATTGATCTCTAACTCTAATTCACCCCACATGCCAGGCATGTTTCCATGTAGCCCCACTACATTGCCTGCCAGAGAATCTGCTTTTACAATGCCTGGATCCAGAGTTGTTAATATGGCGACATTTCCGCCTGGATGAATCTCATCGACACTCTCCCCTCCAGTCATCAATCCGCTTATCTTTGTTTTTATAGGCTCCCACATAACTTGCCCTTTCTTTTCAATCTTTCGCCCAGGTTTTATCTCTATATCTTGGCCGATTGTCAGCTTGCCTTGCTTTAAAGCTCCGCCAAGCACACCTCCTGTAATCTTTTCAATCTCGGTTCCGGGCTTGTTTATGTCAAAACTCCTTGCAATCAGCATCAAGGGATTTATTTTTAAATCTCTTTTAGGAGTAGGTATGTTTTCTTCAATTGCCTGTATTAAAACATCAATATTTGTATTATGCTGGGCAGAGATAGGGACAATTGGAGCATCTTTATAATCAGTATCTTTTGTAAATTCTTTTATCTCTTCATAATTTTTTAATGCCTGCTCGTCACTCACAATATCAATCTTATTCTGGGCAATTACAATATTTTTTATCCCTGCAATCTGTAGGGCCATAAGATGTTCTCTTGTCTGGGCTTGTATCCCTTCTGTTGCAGAAACAAGCACCAAAGCTCCGTCCATGATTGTAGCCCCTGAAAGCATTGTTGCCATCAGGCTTTCGTGGCCAGGAGCATCAACAAAACTGACCTTTCTTACTGGGACTGCCTTTCCGCCGCAGGGGCATTTTTCAGTTACAGAATAACTTTTGCATTTGGAGCACTTATAAAAAACACAGTCAGCATAACCTAACCTTATTGTAATTCCTCTTTTTAGTTCTTCAGAATGGGTGTCTGTCCACTTTCCGCTTAATGCCTTGACCAAGGTTGTTTTTCCGTGATCAACATGACCAACTAAACCAATATTAATCTCTGGTTGGTTTTTTATGATGTCAGCCATAATTATTCTTTTTTCTCCTTTGTCTTTTCCTCTTTCTTCTCTTCTTTAGGAGCTTCTTCCTTTTTTTCTTCTGCTTTTTCTTTAGGCTTCACTTCTTCTTTAGGTTTCTCTTCTGCTTTAGGCGCTTCTGCTGGTTTAGCTTCTTCAGCAGAAGTTGCTTCAACTTCACCTTCTTTCTTAGATTCAAACAAGTTTTCTTTTCCAGCCTTGACAATCTTTAGGTTTATCTGGGCTGTCTTTGGATGGATAGTATTGCCTGCAACTGTTTTTCTTTTTTTCATGCCTTTTGCAGTTTTGTTTAGTCCAATGCCTTTGACAATAAGAATTTTTTTTCTTCTGATGCCTGTTATGTCTCTCCTCATAGGAAAACCGCAGTAGTCGCTTCCGCCAGTTATCTCAAATTCATAACCAGTCAAACCCATGGTTTCTCCTTTAACAATATCGCCTATTTTCATACCATTTAATCTAGAAGAATCATCTTCACTTGCTTCCCTTTGAACAGTCTTGCCTGTCTTAGGGTCTGATATCACGAGTTTAAATTGTACCATTTTACCCCCTATAAAATACAAGAATATAATCCTTTAAAAATCTATCGCTAGCCAACAATTCTTTTCTTTCTGCTGTAGATTGTCACTGGCTTTTCATCCTGGACATACTTGACCTTTATCTTTGGAAGATTGAAACTTCCTAGAATGCTGATCCTTGATTTTAGCCTGTATCTTAGCAATCTTTCTTCTTTTGGCTCTAGATTGCCCAACTCCCATCTCATGACAGTCCCTCTTGTCTCATGCCTGAATATAGAAGCAGGTGCAAGTGTCCCCACATATTCTTCCTTGACCAGTTCAGCTATCTTTGGAATTGAATCTTCAACCATGACATCTTGGATTGTCTTGTTGCTTCTGTTCTTTACCTTTAATAATATGTTCAGCTCCCCAATTCCACCCTCTTTTTTTGATATCTTCATGGCTGTTTTTTTTGCATAAACTGAAGGCCTTACGACAAAGTAAGCAGCAATAAGGGCAAAGATAAGAACTACAGCAAAAGTGAATGTCTTGTAATCTCGGGTAATCACAATCCTCATTGATTCGCCAGCTTTCAGATCAACATCCCATCCGATCAATCTCTTTCCATCCTGTTTCACAACCTTGAAATCAGGCTCAGCTGATGTGAACCATCTTTTGATTGTGCTGGCAGGCATAGTGACTGTCTTGGCAATCCTTGCATTGCCGTCATTTGTTACGGTCAGTTCATCAATAGCTTTTAAAAATCCGGTTGAGCTGATAACTTCTTTCTTGAACTCAGGCAGAGATGTTAATACGCTTAATATGGCTTCAGTTTGCCCAACTATCTCATTATCCCTTGTAATGATCGCTTTGATGTTGTATTCTTTTGCCTCCGCTGACGCATCAATATCAGCAGTCAATTCCAGAGTTTTCTCTTCAAGAGCAGCAAGATCAAATTTTTCTTCAGCGCTTACAAGATCAGAAACAATCTTTAGGCTTAAACCCTGCATATTTAGCGTATTCTGGTTCTCAAGATTAACTTTTATTGATATCTTGTTGCCTGGCAAAGTGACTGCAGGCACCAATTCCAGTCCAGTCCTGATAACTGGTTGACCAGCTGCATAAGAACCAATCTCGATATCAAGCAGCTCTTCTTGTGTTTCACCAGTATTTCTTGAGCTGATCTCAAACCCAACTTTATATTTACCAACACTTAGACCAACAGGCTTAAGATAAATAGTTGTTCCATCACTTGTTCCATTAGCTTCTACAGGAACTCCTGATGTAAAATGGGTCAACGGCACTGTCAACAAGCTCCATCTTGGGTCTTTGCTTGACAGCGAGAACCTGTCATCTTTCCCAAAATTATCTATGCTCAGCTCAAACACAGCAGATTCATTTGAAGCAATCTTGTCTTTGACAGGATCAATATCAACAACAAAATCAGTTGCGATAACAGAGCTTGCGCATATAAGAAATAATGTTATTAAAATCCCTAATCTCCTATTGCCCATCTAACTAATCACCCGAATATAAGTTTGGCTTATTTCTTTATAAATCTATCGAAAAAAATTTTCCTTTTTTTGAAGATTTATGCTCAAAAATTGGTGCGCAATTTTTGTTGTATAAATCTTTCTACATATATCGGACCTAAACAATAAAACTTTCATGCTCTTGTTTGCCAACCCTGATAATATGGTCAACAAAACTCTCAATCTTGTTTTCATGGCTCACAAGAATGGTCTGTGCAATATTCAGCTGATCAAGCACATCCCTGACCTTATCAAGCTGCTCATTTGAAAATCCGTCAGTTGGTTCATCAAGTATGATCAAGTCCTTGGTTTTTATGCCTCCTATCATGTCATTAATCGTCTTGTTCAATGACAGCCTGTAAGCAAGAGCGCAGGCAGTCTTCTCACCGCCGCTCAAATTGCTTACATCTATATCATAATCATTTTGTTCAATGACTGGTGAGAAGTTGGTATCCAACCTGCCAGCCATAGTCTCATCTTCAATTAGGCAGTTAAACCACTCCCTGAAAGCATTATCAAAATCATAAAATGCCCTTAGCATGATCTGCTTTTCAATAGTTGCCATCAGATTCACAAAATAGCTGTCAAGCCAATTCCTTGTTTCTGATAATTTTTTGATTATCAGCTTAGCTTTCTCTTTTTTCTCTATCTCTTTGTCAAGGTCTGACATATAAGTCACCAAACTTTGCTTTTCCCTTTCAAATCCATATTTTTCTTTTTCAATTTTCGCGGTTTTTTCTGATAAAACATCCAGCTCAGGCTTTAGCCTGGCATATTCTTCAGAAACATCCTTAAAAACACTTAATCTCTCATTTAGCTGCAGCTTCTTGACATTTATCTTTCCGATATTTTTCTTGATATCATCCTGCTGCAGAGCCAATTCTCGTCTCATCTTTTGTTTTTCATGAAGGTTCTTCAGCTTAATGCTCGCCGCAGACAGTTCATTCTGCCTTTTCATAAGCTCGCCTAGTCTCAAGTTTAGTTCTTTGATCTTATTATTGACAATATCTGACTGCTCTGAATATATTTTTATCTTCTGGTCAAATCCTAATACTTCTTTGTTAACTTTTAAAGAAACAGCATTCTTATACTCAGCTCCAACAACCTGCTCACATGTAGGGCACTTGTCAAAATCAAGTATCTTTTTTTTGTTTTCAACAGCATGTTTCTTTCTAACATTCAGTTCATTAACCTTTTGTTCAATCTCTTTTGCTTTTTCTTCTTCAAAGATTATAGACTCTTCAACGATCCTTCTCTCTTCAATTACTTTGTTCAGATCAACCTCTTGTTTCCCTTCTAATTCTTCATTTAATTCAGTAATTTGCTTATCAAGCAGTTCAATATTTTTGTTATTCCTCTCCCTCTGCCCTAACAGATTCTTAAGATTAGCTTCAGCAACATCCAACTCTCTCTTCAGATTGTTTTGCTCCTGGATCTTGCCTTCAATCAGCACAATCTGCTCTTTTTTTGCCTTAACTTTTGAGTTTAATTCATTGATTTCAGGCTCTAGCTCGATAATCTTCTGTTCAACCTTTTTGATCTCTTCCTGCTTTAGGCTCTTTTGTTTTTTTTTAAAATCCAGATCAGCAACAACCCCTTGGTTCAGGGCAATCCTCTCTTTTAGCTCTTTTATAAAGATGGAGCTATTTTCCCTTATCTGCTTGTATTTATCAATCCCAAAAACTTTCCGCAGCGTCTCCAGCCTTGTTTCTTTTTCTTCATAAAGAATC
>JAFCEI010000028.1 GCA_017609245.1 Candidatus Woesearchaeota archaeon | reverse complement strand
AGTGTGCGGTGATGTGATGCATGTCTATATTAAAGTTGGGAAGAATAAACGGGGCAAGGAAATAATTAAAGATATTAAGTTTAAGACAATGGGATGTGTTGCTGCAATTGCAACCAGCTCCATGGTAACAGAACTGGCAAAAGGTAAGACATTGGATGAAGCAGGTATGATAACTAGAGATGATGTTGCAAAGAGTTTGGGAGGTTTGCCTCCTATCAAGATGCACTGCTCAAATCTGGCTGCAGATGCCTTACGTGAAGCTATAAAAGATTACAAGAAAAAGAAAAAATGACTCGTGCTTTAGTTATGTTTTCAGGAGGCTTGGACAGTATTGCGGCAGTAAAGGTGCTACAGGAACAAGGGATAGATGTTATAGGGCTTAATTTTTCATCTAATTTTTTTTCCAAGGAAAAAGCAGAAGCAGGCGCAAAACAACTTGGAATAAAATTAGTTAATGTTGACTTGACTAAAGGAAAACAGTTTAAGAAATATCTGAATGTTGTAAAAAAGCCAAAACATGGCCACGGCTCTGCGATCAATCCGTGCATTGATTGTAAGATATTCATGCTGAAAACAGCAAAATCATTGATGAAACGATTCAAGGCAGATTTTATTGCGACAGGAGAGGTTCTAAATGAAAGGCCCATGAGCCAGACAAAGCATGCTTTGAACATAATCGAGAAAGAGTCTGGTTTGAAAGGAAAACTGCTGAGGCCATTGAGCGCCAGGCTTCTTCCCCAGACAGACATTGAACAGAAAAGAATTGTTGATAGAGGAAGGCTGCTGAAAATAAGCGGCAGATCAAGAAAACCTCAGATGAAGATTGCACAAGACTGTGGTCTGGATTATCCAAGCCCTTCTGGTGGGTGTATACTTTGCGAGAAAGCTTTTGAATCAAAGCTGAGGGATTTGTTCAAACAAAAAAAAAGAATCAGAGCCAGAGATATAGAAACATTGAAATTTGGCAGACATTTCAGGGTCGGCAGGAATAAAATAATTGTTGGAAGGAATGAGAAAGAAAACAATGTTCTGCTGAAGCTGAAGAACAAGTCAGATGTTATTTTAGAGGCAGTTGGAGTTGCAGGCCCCATAACATTGTTGCAGAACAAGGCCTCTAGATCTGCGATAGAGGTTGCTGCTGGGGTTACTGCAAGATACTGCGATTCAAAAAAACATTTTGTCACCATACGTTATAGAAAGGGCAAATTTATCGAAGTCAGCAAGCTTGATGATAAGTCAATTGATAAAATAAGAATATAGACCAAAAAGATTTTAAACAATCGATTTTATATGATAAACATGGAATGCAAACAACAGATGAATTCAGAAAGATGCAACTGTACTTACCCAGGATGCCCAAGAAAGGGTATGTGCTGCGAGTGCCTGAGATACCATCTGTCCAGAAGAGAGCTTCCTGCATGCTGTTTTCCAGATGATGTTGAGAAGACTTATGACAGGAGCTTTGAGAAATTTGTAGAGCTCAACAGGTTAGGATGATTACAAAGAAGAATACATTCAAGGAAGTTATTGAAAAGCACCCAGAGACGATAAAGGTATTCATGGACTCAGGGATGCACTGTATAGGGTGCCCTATGGCCCAGATGGAGACTATTGAACAGGGATGTGAAGTACATGGTATTGACGCTGGCGAGCTGGTAAAAAAACTAAAAAAGGTAATAAGATGAAAGTAATTGTATACGGAACACCTACGTGCCCTTACTGCCATATTGCGCAGGATTTTTTAAAAGAAAATAAGGTAGAATACAGGTATGTTGATGTTTCTGTTGATCAGAAAGCTGCAGAAGAGATGGTTGAAAAATCAGGGCAAATGGGTGTGCCTGTCATTGACATTGACGGTAAGATCATAGTCGGTTTTGATAAGGACAGAATCAAAAAAGAGCTAAACTTAAAATAAAGACAGTTATAAAATCCTGACTGTCTGATAATACATGGCAAAAAAGAGGTTATTGAAAGTAAGAAAAAGAGATGGTAGACTTATTTCTTTTAATCCGGCCAAAATTACAGATGCTATCAAAAAAGCAATGGATGCTGTTTCTGAAAAAGATGCAAGGCTTGCGAAAAAGCTGACTGACGATGTTTTAGGACTTATCCCTAAAAGGGTTAAAGGCATCCCAAATATTGAACAAATACAAGATATTGTAGAAGAAACACTGGTGCCATACAATAGGATCGCTAAGGCGTACATGCTTTACAGAAAGTCAAGGACAAAGGCAAGGGAGATCAAGGAATTTTTTGGAATAAAGGATGACATGAAATTAGACGTAAATGCGATAAAGATTTTGCAGGAGAGATATCTTCTTAAGGACAATCAAGGCAACATAGTTGAAACTCCTACTCAGATGTTTAGGAGGGTTGCAAAGGCAGTTGCTGACGTTGATAAGATGTATGGCAAGAACCCAAAGAAGAGCGAAGAAAATTTCTTCAATGTGATGAAAAACCTGGAATTTTTGCCAAATTCTCCAACCCTTATGAATGCAGGAACTAAGCTAGGACAGCTTTCTGCATGTTTTGTGCTGCCTGTAGAAGATTCGTTAGAGAGCATTTTTACGACCCTAAAGCATATGGCTTTGATACAGCAGAGCGGAGGAGGGACAGGGTTCAGCTTTTCTCATCTTAGACCAAGAGGAGATATTGTAAGCTCAACAAAAGGCACTGCTTCTGGAGCTGTGAGTTTCATAAAGATATATGATTCAACAACCGAGATCATAAAGCAGGGCGGTAAGAGAAGAGGAGCAAACATGGCTGTTCTCGATATACATCACCCTGATGTTCTTGAATTTATAGAATCAAAGCGGAAAACAAAACAGCTTACTAACTTTAATATCTCTGTGGCTACAAGCGATAGGTTTTTAGATTCTGTATCAAAAAATAAGGCTTATGAACTGATAAACCCAAGAGATGGCAAGGTAGCTTACAGGATAAATGCGAGGAAGATATTTGACCTGATCTGCAGATGCGCATGGGAAACAGGAGATCCAGGCATGATATTTATAGATGAGATAAACAGAAAAAATAAGCTTATCTCCTTGGGCAGGATAGAGGCAACAAACCCTTGCGGTGAAGTCCCCCTTTTGCCTTATGAAAGCTGTAACCTTGGTTCGATAAATCTTTCAAAGATAGTTGAAAACGAAAAGATTAACTGGAATAAATTAAAAGAACTTGTTCATCTGGGAATTCATTTTCTCGATAATGTGATTGATGCTAATGACTATCTGTTGCCTGAGATTGAGAACAATGTCAAGTCAAACAGAAGGATTGGCCTGGGAGTGATGGGTTTTGCTGACATGCTTATCAATGTGGGAATCAGGTATGATTCACAAAAAGCTCTTAAGCTTGCAGAGAGGCTTATGAAGTTTATAAACAAAGAAGCCCACGCAAAAAGCGAAGAGCTTGCAAAGCAGAGAGGCGTTTTTCCTAGTTTTAAGCATTCCAGACTAAAACGAAAAATGAGGAACTGCGCATGCACAACCATCGCTCCGACAGGGACTATTGGGATTATTGCAGGATGTTCATCAGGGATAGAGCCTTTGTTTGCATTGGCTTTTGTAAGAGATGTTATGGAAGGCAAAAAGCTTTTTGAAGTAAACAAAGATCTTCAGACTGCGCTTATCAAGAACGAAATATATTCTGGTGCATTGATAAGGAGGATCATGATGCGAGGAAACCTGAAAGGAGTTGCAGTTCCAGACAGGATAAAAAATATTTTCAGGACAGCTCTTGAGATAAAGCCACAGTGGCATGTTAAGATACAGGCAGCTTTCCAGAAACACGTAGACAATGCTGTAAGCAAGACAATAAACTTACCTAATTCAGCAAGCATCAAGGATGTTAGGAATGCTTATCTGCTGGCACATAAGTTAAGATGCAAAGGGATTACAATCTATAGGTATGGCAGCAAACCTGAACAGGTCCTGTATTTAGGCAAAGGCAATAAATATTCCAAAGCCACCCTTGATTTTACAGGCACATGTGTAGGCAACACATGTCAGTTATAATCTGCCAAGCAGTCCTGTGATTATTTTCATAGCACAGCCTATTCAACACTTTTTTATACCAATAAAAAAAGAAAAATCAATTAAAAGGCACCTCTAGCTCATAGTTAAAGTGAGAGAGAAAATCTTCTTCTAGTTCTGGGGCAGTTTGTTTTATTAGATTTAGAGCCTCCTCACAATAACAATGAGCACACACACTAGATTCTTCTCCGCAAATGACACATCTTGTTCCTGCCTCTGGAAAACCCCTATAGAGCTCCCTTAACATCATTGGTTGTTTTCCAATCGTAAGTAACCAATGTCCTAGTTCCCTCTCTAAACAATCTAGGCAGATTGGGTTTGTTATTGCCTCGTCACATATGGGGCATGTGTCATCTGCAGCCATATTAAATCACCTCCTGATTTATTTGAGGTTCAAGAATTCTATGGTTTAATCGTCGAGCACAAAACAAAAGCAGAATTCAGGAACCCCAATTTTTGTTTTGGCACTCAACACATATATGGTGTTCCTTTAATGTGTCCTGTCACTAGTGCGAACCATGCAATGATCCTGTTCATACTAGATTTTGGACTCATATTTACCAATAATTCTCTTTTATTATAAATAATTTTACCTTCACTTAAAAGTAGTGATAAATGCAAAGATTTTTAAATTTAGATGACATGGGATTTTACTAAGAATGGAACCTACATATGTACAGAAATGGACTATAAAGAACAAGGCTGTTGCTAAGCTGGACAGGCGAAGAGCAGAACTAAATAAATTGAGTTCAATCCTTGATTCTCAATTAATCCCTGATCCGCGAGTCTGTATTTCGCTTAGAACAATCAGGGAGAGAAGAAACCTTGCAAAAGACTTGGACAAACAAATAAAAAAGATTTACGAATCTGATGATAAAAACTTCCCTAAAGGGTTTGATTACCTTGTACTTAGAGATATAGAAAAAAATGCCAGAAAACTGTTGGCTGAGGACAGTTACTTGTATGATAACAAGAGCAAAACCACAATAGGAAGATTTCTTTCTGACATATTTGGGAGAGCATCTTATTCAACATTGCTGGATATGGCTAAACCTAAAAATTTTGACCATGATGCAATACATAAAAAATCATCATTGTTTCATTCATTATTATATCGTTCCTTGGATTCAAGCATGATACTTGAAAGAGACAGCTTTGCAGGCGTCAAGAAAAAATTAATGTCTCAATTAGGTACAGTAAAAAGGATAGCAAATGATTTTTATCTGAGCTTAGGAATGATAAAAAAGAATCCTCAGTATAAGATTGAGTTAGCCCCTGCAGACATAGGATTCAGTTACTGGGATGGGAATCATTTTTTGATGGCCATTGACCCTGATAAGATTCCTTATTATATCTCAAAAACAAAAGAAAAAGAGTATTTGTTCAATAATGCGATGGCACTTTTGATCGGAGTTCATGAATTAGGGCATGGATTAGAGGAGAAGATATCTGAAAATATGCCAAAAGGGTTGAAGCATGATTCAGAGACATATAATCTCTTGCTGCACGGGCCCACTTGCGAGGGATTTGCCCTGCAAACAGAAAAGTTTTTCGCTAAATGGGCTAAAAAACATGCTGAGAAATATAATCTATCTAAACTTGACATGGATATTATAAATGCTTATCTGAAGGCATATATGCCTGAGAAACTACCAAGCATTCTTCACAGCATACTTGAACTAAAGGAGAGGGAAGGGATGTATACAAAAACCTTGCCTCAACAATGGCAGGTAGATGCCCACGATAAATTAAGGGAGTCTACTGGAGTGAAGCGATACCTTAAAGATTATTACTTATTTGATGAAGAAGAAATTGATTCAGTAGTGCAGCAGTTATGTTATGTATTTGGAGACAGGAACATGAGCAACATGATCAAAAAGATAAAAAGAGCTGTTGATATCAGAAGTTATGTGGGACAGAGCCTGGCTTTGAATGCTTTGTCAACTGGGTTTTGGTGCGACCCAAAAATACAAGAAGAATTCATATTTAAACACTATCTGCCCCGTGCTGAGAATGATGGTAAAATAGTGGACAGATAAAAACCCTTAAATACCTTTGTTCTTATAATAACACAATGGTTTGTACAAACTGCAATAAAAATCCTGTAATCACCATCAGCGGTGTGAAATTATGTAGCGATTGCTTCATCAGATATTTTGAAAGAAAGGTCAAGAGGACTGTCAGACAGTATGAGCTGGTTGATCCTAAAGATAAGGTTCTTGTTGCAGCTTCTGGAGGAAAAGATAGCACAGCAGCTTTGTATATCCTGAATAAGTTATGTAAACAGAGAAGGCAGAAGCTTGAGGCAGTGATAATTGATCTAGGAATCGGAGATTACAGCAAGAAAAATCTCACTAATCTCAGAAAAGTTTGTAAGAAATATAAGATAAAACTTCACGAATTCTCTTTTAAAGAAGAGTTTGGATACTCATTATGTTATATCAAGTCTGTCCTGAAAGGCAAAGGCTTTGATATCAAGAGTTGCACTGTTTGCGGAGTGTTGAGGCGTTATGTTCTGAATAAATTTGCCAGGGCAAATGGATTCACTAAACTTGTCACTGGGCATAATCTAGATGATGAATCGCAGACAGTTCTTATGAACCAGTTTAAGGGAAACATCTGGCTTTCTGCCAAATTAGGCCCTATGGGTGGAGCTGTCAAAAGCAAGAGATTTATCCCAAGGATAAAGCCTTTGTATTTCTGCCCTGAGAAAGAGATTGAGCTGTATTCAAAATGCATGAAATTTCCTGTTTTGTATAAAAGATGCCCATGTATTGTTGAGGCTTACAGGAACAGGGTCAGGGTTATGCTGAATAATTTTGAGCAGGAGAATCCAGGAACAAAGAATGGAATAATCAATTCGTTTTTGGATGTTTTGGAGTTTTTGAAATCCAAACAAAAAGGAAAGGTTAAATACTGCACAAACTGCGGAGAGCCTACTACTGCAAAGATATGCAAAACCTGCGAGATATTGTCAAAATTGAAATCTTAAACCGAAAAATTTATATATTTCTGTGTTATATATAGTTATATAAGATGGCACAATCAACAATCTTACACAGCCCAACACTTGAATCTGTAATCATGGTAGAAAAAACAATACAAAAATACAGTCAGGAGTATGGGAAATACCAATTATGGAAAAAACTGCCTAAGAAGATGATGTATCAAACATTCCAGGTAATACTGCATTATTTAGAAGACTCTGGGAAAATATTGATAGATAAAGATGGCTGCATAATGTGGACATGGGATCCAGAAGGAATTAAAAAACTGATTTCTAAGGGACTTATGGTAAGATGAATAAATCCATACATGTTTCATTTGGTGAAACTAAATTAGAAAAAAATTTTGAAGCTCTTAAAAAAGGCAAATTTCAAGACAAAGAATTATATGAGTTCATAATGCGTGCAATAAAAGATCTTAAAAATAATCCTTCTTGCGGTGTAAAAATTCCTAAAAAGATTTGGCCAAAAGATTATACTCAAAAATATCCTATCACTAACTTATGGAAATATGATCTGCCCAATGCTTGGAGACTGATTTATACAATTAAAGTAAATGAAATTATGATCATAAATGTTATTCTTGATTGGTTTAACCACAAAGATTACGAAAGGAGATTTAAATACTGATGGATATTGTTTTTCCTGATGGAAATGAAAAAGAGTTCTTAGAGATGGCTGAGAAACTAGATCTGAAACTGATTTTTGTTTATCCTCTGGATAAATTCAAAGAGATTGAGGGAGTTAAAACAGGGATTATTTCTGGCAATAAGAAAGAGATTGAAAAAGCACAAAGATTGACTGATTTTGTAATTGTCAAGAGCAATGATGTTGATGATAGGTTCTATTTGGAGAAAAGCAGAGCAGGGATGATTTTTGATCTTGTTAGCTCTGTTCTGAATTCTGATAAAAAAAGCAAGATTATGGGAAGGATGATGCAGAACATAAGATTATGCAGAAAATACAAAGTCAAGACATATCTTGGATCGTTTGCGCATTCTCCGTCAGAACTAAGAGCAAGGCATGACTTAAAAGCTTTTTTTATCTGCTTGGGAATGCATGCTTCTGAAGCAAAGGAAAGTCTTGATATCCTGAAATGAGCTATTTTTACCAAAAGCTTTATATATCAATATATATTTTTGTATATTAATAAGTTAATTTTTTTAAATAACTTAACTTAGTTAACTAAGTTATTCCTTAGTTTTGGGAAAAAGAGGCTGTATATGACCAGGGTAAATATAGAGATACCTGAAGAATTGCATAAAAAAGCTAAACTTTCTGCTCTTTTACAAAACAAGACCTTGATACAATTTCTAAATGAAGCTCTGGAAGAGAAGGTGAGGCGAGATGGGAAGAAGTAGGTTTATTAGAATGCTGTTTATATTTGTATTTTTTGCTGTAGTTGTTAGTTTATCTTCTAAAGATGTTGATGCTTATTTTGGCAATTGTGGCTGTCCTGGAGCCGGACAGGATTGTACTATAACTAGGAGTTGCAGTGTACCAGGAGGAACATACTCTTTTAATGATATTACAATCAACTCAGGGGTTACTGTAACAATCTATCAAAAAACTTCTGGCTGGTATGATTTTTGGGATGGGATATTGAATTATGGTGGTGGCGGAGGTAATGGAGGCGGAGGTTCAGGTGCTTCAGGCAGTGGTGGTGATGGTGCCAATGGCGGCGATGGTGGTTCTGCAGGAGTTAAAGGTGAAGGAGGCGGAAGAGGAAAAGGCGGTTCAAGATGTTTATATGGCGGAAAAGGGGGCAGCGGAGGTAAATCAGGGGGCATTTTAATTTTAAATGCAAGATATTTAACTCTTAATGGAGTTATTTCAGCTCCTGGAAAGGACGGGGGCAATGGTCATAGCGGATATAAATGTTCATTTTTAGGGAGTGATGCCTGCTCTGGCGGAGGAGGAGGAGGAGGAGGCGGAGGAGGAGGCTCAATAAAATTAGTAGTTGATGAATTAAGAGGCAATGGCCAAATTTCAGTAAGTGGCGGAGATGGCGGAAATGGTGGCAAGGGAAGCAGAGATCATGATAAAGGTCATGGTTGCAAAAATGATGATGATAGTGGTGGAGGCGGAGGAGGTGGAGGAGGAAATGAAGGAACAATAGTTGTTAAAGCAGGTACGCTTAAAGACCGATTTGCATCATATTCTGGTTGGTATTCTTTTTCAAAAGGCAGCGGTGGAAGCGGAGGTAGCGGATCGCATTGCACTAATAGTGGAGGTAACGGGGGTAGAGGGGGGGCAGGCGCTTTAGAAGCATGTACCCCTGGATCTACTGTAGGTACACTAAAAAGCAGTTATGGCAACAGGGCTTGCTGTTCAGCATCTATAGATATCAATAATAGGTGTTATGCTGATGCTGATAGGGACTCTACCGAGACTTTGTGCAGTTATTCAAAATATCGTTGGCGACCAGACGCCCCTAATCAAGATCCTTCTCTTGACTCTAATTTTTGTTGTGGAAATGATGGTGATGATCATGGCTATGTATCTCCAGATGGAAGATGGTTTTGTGAAAATGTAAAAGGAAATGATTGGAAATGGAATGATGCAACAGCCGTAACTCCTTTTTTAATACAAACAAAATAAAATTAAATAAACATGAAACAAGAAAATAAATTCAAAAAAATAGCAAAGATTGTTGCATTTATTACAGTAATAATAATTTTTAGTTTCACCGCTCTAGCACAGGATTATGATGTGATATCTGATGGTCAGCGGTGGTATGTTTGTGATGCTCACGAGGGTTATGTTGGTTCAGGAGTTAAAATTAAGGATGGTGCTCTTGTGGGCCCAAATATTACTGAAGGCATAGGAACAAACGTACAGACCAGTATAAAGAATCAGGAAGGGGGAACAGTGTCTCCAGATACAAATATAGGCGGAAAATATGGTGGATCTGTCGCTATTGTTGATATGGATGCGTTTTTTGATGAGATGGGCATTGGTGGTTTAGAGTCTAATTATGGAATAGGTTCTTTTGATGGATTAAATAACCAATATTCTAAATCCAATTATACGGTAGATGAATATAAAGCCGTAGGTTACCGTTTCTTATGTTATAAAGAGGGCACTGAAAGTCCATTTGCTGAATGCTGCGGATTAGTTTTGCAGTGTTTTAATGATGATGGAAAGAAAATAAGAAGAACAGGGAATGTTCAATCAGTTATCGAAGAATATCCTTGTGATTCACCCTATGATTTTAATTGTGTATTAAAAATAGGAATTGAACAAGAAATATTTGAATCTATTTTATATAAAAAATATACTTTTGAATTAAAAAATACGGCTTCGAGCATATTTGATTGGAGCCATTATGATTATCTTGAATTTTACATCAATTTTGTAAGAGACCACCATTTAAAATTAATGATTTTAAATACTGATTCAATCCCTGGTGCAGCTTTTCCTTCAGGATATTCAGATTATATTTTATTTAATGAAAATATAACTAAATATGTTGTGAATGATTTTGCATTGACTAAGTGGTTACATGTAAAAATCCCCCTTTATGAATTAGATGAGGACATAACTAATGTTAGAATGCTTACTTTTTACGAGGCAGTTGATAATCTTCCTGTTTCTGATACATGGTTAACTGATCCTCAGATAGGTGATCCTAACTTAGCAACAGGAAAATTTAGAAATATCATAGGTCTTGATAGAATATTCTTATCACGTGATGATCAACCAAGATATTGTTCTGCTGGACAATACCCTACTTGGATAGATGATCTAGATGATCCTGCAGAAGATAGTTTTGATGTTGCTAAAGGAGAACTCCCATGTATATCTACTCCAGGCTACGGCTGGACAGGGACTCGGTGCTGCGGTGATGAACAAACGCATACGAAAAATGAAACATACATTGATACAGAGCATGGCTGCTGGAGAGGGCTGCCCGTGTATAACAATACAGCTGTTGATACTGGCTCTAATCTATTATACCTCAATGAACAGTTCCATGCATGCGATCTTCCTGATGAGGAATGGGACATGGTTGTGGGCCAGCTTGGTGAAGAGAATGTGACCCA
>JAFCEI010000027.1 GCA_017609245.1 Candidatus Woesearchaeota archaeon | reverse complement strand
ATTTATATAGGTTTTGATAAAAAGATATATGCTGGTTACTACTAGAAAGTTTTAAATATTAGTTTTAGTATAAAACGATTATGGCAAGTATAAATGAAGTCATAGATCAGATTGAAAAGAAACATAAAATAAGAGATGAACTTTTTGAATATCACTATCAAAATGGATGCTGGGGCAATGTATCAAAATATGATGCTAGCCTTACATTTTCGACACAAATGCAAAATAATTCGGAAAAAGTAATGCTAGTTGGCGCATACCTTTCAGAATACAACAGAAAACATCCAGATTATCTGTCTCCTAAACACATTGCAAGGCAACTGAGACATGCTCCTGATTTTTTTAAATATGGTGCCCTGGCAGGTCTTATTTCATCACCAATAGTTTATAATGATGTATCTGTTCAACATATGATAATCGGAGCAGCTTATGGCACTGTTGCAATTGGTGGGATTTATAGTATTGGAACATGGTTTAAAATGATTTGGGACAATACTTAAGTATTCAGTGTTTTATTCTACAAACATTAAAGAATTCATCACTCTTCAACAAACTAATCCCAGTCATATCATTAAATATATCTACATGAATTATCTTGTCTGGAGCGTTAAGATTGACCAAAGCCCTGTCAACAGGCTCTGTCAGTTGTGCAATCAGTTCTGCTTCTGTTGAATCAACATGTCTTTTTCTCAAATTCAGCTTCCACTTATCGCTTTCTTTTATGTCTGGAAGCAGGGTTTTGATGCACGACTGCATGTCTGCAATGTTTGTCTTGCACCACATGTCAATTGGCGTGTATGAAAATGTTGTTTTAAAGTTTTTAGGTGATTTTTGACAGAGTTTTGCCAGTTTTTTTATTGCTGCTCTTGGATCTTTTACATTTAATCTAAAGACTCCGCTTGTGTTTGACCTGAGAAATTCTGCAGCCAGCTTTAATTCTGCCAGATTATTTTCCAGCTCTTGTCTTGCTGTCCCTGGCAGTTTGCTGTTGTATGTTACCAGCAGGTTTGAGTCTAGTTTATCTTCCATCTTTGTTTAAAATCCCTTTTGCTGCAAGCATTCCTGTTGCAGCTGCATTTACAATGTCTCTTGATAATCCTGTTCCATCTCCTGCTGCAAACAGGTTGCTTATGCTTGTCTCAAGGTTTTCATCGACAATCAGCTTGTTTGAATAAAACTTGATCTCTGGCGCATAAAGAAGTGTTGAATCAGATGCAACTCCTGGAATTATCTTATCAAGTGTTTCCAATCCCTCTATGATATCCTGTGCTATTCTTCTTGTCAAGGCCATTGAGATATCTCCTGGCGTGGCATGCTTTAGTGTATTCTTAACATCATTTATATCTATCTTATTCTGAGTGGATCTTCTTCCCCGCCTCAGATCACCCATCTTTTGGACAATTGGTTTGCCTCCACCTATCGTTGTTGCCAGCTTAGCAAGGGATTTGCCGTATTTTATGGTGTTTTCCTGCGGTTCTGTCAAAGCCTGCTGGACAAGGAATGCAAAATTAGTGTTTTCTGATCTTTTGTATTTCATAGAATGGCCGTTCACTCCGACTGAGCCATTATATGTCTCTTTTACAACAAATCCATGCTCATTTGTGCAAAATGTCCTTGTCAGATCATCATATGTTTTTGATCTTATGTGGAATTTAGGATCCCTGTTGATGTTTGTCACAGGGTCCATGACTATTGCAGGCACTTCAACCCTTACTCCTACATCTAAAGGGGCAAAGTGCTTGGTTATATTATATTTATTTGCAATATCATCTGCCCATCTTGCTCCAACCCTTCCTGGAGCCAGAATAACCTTGTCTGAATAAACTTTTGAGCCGTCGCTGAACTCAACTCCCTTGCAAACCTTATTTTCTATTACGAGCTCTAAAACCTCTTTTTTGACAAGAAATTCTATGCCTGCTCCAGTCAGATAATCTTTGAAATTTTTTATCACATCAGGGGTCTTGTCTGAACCAATGTGCCTTTGTTTAATATCAATAAAATATGCTCCCACTGATGCTGCTTTTCTTTTTAGGTCTTCTATATCTTGGCTAGAGGGAGTGTTAATAGATTCTGGAGCGCCATATTTAACAAATATCTTATCAACTGCATCTACTAATTCTTCTGATCTTTTTGTGTCACAAGTGTATTCATCAAGATTTCCGCCAATGTCTGGCCTCAGGTTTAATGTTCCATCAGAGAAAGTCCCTGATCCGCCTACGCCGCACATTATGTCGCATGGATTGCATTCAACGCACCTGTCTGCTGCCTGTCTTTTGCAGTTTCTGTCCAAGATATCTCTTCCTTTGTCCACAACAAGAATATCATATTTATCTGCAAGCTCATTTGCTGCAAACATACCTGCAGGCCCAGCACCCACTATGATAACATCATATTGTTTCAAAAATAACACCCCTTATTTGACTAAGATATAGGAATTATATAAAAGTATCGCTGATTATTGTTTGCTGAACCAGACCTCAATATCATATATTTTCAGCTTGTCTTTTTCATGGTTCTCATATTTTTCAGATGGAGCTTGTGTTGAGATTTCTAGTTTTTCAGCTCCTACTTTTTCCTGTATCATGCTAAGATGCTTGTTAAGCATATCAGCCAGCTCTTTTTCTGTTTTTATCGCCAGATCAATGTTGTCCTGTTTGTCAAGGCCTGCTTTTTTCCTTAATGACTGTAGCTTTCTCATCAATTCTCTTGAATATCCTTCTGCTTCCAGTTCTGGTGTCAGTTCCTTGTCAACATAAACTGCTCCAAATTTGAATTCTGCTTCAACCAGGTTTGTAGGGAGCTGTTTTTCAATCATCAGATGGTCTTTTGTTATCTCAACCTTATCTCCGTCAATATTCAATGTATGTGTTCCGTCCTGATCAATGTGCCTCATGATTGTTTCTGTGCTTTCCATTGCAAAGTTTGCGATTATTTTTGGAGCTAATTGTCCAAACTCTGGTTTTAGCTTTGCGTAGTCAAGCTTAATAGTTGGCTTGACACCAGGCAGCTCTTCAACAATGCTTATCTCTTTGACCGCAGCCATTGTCTTTATTATTTTTGATAGCTTTTCAACTGCCTTCATCACATTCTTGTCCTTTGTCTCAACAATTGCCTGCTTCAACGGCCATCTTATTCCTCTCTGCATCTTGTCTCTTGCTGAAAGGATTGACTGAACAGTATTTTTGGCTATTTCCATGTCTTGTTCTAATTCTTTATTGATCTTTTTAACATCTGCTTTAGGCCACTCTAATAAGTGGATGCTTTCTTCTTTTAGGTTGAAATGTTCTTTTAGATTCTGGTATATCTGTTCTGTTATGAACGGGCAGACAGGCGCAAACAGTTTCAGTGAATCCATCAGAACATGATACATTGCATATAGAACTGCCTGCTTTTCCTGTATCAGGCCTGTTGCTGACTTGTCTCTTACTATCTGGATGTATGTCCTGCTCAGCTCAAGGAATAAATCTTCTACAGCCAAGGGAATCTCATTTAACTGGTGATTGTCAAATAATTCTGTTGTTTTTTGGATTGTTGAGTGAAGTTTTGAGATTATGTAATCTTCTTCTATTTTCAGTGCTGCGTTTTCTGGTTTTTCAACCCCTTTTGACATGTCAATCAATAGCTTATGAAGATTCCACAGAACAACCAAATTCCTATATTTTATCTTCATGTCTTCAAAATTATAGTTTAAGTCTAAACCAGGATTTGCACCACCTATTGCATAATATCTCAAAGTGTCTGCTCCGTATTTTTCAATAACTTCGTTTGGCAGGATATAGTTTCCCAGAGATTTTGACATCTTTCTTCCCTGCGCATCATTGATAAATCCATGCATGTAAACTGACTTGTAGCTAGGCTTGTTCATGCTCACCATGGATGCTACAAACAGCAGGTTAAACCATCCTCTGATCTGATCTTTTCCCTCTAGAATAAAATCAGCAGGCCACAATTCTTTGAAATTTTTCTCGTTTTGAGGGTAATCAAGACAAGTCCAGGATGTTGTTCCTGCATCAACCCACACATCAAGTATGTCTGGAACCCTTTTCATGGTTTCATTGCATTTTTTGCATTTTATCTGAACTTCATCAATCCAAGGAATGTGCAGTTCTTTTGGCTTTTTATCACCAAGTTCTTCAAGCTCTTTTTTAGAGCCTACAACAATATAATCATCACACTTGTCGCATCTCCAGATCGGAACAGGGCATCCCCAATATCTTTGTCTTGTAATCGAATTGTCTCTTAGATTGTCAAGCCAGGAATCAAACTGCCTGTTTCCTGCCCAATCAGGCTGCCAATTAATATTTTTGTTCAGTTTTCTCATCTCATCCTTAAGGTCTTCAATCTTAAAGAACCACTGCTTTGTTGTCCTGAATATTACTGGTGATTTGCATCTCCAACAATGCGCATATTCATGCTCAACAGGATTTGAAGCAACAACTGCTCCTTTTCTTTCTAAATATTCTATGAACTTCTTGTCGTCTTTTTTGGCTGTAAAACCTTTGAATATTCCCATCTCTTCTGGGAAACTTCCGTCTTCTTTTAGATTATTGAAAGGAAGGATATGATATTTATGTCCAATCTCATAATCTTCTGGACCGCATCCTGGTGCGCAGTGAACCAAGCCTGAGCCTGAGGATGTGTCAACATATTCTTGGCTTAGCAGGACTGTATGTGTATTTGGGCTTTCTTGTTTTAGCTTATCATAGATATCTTTTAACTCATCATGCAATGGATGGATGTATTCTAATCCTTCCAGTTCCTCGCCTTTTATTGTTTTAAGTATCTTATACTGTTTTTCTGCAACACCCTGGATAAACACTCCCGCCAGCTTAGCAGCAACAATCCATATCTCGTCTCCAACTTTTGCTTTTACATATTCTTCACCAGGGTTTACCATCACTCCAAGATTATATGGAATTGTCCAAGGCGTTGTTGTCCAGATTATCAAGTATTCGTTGTCAGTGCCTTTTACTTTAAATTTCAAGAAGATAGAATTATCAGTTACGTTCTTATATTCTAATTCGTGCTTTGCCATTGCTGTGGCGCACTGGGAGCACCAGTGCATCACTTTTTCTCCTTCATATAATCTGTTATTTTCATGGGCTTTTTTAATAAGCCACCACTCACCTTCTATAAACTCATCTTTGAATGTTACATAAGGGTTGTCAAAGTCCATCCATACTCCCAGCCTTTTCTGGGATGCTTTCATCAGCTCCAGGTTTTCAGCGCACAGGTTCTTGCATTCTGTTACAAATTTTGCAAGTCCGTATTTCTCAATATCTTCTTTTGATTTTAGTTTTAATTTGTCCTGCACAGCATGAGCTGTCGGCAAACCATGAGTATCATAACCGGGCCTGTCCCATACATTAATTCCGCTCATTCTTTTGAACCTTAAGAACATATCTTTCATGCTGTAGTTCCATGCGTGGCCTATGTGAAGCTTGCCGCTCGTGTATGGCGGGCCATCTAAGAAATAGAACCTTTCTGCTTTGATGTTTTTTTGCTTTGCTGAAGCATATGTGTTATTCTTGCTCCAGAAATCCAGCATAGATTTCTCGATCTCTTGAGGCTCATATGATTTAATCATGAGTAGAACTTAAACTGGCTGTATTTAAAAAGATTATGCTGGGCTACCTCAATATCTCGCCGCATGTAAGGCATTTATGGGCATTTTCTTTTTCATCAAACTCGGTATTTATGCCATATTTCAGAGGAGTTTGGCAATTAGGACAATGAGGCTCCAGGTAGTTTATGTCTTTAAAAAAATCTCGATCTTCCATTTTAGAATTTATTGTACAGCTCTTTTTTGTGTGTGTAATATTGAATAAAGAATTTAGTATATATAAACTTTATGTTACTACAGTTATTTAAAAAACTTGTCCAGCTTTTTCTGGTGCTTGTGCTCTAAAAGGTCTTCTTTAGAGTATCCAATAACTTCAAATATCTTGTCAACTGCAGGGATTATTTGGTTGTTGATGTAATAATTGGCATCATAGTCTGTCTGCTTGCATTGTTCAGGCATCTCTGCTCTGTCCCTTATCATGCCTTTGCCTTCTGTTACAACAAATGTTATTGAAGAGCCTACGCCAACAGATATTCCCTGATTAGCCATCTTTCTTGCAACGGCCACATGGGGGCCAATCTGCTCATATTCATCTAATTCTTTCTGCATCCGGGTGTGAACAACAACGTCATTTAGGTCAACTTTCTTGTCTCTTAGATCATGGATAACTTTTTGTACATACTGCAAGGCCGTTTCAGGATCATTTTTCTTAAGAATAATCTCCAGAACCTTTTCCTGCGTAGCTCTTGCAATCATTGACCAGTCGCTTCTGACTGTTGCAAAGCCTTTGATCTTGATCGAATCATCCTCGTCCAGTAAAGCATATTTCTTTTTAGCACCCATTGAAACCAAACGAGCTGAAACAAATATTCCTGCTGGATAAAATCCTTGTTCTTCCAGCTCCATCAATTCAGGGAGAAGCATATTAACTGTATCTAAAAAGTTTTTTACATCTTGTTTTTTCTTATCGCCTAATGTAAAAAATATGGAATCAGTATCAGAATAGATAACATTAAATCCTTGTTTCTGAGCAGCGTCAATAACCTTATGAATATAGTGCCTTCCCCATGCTGTGATGCTTTTTGCACACTCTAAACAATACCATCTTGCTCCAAAAAATGCAAAATAACCATAAGAAGCATTTGCCAGAACTTTCAAAGCATCCTGACGGGCATCTAATAACAAATATTTCTTGTCTTTTCTTTTTGTTTTTGCAAGTATCTCTTTGACACGCATCCTCCTGTTTATCAGATGCTCGATAGAGCTTGATATCAATCCTTTTTTCTTTGTGCAGTACCAATATTCTTCTCTTTCTAAAGGTGCTTTTTCTGCTTCATCTCTACAGCAGTCACAGCAAAAGGTCTCCAGAGAGATGTTATGTGATGCGATTATGGTCGGATACAGGCTTCTAAAGTCAGCTATAACTATGTCTTTGTACAAACCTGGCTCTGGTTTATAGACAAATGCCCCTTTGTATGTGTTTATCCGTCTTTGTCTTATCTCATCGTAAGCTGGCTTGTTAGGGCATAACTCATTGAACTGCCTGCTTTGCTTTATCAGATACCACTCAACAAGATGGCTGAAACTCATCCTGTTGATGTCAAATAGAGGAACTCCGACAATTTTTACCAGTTCAGATGCATTTGGAAATATTTTTTTGCATAATTTGTATGCCAGAAAAGCGTCATGCGCATTATATTCGCAGAACTTTTCTAATTTCTCAGGCTTGTTGTCCCACACCTCGACAAGCTCTTCGATAGGCACATCTTTCTTTTTTTTACCGAGCAATTCATGCGACACAGAGCTCAAGTCATAGTTGTCTGTTTCCAATGTCCTTGCAAATATCCTTGAGATAAATTCAAAAACGTCAAAATGAACAATCCCTGCCAAAGATGTTTTTTGCCTCCTGCCTTTTGAGGTCTTAAACTCAGAATAATCCAGTCCAACATCCAGCTTAATCTTGTATCTCTCCGCACGCATCTTTATGAAAGGCAGGTCAAAGCCATCTGAGAAATAGCCTGCTAACACATCTGGATTGTACTGTTCAAGAGTTTGCTTGAACTTTTTGATCAGTTCTTTTTCTGAACTGACAAATTCAATGTATTTTTCTTTTGTCTTGAATTTTTTCCATGTGAAAACCTTTTTGAAATTCTGCCCATAGAAGCCAAGCATGATTATTGGGTTTTCTTTTGATAGTATTCTTCCTCTTGCTGGTGAATAGGTTTCAATATCGAATGCCAAAATCTTTGGATCCTTGAATGTTGTTCCTTCTTGTGTTATTGTGTCTGCTTTTATTGTTGGAACTTTGCTTTTGATCTTGAATTCTTCTCCTTCAACTGTTGTTAGTGTTAAAGGCGTTATTCCTTTGTCAATAAGATATCTTCTGACAAAAGGGATGTCTGCTTCCAGAACCTTGATTATGCCTTTCAGCTCCTTAACATGAGACCTCAGTGTTGCAACATCTTTTGGCTTTTGAGTGAATATCTTGATTGCCTGAAGCTCCTTTCCCAGATGTTTCTTTTTTTCAATTTCTGTTTTTGTGATCTTTATCTGGTTTCCCTTGTATTCTACTTCCAGATCTCTTATTTTTTCTTTTAGTTCCTGTTCTTTGCCTTTTTTAGGGATTGCCCAAAAATAAGGCATAAATGAACCATCAGCTACGCAGATTTGGTCTGATTTTGTTGTTCTGCCGTACATAAAGACTACAGGTTTATCTGCTATAATCTTATAAGTGATATCAATAGGGTAAAACTGCAGTTTCATGGTTTTGATATAGGTGGGAGAGTTTAAAAATCTTTGTCTGTTTTTAGAGTAAATTTTATATATAGCTCACATATAAGAGATAATATAACTTAAAAGAGGTGCAAAGATGTCTATATATGATGTAATAATTGTTGGAGGAGGCCCAGCAGGCGTGACAGCTGCTATCTATGCTGCCAGATACAAGCTAAATGCTTTATTGATTTCTAAGAATA
>JAFCEI010000026.1 GCA_017609245.1 Candidatus Woesearchaeota archaeon | reverse complement strand
ACAGCCCGAGACTCGCCCAGGCTTAGGCCATTCTTTACAATAATCTTTGTTAACTGGTCCACTAGAACCACGAGGAAAGTGACAATAAAAATAAGCGGTTTTTTTGTCTTTACCATGTTATTTCTTCGCTTGCTTTTTCTTCTCCAGCAGCAATCTTCTCAAGATTTGCAACCCTGGCATTTAGATTGTCTAGTTTAGCATTTATTGTGTCTAGCTTAGCAGATATCAGCTCAACATCCCTGTTCCCGACAGAAACTGCTTGTCGTGGAGCAGATGGTGCAGGAAATGTAGGCATCTCTGATGCGCCAAATGCAGCTTCCCTTGCAGGAGGCATGCTTGGAGCAGGCCTTTCTTCAGCACCAGGTAACCCCATGTCTTCTCTAAGACCAAGCTCTGGCTTAAGATCCCCTTCACTGGGCAGCCCCAGGTCACTTGGCATCTCTTCTTTCTTTCTTTTGAACAGATCAAAAACTCCCATCTTGACTTACCCGCCAAACCACCTTATCAATACTTCCCACAGTCTTGAAAAAAATCCTTTTGGGCTTTGTTTTTTGATATCTTCAACTACCTCTTCAACACTTTCTTCTTCCTCTTCAACAGGCTTAGGCTTTTCTACAGCCTCCCCGACCACTTTTACTTCAGGAGAATCTGAATAAGCATAAAATGGCGTTGCTAGATAATGATATCTTGCTTTTGCATGCCCCAGCTCCATGCTCTCTTCGATGCTTGTCTCGTATGAGAACTGCATTTCCTTACCAGGCGCTAATCTGAAGCTCTTTTCAAGACCAGAGTCAGTCAAAACAACATCTGCAGTTGCATCACCTAGATTCCTAACAACCAGCTCAACATCAAATTTCTTTCCTTTTTCAACCTCAGCAGGAGCTGATTTCTCGACCCACATCATCGGGCCCTGGAGATATGAGGTATTTGCTTTTAGTGATATCCTGTTATCCTCGACACTGAACAGGCGGCCATCCTCATTCTTGTAATCAATGCTCCCCTCCTCAATCCTTAAGCTGCCGTTGGTCTTTATTCTTATCCTGCCGATGTCGTTCAGTTTGACCTCCTCGTCAGGGTCAAGCCCCTCAAACAGATAAAACTCTTTTCCGATCACATCAAACTCTTTTTGTTTTGGGAAATAGATGATTATGTCTCTTACTGATTCATCCTCGCTGTTCTTTAATGTGTAATCAAGCTCCAATATCTGGCCAGCAAAATACTTGTCCTCTTTTTCAATTGACTTGCTTGCCCTGATCTTGATGTCTTTTGGGGATACAGCAAGGTAACTTGTCTTAGTATCGCTGTAATTTATATTATCAACCTCATAGTCTATCATTGTAATGATGGGGAATCTTGTCTGGTTTGAAACCTTTGGCGCAGTTATGAGATAAGAATAAGCATCAACAGTGTCTTTTGCATCAACACTGATTACAGAAGAAGATATCCCTTCTTTGAGAAGCAAAGGAGATGATTGGTCGTAGATATACGCCGGGGTTATATCAATATTCCTGTTGTTCTTTACCTTAACAGTTAGCCTTACCTCATCACCTTCTTCAGCTTTGCTCTTGGAAAACGAATGAGTCACACTTAAAGGCTTTATCGGCTCTACCTTTAGGTTTTTGATCTCAAGTTCATTTGTAAACATGTCCCCATAAGGGGTGTTATAGCTGGCCCTTATTTTAAACGGATAAGATGTGGCTGTTGAGACATTTGGCGCTGCAAACACTACATTGACGACTTCTTTAAGGTCAGTTGTATCCAGCCTGTTTATGTAGATAGGATCAATCTGTATCAGGTCTGTGTCAAACACAAGATTCACATTTGCAAGTGTAATGTGTTCGTTCGGGTTCTGCACCCATATCTTTAGCCGGTTTTCATAGCCAGCCTCAAAAATATCCCCATCTTCCAGATTAGTGTTGATGAAGATGCCTGAGTTCCCGACAACCAGGCTTGCCTGCTTGCTGATCATCTCGGTTTTGCTGTCATAACTTATGTTGGCATTGATAAAAATTGTATTTATTCCAACCCTTTTAGTGTTAAACCTAAACTCTAGTTCAATATTTTCCCCATCTTTTACATTTCCATCCCATGTGAAGCTGTTTCCAGTTCTTTCTGCGCTGTAGGGAGATTTTGTCACTTCCAGGCTTTCAGGAATATCTATGCGCAGGGAATTCACCTTGATATCGCTGTCATGATTGTTTGTGATATTCAGTGTCAGGTTCGTCTCTTCGCCAACCTCCACACCCTCATCTAATATAGGATCAATATCTAAAAAATGCTCTACCAACAATCTCAGTGTCTTGGAATATTCAATCTTGTTTGTTGAACCGTCAAAATAATCAAACCTTGCTTTTATCCTTTGGTCAATCTCTCTGCTCGACTTGATGGTGTATTCAAGCTCTTCTGTTTCATCTTCTTTGATCTTTCCTTCCCATATGACTGTTGAGCCATTGACCTCTACCCCGTCTGAATCTGTAATCTCGATAAAGCTCGGAAATCTTTCAACATATCTTGCATCTGAAGCAGTCTTTATCCCTTCATTTGTCAGCTCAACTGTTATTGTTGCTTCCTCGCCAACCAAGAATGATTTTTTATCGATTGTTCTGGTTATGGTGATGTCAGGCCTTAATGAATATATGACAACCTTTGCCTTGTTCTCTTCCTCTCTGACGTCAAACTCTCTTTCAGTATAGCATATTTTTATGTAATCCTCTTGTTCACAATCATATCTGTCGATCACCAGGTATGTATCTTCATATCTTGCGACCAGCTCCTGTCCCCTGTCCTGCAGCCAGAAGTGAAAAACCTGGTTGTCAACATAGACGCTCTGCTCAGAAAACACCCAGCCATCGTAGATCTGCTTTTCTTCTGCAGCCATGACTGGTGTCAGGCATGCAAGTAAAAATATCAGGCACAATAATAATCTTTTAATCACGATTTTCATCCTTTAATATTTCCTATTACTTTCTCAGCAACCCCCTCTATCAATGAAAAAGGGAGTGCTTTGATCAGCTTGAATGTGATGGTTTCAGGATATATGACAATGTTTCCTGAACTATATTGCTTGAATATAAACAACGGGTCATTCTGCATGCCATCTTGCAGCAGCAGCCCAAAAAGCAGCCCTTTGTATTTTGTATCGCTGCCAAATTCATCCAGTGTCTGGGATTTTATAGCATCCACAGGAGCTCCGCTGTCTTTAGCTAACTCAACAGCAATCATGCCAACTGCATCTTCACTCTCAATAGCATCAATAAGCTCCCTCTTGCTCAGGGTTGTTTCTCCAGCCTCAATCTCTTCATCGTTCTTCTCGAACATGCTTAATTTAAATATGAACAGCTTGTAATTAGAGCCCAGCATTGTCTCATAATCTCCTGACAGATATGCAGACTGATATCTGCTGAGATCATCAATCATCTGAGGCTCTCCTCCTGCATCACTAAAAGTGGTCATTACAGCAGCATATATTTTATCATTTGCAAGCACAAGTATCTTGTCAGAACTCTCCCAATTCTGACTAAGGTCTTTCAAATCCTGAAAAACAAGAAACCCAAGCACTAAACTCCCGATAAAACTCGCTAAAAATATCAGGCTAACTATCTTAAATGCGATCTTAGAAACCTTCCTCAATACAAACAAGATTACAAGAAAAACAGCAATAATTATAATTGAACTTACAGTAATGTCCATTACACACCTCTTTTATATACTATTAATTCTTTTTATTTATTAATCTTTCTTGTTTAAGCACATAGATTTTACAGGACATCCTGAACACTCTGGCTTTTTCCTGCAGTGTATTTTTGCCAGCTCAACCAGGAGAGCATGGTATTCATTAAAAATCTTATAACTCTTAGGCAGGTTTTTCTCAAATAGCTTTTGTAATCCCTCATAACTATCCTCACAATAACCAATCCTCTTCATAATCCGTCTCGTATACGCATCGATCACAAAAAAAGGTTTATTATAAGCATATAATAAGATAGAATCAGCAGTCTCAGGACCAATCCCTTTCACACCCAGTAACTCATCCCTTGTAGGATTCTTGTTTTCAAGGAAAAACCTGGCAATGATCTTCAATCTCTCAGCCTTTTGATTGTAATACCCTGCAGGCCTGATCAATCCAGCAAGCTTTTTAACATTTACTTCAGCTAATTTCTCAGCATCAATCAGCCCAGCATCATTTAGATTCAAGATAGCTTTCTCAACATTCTTCCATGATGTATTCTGGGTCAAAACAGCCCCAATCACCACCTCAAATTTTTTGTTCTTTGAAACAGTCGGCCACCATCTCTGCCTGCCGAACTGTTTATGCAACCTATCATAAACCTTAGATATTTTGTTCATAGATAAAAGAAATCAAAACTTATTTATTATTCTTGCTATAGATGTTTTGGATAACATCATGGATCGCCCCAACATACCTGTTTTTAGGGATATACCCTGAACCTACTGAAGCTCCGAATCCATAATTTATGTCTGACCAGCGTTTTGCCATGATATCAGCCTTATATTCCTGATAAGAATGCAGATAAGGTTTTTTAAATGATATTAAAAATTCCTTTTTGACCTCATCATCCAGAGACACCATCCTGCCTTTCAGATCGCCCTTTTTAGTTGAGAAAGGCCCAGTGCAGATATTCTTTAATGTTCTGATCTTTGCATTCCTTCTATATGCCTGCTGGTCTATTTTTCCGATTATACGGTCAAATGGCTCAAACTCAAGACTGTCAAACAATGCGTCATCTTTTTTGACAAAATAAGCGCCCATGTAAGTGGCAAGAATCTCAAAAGCATTTTTAGCTTCAAGCATGTCTTTGGGCTGGTTTATGTTATAAATACCTCTGTAAATATTCTGCAGCCCGAAGAAATCAATCTCTTCAAGCAACTTGAAAGTGATGCCGTAATTTTTCTTATTGTTCCTGACACGGCTTGCAATTTTCTTTTTAAGCTTTTTTTTATTTTTCACTTTTTTCATCCATGAATCTAATATAGGCTTGTTCTCCAATGTCTCCTTTTTAACATCATCCATGTATTCAGCAATAGCCGCGTCTCTTTCTTCTTCAGGAATAAATGCCCATCCGCCTTCAAGTGCAGCCATGTGTCTTGCACGAGCTTCTGCAGCACTATACTCATTAAATAATTCAGGTTGTTTCATATGATTTATCAAAAAACAGTCATATATAAAACTTACTATTTTAATTACTTACAAGTAGTTATTAATTAATTCCTGGACATCTTTTAGATGAGCCAGCTTCTTGGCATACTCTCTTCTGATGTCATTGACTGTTGATCCTTCCTTGTTCTCATCCAACCAGTTCTGGCACGAGCCAATATCCAGGTTTATGCGTTCTTTCAGCTGCTCAAGTTCAGAAATATTGTTTTCTTTTACAATTGAAAGAAGAAATGTAAATATATTGTCTTGTTTTGCTGCAGGGATTTTTTCAGTCAATAACGCAATAAGCTCATTCATTTTGCATCAGAACAGCATTGACACTACCTTCCTGTCCAGGCCTTGAGGTGACTCTTGCCTTGCCTTTATCAGTGTCGATGATTGTACCCTTTGTCATGATATTTCTTCTTGTATAATGCCTGTTTGCAGGATTGTCAACAACAGACAATATCTTTGCTTTAGAATATTTTTTTGTTTTAGGATCATAAATATTGGCAACATCAGCGGTCAGTGCCTTTTGTTTCAGGTTTCCTCCTCTTCCTCTGGTTGTTTTTATTCTTGCTTTGCCAACCTTTGTAAGGGTAGGCACATTTCCCAGGTCAGCAAGCCTCTTCTTTCTAGCTTTCCTGTATCTTCCGCCGCTTACTTTTCTTTTTGGCCTTTTTTGGATAATCATAGTATAACAAAGCATTCAACTTATTTATATATCTTTTCTTTTGACAACAACACTCTGTTATCCCAAAACTGCTTCGCATCACGAAACTAATTCGTCCCATACCTCTTTAGGAGTTTTATAATTTAGACTCATATGAAGCCTCGCTTCATTATAATGCCGCCCTCTTTATAAGTCTTCACAATCATCTGCACTGTTCTTGGTGTTATAGATTGACTCACCGCTATTTTAGAAGTAGAAACTCCCTTTGAATATTGTTTGACAATCCATACTCGCTTATTAAAATTTAGTTTATACATATATATCACCTGAAGTGATGTAATGTATGCGAACTAAAAACGTGATAGCACAAACAACACATCTAACACAAACATTTATAAACAATTACAGAATATTATATTTGTTTTTATTTGTTTAAGGGGGTAATTAAATATGGAAAACAGACCATTAGATATGCTGAATGCAGCAAGAGACAAAAGAGTTGTTGTTGAACTGAAAAACAATAAGCAGTTTGTCGGCAAGCTAAAAGCATTTGACATCCACATAAATGTAGTTTTGGAAGAAGCAGAAGAGAGAGTTAACGGAGAACTAACAAGAAAACTGGGATCAGTCTTCATAAGAGGAGACACGATAATCATAATATCCCCTGAGTAAAATCTTGGTGAATCATAATGACTAAAGGAACTCCTTCTATGGGAAAAAAGTCTGGCAAGATCAGCATGATCAAGTGCAGGCGTTGCGGTAAGAGGACATATCATATCAGGAAAAAAAAGTGCTCCAGCTGCGGCTACGGAAACAGTTCCAAACTAAGATCTTATTCTTGGCAAAAGAAGAGATAAATCAATAGTTTTTTATAGCACAATTAAATTCTTGTAATTATGCGGGGATGCCGGAGACTTGTCTGCATAAGCAGGCTTGCCGCAATGGCCAAACGGGACAGGCTTAGGACCTGTTGGCTTAGTGCCTACGGGGGTTCGAATCCTCCTCCCCGCATCCTTTTTTTATTTTCATAAGACCCTTATCAGCAGGGTGAGCAGTGGACTTAATGATGTGCAAATCTTAACTTTTAGTGGGCTTGAGCCAAAGGCGAAACCCACAAGGTGTCAAGTGATTTTGCACTTGGTTCTGTATCCTCCTCCCCGCATCCTTTTCTTTTATTATCTCCTCGACTTTCTTCCTGCAGCCTTGGTCAGATTATTTTGTTAGACTCGCATCATACGCTTTGTACCTTCCTACCAGTAACAAAAATATCGTCGGTAAACTAAGAAAGGTATAGTTTCATATATAGTTTTGACAATATACAATCAACGAAACTTTTATAAACCGTCATATATAAAATATCATTATTCAGTGTTGCTAGAACACTGGAGATTTGCGCAAAACGAAACAAAAAAGAGGCTAGCCAAACAAAGAATTTCTAGTCCTCAGAAAAAAGAAAAAACACGGAGGTGTTTAGATGAAACTGAGTAAAGCAATAAAAAAGATTGCTGCAGTGTCATCCGGAGCAGTAATGCTAGGAGCAACTGTGATGGGAGCAACAGCAGCAAGCTTAAGCGACTACCCAGCACCATTCTTAAGCGATGGTGACTTAGATGCAATCTTAGTGGTAGGAGCAGCAGCAGCTAGTTCTGACGTGATCGGTGTAACTGACATAGCAGCTAGTTTGCAGGCAAAGATGACTGAACCTGTAGAAGGTGCAGCAGAAACAGTAACAGTAAGCGGAGAGAGTGTATTGATTGAAGGAACAGCAAGTGACTTGAACTATGGCGATTCATTAAGCGATGTTGATGAAAAGATCAACAAGAATGACCTGCCAACAATACTTGCAGACGGAACAGTGACAGACGAGACAGATGATGAAGACTATGATTATGACCAAGAGATCCAGCTAAGTGGTGATGCAATCGCTTTCGGAGCATTGGATTCAGATGACTATGTTGCTAATGAAGATGCAGCAGCTGATGAAGTGCCAGTTCTGTACATTGACCAAAGTTCTGATGATGCATATCAGATAGTTATCGAATTTGATGACACATTAAATGCAACAGCACTTGATGACAATGAAAAGATTGTTATCGCTGGAAAAACACTTACATTTGATCCTGACATGGAAGCAGGCGATGATGAACTGGTATTCTATGCATCTGATGTAACAAGAGTTCTTGATGTAGGTGAATCAGTTACCATCGGTGATGATACAATCGAGCTGGTTGGTGCTAACACAGACAGTGATGAAGCAACAATAAAGATCAACGACAAAGCATACCAAGTTGAAGAAGGTGACACAGTTGCTGGAGATTATTATATCAGCGAGATCTTCATGCAGACAGTTCCTATAGAAACAGCTTCTGTAGAGTTGTTTGTTGGTAGCGAAAAAATCGTGTTCCCAGAAGGAAGTGACCAACAGGTAGAGATCGATGGAGATGATCTTGAAGGTGTAACAGTTGATGTAGATGATGTAGACGCATTGGATCAGATAAACATCACAGTAACACCATCAGACATGGATGACGATGAAAAGAAATACCTAGAGATAGGTGAAGACTTTGTTGACCCATTGTTTGGAACATTCAAGCTAAGCTTTGTATCAGCAGTCCCAGGCTTGATGTCAAGCAGCAAAGAACTGACAAAACTGAAAAGAAGCGGCGATGAACTAGAGATAACATTTACAAACAGAGATGGTGACGTATACAGCTTTAGTCCTTACGAAGGAAACAACCCTTCAGAGAATATCACCATACAGGATGATTTATTCAACCTAACCGGAGAATACATTGGTTTGGCTGAAGATAACATAATCATCTTGCAGGAAGGTAGTGGGACAAGCGCTGTTACAAGGATACTTGAAGTAAAAGACATTGATGCAAGTGAAGACCAGATAACA